>CAJUOS010000006.1 GCA_910588075.1 uncultured Erysipelotrichaceae bacterium | reverse complement strand
TCCCCTTAATATTTTATAGCGTTTTTTTCTAAAGCGCTCGATTATTTAGAGCACCTTCATAATTAAATAAAGGGAGCCATTACGATTAAATATAAAAATTTTATTTTATAAATAATTGCAACTGGCTGTCATTTTAAAGACCCTATAGTTTTGCGTCCCTACCTTTCGATAGGTTTGCCGATTTAATTTACACCTATAATATAGCACTATTTTTAATAAATTCAAGTGTTTTTTTAATTTTTATATTATTATTTTATTTTTCTAATATTAAATATAAGAATTGTCTTGACTTTGGAAAAGTCTTTGTTGTTTTATACCATCAAAATCCATAATAACACGATGATTAGAATCATATCCATTTGCTGTAACGATTAATTGATCTCCAACAATTTCACATGCATTAATGTTTCCATTATAAATTCTTTTGATTTCTTTTGTTTCCATATCATATCTCATTAAACCTTGATATGAATAAAAGATATATCTTTCATTCATATTCATAAATAATACATTTTGTTGTTCAAGTGTTTCAACTTCTTTATTGGCAATATCATATATACGAATATTGAAATCACTTGTTCCAAAATATAACTTTTGATTATGATAGACCATATTACTGCACTTACCTGTCAATAATTTTTGATCATTTTTACTATTGATATCTAAACAATATATACCATCACTACTTGTATAATAAATTTTATCATCAATAACATTTAAGTTATAAGAATGTCTTTCATTTAATCTTTTATCTTCATTTGTTTTTAAATCATAAACATATATTCTTTCTTGATCTGTATCAAATTGATAATAAACTTTATTCTCTTTCACAACTACATAAAATACTTTCTTATTTAAAATTACTTTTTGATTTTTTCCATCTATATCCATAGAACAAAGTTGATTATTCTCATTTGTATAATAAATAACATCATCAACAATATTTACATACTCCACATTTCCTTTATATAATATTTGACGATCTTGTAATTGATTATTCATGGATACAAATTGTCCATCATCACTATTCATATATAGTCTATCTTTATAAAAAAGAACATGTCCTCCTTGATTGAGATTAGCTCTCATAGAAACTTCTGATGTTGTTCCTTTTATTTTTAATATTTGGCGATGTTGAGGATTTTCTTGAATAGTAGTCTCTTTTTTAAATACCTCTGCATTTTTTGTTTTGTCTAAGTACCCATACCCCCATACTGTTAAAATAATTAAAGTCAAAACACTTAATAAAATAACTGGAATATTTATCTTTTTTTCTGTTTGTATATCTTGAAATACAACTTTAGATTTTTCTTCTTCAAAAATGGGTTGATGATTTATAGGTTGATAATATCCTTCTAAATGTTCTTCTTGAATAGGTTTATAAACATCTTTTCCACAATGTGAACAATACTTTGCATTTTCAAATAGAGGTTGATGACATGATGGACATCTCTTTATTTTTATTCCACAATGGGAGCAGAATTTTGCATCATCTTCTATTTCATGTTTACATTTTAAACAAATCACAATAAATTCCCCCTTTTAAAAAACACTCTAATGAGTGTCATTATCTTCTTCATCAACAACTTTATAATCTACATCAATAACATTAGGATCAGATGATTGATTTGTTTGGTTATAAGTTGTTTGTTGGTTTTGATATGTTTGTTCATATGTTGATCTTTTAGGTCTTGCAAAAATAGCTTTCACCACATACACAATTAATAAAATAGGAAATAAATAAATGAAAAAAGGTAAAAAGAACCTCATAACCACCATAATTAATATTAACAAACAAAATAAATATAAATAACTATATCCCATATATTTTCTCCTTTATATACATTGTAGTCTATATGACAAATATAAACTATAAATGAACTTTTTCTATGTTATTCATCATGCCATTGAAACAAATAACTAGGATGAACATCAAGTCCAATAGCAAATTTATCTACAACTTTAAGTGTTACATTTCTTGTTCCACGTTCTACATCAGAAATATAATTTTTAGAAAGTTGACAACGAAATGCTAATTCTTCTTGAGATATTTCTTGTCTTAAACGTAATTCTCTAACCCGTCTTCCAAACTTAATATTAATATTTTCCATATTATTCATTCTCCATTTGTCTTAATTTTTGTGCTTCTTCTTTTATCTTTTGAAAACGATGATGTAATCCTGATTTACTAATTGTTTGCCCTGTTGTTTGCAAATAAACATCAGCCAACTCATTAAGTGTTAACTCAGGATTATCTAATCTCAGTAAAGCAACCTGACGTGTTTTTGCATCTAATATCTCAATACCTGCTTTATCAATCACATAAGCAATATCCTCTATTTGAGCAGTTGATGCACTCATTGCTTTTACTTCATTCGCTATATCACAATTATTCCAACGATTAACTGTATTCGCCATAGAACGATCAATCCGAGTCATTTCAAAATTCATAACTGATTGACTTGCGCCTATTGCTCTTAAAAAGTCTCCAATCTTTTCTGCTGATTTCAAATAAATAACAAATTTATTTCTTCTTTTAATAACCTTAGCATTTAATTCATATTGATTCATTAAACCTTCAATAAAATAAGCATAATCTTCCTCATTAACACTCATTTCTAAATGATAATTAGAAGTATCTGGGTTATTAACACTTCCACTTGATAAAAATACACCTGCTAAATATGCTCTTCTTTGATCATCGGTTTCTAACAATCTTTGATCGGGTATATTTTGAATTCCTATACCTTCCATTAAATGTAAATCATCTAAAATCTCACGAGCTTTAGATACTCGTAAAATATATACATTATTCTTCTTTAGTTTCATTTTTCTTGATACTAAAAACTCAATATGTGGTTGATATAAATCTTTTAAAAATTTATGTAACTTTGATGCTATTTTAGCATTCTCTGTACGTAACACCAAAGATAAACCAGATTGGCTCAAAGAAAGTGTCCCAATAATCTTAATCATTGCACATAATATAGCCTTTTCACATTGATAATCAAAATCATTAAATACAATTTCTTCTTTAACCTCTCTAGAAAATGATAACACGTACTTTCCTCCTAATGATGAGCATCTCTATGCCATTTATAAACTTGATAATATTGTGAATAATATTCTGCCAAATAATTTGCAAGTGTTACAGAACGATGTTGTCCACCAGTACACCCTACACCTATAATCATTTGCATTTTACCTTCTTCTTCATATTTCTTCAATAAATAATCATAATAAACTGTTGTTTTCTCAATAAATTCTATTGTTTCTGGTTGTTGCATAACATAATCATAAACTTCTTTATCATTACCAGTTTTGTTTCTTAATTCTTCTATATAAAATGGATTTGGTAAAAAACGAACATCCAATAACAAATCTGCATCTCTTGGAACACCATGTTTATAACCAAATGATACAAAAGAAATTCTAAATGTTTCTTGATTTCCTTTATGGAAATAGATTTCTAATTTATCTTGAAGTTTTGCTGGTTTCAATAGTGTTGTATCTATTACAATATTTGCTAATTTGCTAATAGGTTCTGCCATATTTCTTTCATCATCTATTGCTTCTAAAAGTGATGAAGAACGATTACTTATCATTAATGGATGAGATCGTCTTGTTTGTTTATAACGTGATAAAAGAGTTTCATTCTCTGCATCTAAAAAGACAACTGTTAAATCTATCCAATCCAGATTAGATAAAATTCTTATTGCAAAAATAGCATCAGATAAAGATACAGCCATAGCAACCTTTGTATAAGTGCTAGATGTACGTAATAATTCCCCAAATTCCTTTAATAAAGCAACTGGATAATTATCAATACATTGATATTCCATATTCTCAAATATTGCCATTGTCTGTGTTTTCCCAGCACCAGACATTCCTGTAACAACTACAATTTCTATTTTATTCATTTTCCCACTCCCCATCATAATAACTATAACAAATTCCCCACCATAAGTGTACACTTTTTACAAAATAATTTCCCTACAATTCTTTCTATAATACAAAATAGAGCGATAATTCGCTCTATTTCACTTTAATATTTTTAACAGAACTATATGTTCCATAATATTTCTTTCCACTTACTGTCTTATAAGCTCTTACTTTCACTTTATAGTTCTTTTTGCTTGTGAGTTTTGTTAGTGTCTTTGATGCACTCTTGTTTGATACTGTTGTGTATGTCCACTTCTTACTTCCACTTTTTTGATAAGCTATCTGATATCCACTTGCTCCTGTGACTTTTTTATATTTAACAGCAACACTCTTTTTAGCAGTACTCTTTACACTACTTACTGTTACTTTCTTTGGTACGATATAGAATGTCTTAGTAATACTTCCTGTATAGTTCCCTTTTCCTGTAATTTTGATTGTAGCCTTCCCTGTTGATTTATTCTTTCCATAGCTTACTGTATAGTCTGTTCCTTTTTTCAATATCTTTCCACTATATTTCACTGTTATACTTGGTTTGATTTGTTTTCCTGTATAAGATTTATTACTGATCTTTGAATATGTGAGTTTTGATACATTTTGTTTCACTATTGAAACTTTCTTATTGATACTATCAACATAAAGACCTTTACCAATAATTTTAATATCTATAACTTTTCCTGCTTGACTTTGTTTTGAATAAGTATAAGAATAATCTACTCCATTTTTTAATGTTTTTCCATTTACAGTCAATTTTATTGTTGGTTGAACTGTTTTACCAGTATAAGTTATATTTCCTACTGTAACTTTTGCTGTTTTTAAAGATACTTTTGTTATACTTCTTGATTGATTTTCTTCTGTTTGAATAGATTCTTTTGAAATAACTTGAGGAGTTACTGGCTTTTTAATTTGAACAGTACAAGTTACTTTTTTTCCATTAATAGTATGAACTGTAATTGTTGTAGTTCCAGCAGATTTAGCTGTTATCACTCCGTTTTTTACAGTTGCAACTTTTTCATTACTTGAACTCCATGTCATATTCTTATTTGTTGTATTATATGGAAGAATAGTCGCTTTTAAAGTTTCTTGTTCACCAATATTTAAAGTCAGCTGACTTTTATTTAATTGAATACTTGAAGCATTTACAATTGGATTTACAGTTATAGAACATTTTGAAGACAATCCACTTTTGTCTGTAACTGTAACAGTTGCTGTTCCTTTCGCAATAGCATGAACTTGTCCTTTATTATCAACAGTTAATACATTTTTATTATTAGATTTCCAAATAAGTTGACTTTGAACATCACTTGGTGTAAGAGTATATGTTAATTTTTTTGTTTCTCCAACATTCATTGTTATACTACTTTTATTCAACTGAATATTTTTTAATAATTTTCTATCAGCATCAACAGTTAAACCTTTAATTCTTACAGAAAAAGAATCATCACTTTTATTATTCTTTAAATCTTGTACATAATTACCAGAAATATAGAAACTTTGGTTATAATTTGTTTCATTGAATGTTTGAAAATCATCATAATCTGCATCATTATCACAATAAACTTTAATTTTACTTCCATCATTATTTGTAAATGTTATAACAATTGAATAAATTTCACCTTGACTTAAACGAACATCTTCATTTAAATCAATTGTATAGATTCCTGCATAAGTTGTTCTTCCTTTTACTGGTTCTGATAATGCTTCAGTTCCACTTAATGGATTGGATTGATCTTTAATATTTTTATATATTTGAATACTATAATTTGTATCTGTTGAATCCAATCCAAAACTTACAGCTTTTAATAATTCATCTCCACCACTTTTATTTCCATTGACTTGATAAACATTAGCTACTTTATTACCAGAGTAAATAGAAATATATCCTAGCCCTAATCCTCCATCATAATGATAGTTATGATCATAAGCAGAAGCGTTATCAAATTCAGCACTAATAAAATCAGTTAAGCTTTTATCTTCATAAGATATCCATATCAATCCATTTTTTCCATAACTTTTTCCCCAACTGTTTTTAACAAGCCATGCTCCATTATTTTTAGGTTGATTGTTTGAACGAAAATTACTTTTTGAATAAGAATCATCCCATCCAACAATAGTAATGGCATGATTTGTACGTTGTTCTTGAGAACAATAATAACTTGCTGTTGATTGATTATAATAAAGACTATCTTTGCTATAATAAGCAGCTCCAATTGCTCCATTTTTATATATAGCTTGTTTAACTTCATCTTGTAATGTTGATGATTCATCACTTAAAAAATAAGCATTTTTTAAGAGAACTCTATTACGATTATAAGCAATATCATTGTTTAATGTGTATGTTTTTCTTTCATAAACACTTAAATAAGGAGCTAAACTTTCATCAGTCATTCCACAATAACCTGATAACCAAAGACTTGCAAAATAAGAATTACCTCCTAAATCCCAATAATCATTTCCTAAGGTATGAATACCATCACCTTTTGTATTTCCTAAAGGATCATTTAAAGAACGAGATTTATTATTATAGAGAAAATAAGCTAATTGTGCTTCAGATAAATCAATATCAGATGAAGCACCTTTTTGTTTCATCATATAAGATTCTGCTAAAGCAATATAACTAAATGCCCAACATGTTCCATATGGATTTTGATTTTTAACAGAAGTAACACATTGTGTTCCTTTTGTATTGTATGAAGAAGGTAGTTGTATTGCATAATTTCTAGCATATGTAGATTTTGCCTTTCTTGGTTCAGGTGTATAATCTAAATCTAAATAACCATATTCTTTTTCTTCTAATGCAAAAATATCTATGACATTGATACATACACATGAAAATATCATTACTAAACAAATCAATATTTTTATCTTTCTCATAATCACATTCAACCTCTATCCCTTATTGATAATTTTATTCTTTTTATTACAATTTTAGGGTCCTTATTATACAATCCATAACAATGTCTTAATTCATTGTTTTAGATTGTCATCATAATAAAAGCTCCTATCTTTTAAAGTCAGGAGCCATTACGATTAATTATAAAATTATGAACATGATTAAAAAATAAAGACTCCATTTATCTTATAAATAGAGCCATTATCATTAAATATAATCACATATAGTTTATAAATAATTGCAACTGGCTGTCATTTTAAAGACCCTATAGCTTTGCGTCCCTATCTTTCAATAGGTTTGCTAATTTAATTTACAACGATAGCATATCATATTTTTTATAAAATTCAATATATTTTTGTTAAAATTTGTATTTATTAAAAAAGAAGTGTTTATAAACACTTCAAAATATAAATATTATACTCAATATTATTTTAATAATGATGCAATATATTGTCCTGCAATTGCACCATCGTTTGTAGCTGTTACAACTTGTCTTAATTGTTTTGATGTAACATCACCTGCTGCAAATATTCCTGAGACTTTTGTTTCTTGATTTTCATCCACTAAAATATATCCGTATTCATCTATGATATCTAAATTTTTCACAAAATCTGTAATTGGATCTAACCCTATAAAAGGGAAAATACCTTGTGTCGTAATTGTAGATAGTTCTTCTGTTTTAGAATCAGACACAACTAATCCTGTTACTTTTTGATCTGTTACTTCTATAGAATATGGTTTTTTTAAAAAATGAATTTCAATATTTTCTTTTTGTTTTAATTTATCAACTAAATATTGATCTGCACGTAAAACATCACGTCTAACAATAATATTGACCTTTTCAGCAATATCACTTAAATAGATAGATTCTTCAATAGCTGAATTTCCCCCACCTATTACAGTAACAGTTTTTCCCTTGAAAAAAGGGCCATCACAAACAGCACAATAAGAAACTCCTCTTCCTGTCATTTCTTCTTCTAAAGGAATATTCATCTTTCTTTCCTTTGTTCCAGTAGCAATCAAAACATATCGTGCTTCATATGACTTATCACCAACATAAACAATTTTATAATCTTCTTTATTTTCAATTTTTGTTACTTCACCATACTCTTGTTTCGCTCCAAATGATAAACATTGTTCATACATAGAGTAAGCAAGCTCAGGTCCTTTCATTTTTGTTCCTGGATAATTTTCAATCTCCGCTGTTAAATTCAGCTTTCCTCCTGGTGCTCCTCCATCTAAAACAAGTACATTCGCTCCAGCACGAGAAGCATAAAGTGCTGCTGTCAATCCTGCTGGACCAGCACCAACAATAATTAAATCTAACATTTAACTCACCCTTTCTATAAATTTTATTATTTCTTTCATCTGATCAATCATCAAATCAGGTTTTAGTTGTTTGATTTCTTCTTGACCTTTTGGACTCCATTTCACACCAATTGTATAAATACCAGCATGCTTTCCTGAAAGAATATCACTTACATTATCACCTATCATAACACCTTGACGACATTCAGTTTCTTTCATCACTTTCAATAATCCTTCAGGATGAGGTTTAGAATGAATAACATCTTCTCCACCAATAATAATATCAAAATATTTTGTTAAATCAAAAAGATTTAAACCAATATAAGCAGCTTCTTTATATTTTGTTGTAACAAGTGCTAATGGATAACCTTTTTGTTTTAAAATATCTAATGTTTCTTTTACAGTTGGATAAATGGTTACATAATTTTCATGATTTTTATGATTATGCTCTCTATAACATGCAACCAGTTCATCTATCATCGTATTGGGAAAATATCTTTGAAATGATTCTCTTAAAGGTGGACCTAAAAAAGAAAGATGTTCTTCTTCAGTTAATTGATAATCTGGTTTATAAATGTGAAAAACATGTTCAAAAGACTTATGTATTAATAAATCTGTATTTAATAAAGTTCCATCTAAATCAAAAATAACAACAAAATCTCTATCCATATTCTTCCTCCTATTTTTTGCATTATACCATACTTCTCTACTTACAAAAAAGAAAAATACTTTATTTTTATAAATACTTGACTTTAAGTATACTCTAAGGTGTACTATATAGATTAAGGAGGTTTAGTTTATGATAGAGAAATTTGATATATGTATAACCCCTTTTCAATTAATGAGAACAATTCATTTATACTTACCTCAACATTATTATGAATGTGATGAAAGATATCCTGTTATGTATATGTATGATGGACATAACTTATTCAATGATGAAGATGCAACATATGGAAAATCTTGGGGACTTAAAGAATTTTTAGATGATTATGGTAAAGATTTTATTATTGTTGGTATAGAATGTAATCATAAAGGTAGAGAGAGATTAAATGAATTTTGTCCCTATGAATTAAGTGGAACTCATTTAGGAGATATTCAAGGCAAAGGAAAAGAATTAATGGATTGGGTTGTTCATGAACTTAAACCATTTATTGATCAACATTATCGCACCATTCCATTTAGAGAATGTACTGGTATTGGTGGAAGCTCTATGGGAGGACTTATGGCGCTTTATACAATTATTCAATATAACCAGTATTTTTCTAAAGCTGCATGTTTATCATCATCCATCAGTATTTGTCAATATCAGTTAAAAGATGAACTTAAAAAAACTCAAATGAGTCCAGATACGAGAGTCTATTTAAGTCATGGAAAAAGGGAAACATATGGACAAAAACATTTAGAAAGTGTGCAACAATTATTGTCTTATTTTTATTCAGAATTTACAAAAAGAGGTATTGCTTGTTGTATTAATATCACAAGTGGAAAACACAATGAAGCATCTTGGGAAAAAGAAAATCAAATTTATATGGATTTCCTTTGGAGAACATAAAGACAAGCCTTTGGCTTGTCTTATTTTTTATAAAATGAATTTTATTTCTTCTATTAATTTTTGCATCTGTTCTTGTGTACCAATCGTTATTCTTAAATATTGATTAATTCTTTCTTTGTTAAAATAACGCACTAAAATTCCTCTTGCTCTTAATTCATGAAATAATGTTTCTGCATCATACTCTGGATGCTTAACAAATACAAAGTTAGCATATGAATCTGGCATCACAAAACCTAAATCCTTTAATTCCTTTTTTAACCATTCTCTTGTTTTTATAATTTTTTGAGCATTATTTTGAATATATTCACTATCTTCCATACTTGCCTTTCCTATGACTTGTGCTAATCTATCAATAGGATATGAATTAAATGAATTCTTTACATCATAAAGCTTAGAAATAAGTTCTGGATTTCCTAATGCAACCCCTAAACGAATCCCTGCTAATGATCTAAATTTAGAAAATGTTTGAATGATAAGAAGTTGAGGATATTTTTTCAATAATGGAACTGCACTTTGACCACCAAAATCAATATAAGCTTCATCAATAACAACAACACTATTCGAATTATGTTTTAAAATATCTTCTATGAATTCTAATGAAACTAAACAACCTGTTGGAGCATTAGGATTTGGAAAGATAATTCCAGAATTTGGTTGATAATAATCCTCTTTAACAATTTCAAATAATTCATTTAATGGTTGTTTTTGAAAAGGAATATGATACAAATGACAATAAACAGGATAAAAAGAATAACTAATATCAGGAAACAATATAGGTTCTTGTCCATTAAAACATGTTAAAAAAGTAAGTGCTAAAACTTCATCAGAACCATTTCCTAAAAAAACTTGGTTATCATTTAAACCATGGTACTTAGCAATAACATGCTTTAACTCATCAGCATCTGGATTGGGATATAATGCTAATTCTGAAGATTGAAAACATTGTATAGCCTCTTTAACTTTTATACCTGGATCATAAGGATTTTCATTTGTATTTAATTTAATAAGGTCTTTAATTTGAGGTTGTTCTCCTGCCTCATAAGGATCAACCTGTCTGAGTTTATCTTGCCAAGTCATCATATTTCCCTCCTAACATATCTTCAATAACTTCATAAACATATTGTACATGTCTATCAGTTGCTTGTTTAATATCTTGATGAGCATAACAAAATGTATATCCATAAGTAGCTTCTTGTATCATAGATAAATCATTATATGAATCACCCACCGCATAAACTTCTGTTATATTTTGAGAAAGTAATTCTAATAATTTATGAACACCTGTTCCCTTTGAACATCCACTTGGAACAACATCTACATAATGTAAATTAAAATAAGCTTCAACATCATCATGATAATTATTTTTAACATAGTCATAACATATATTTGTATCTTTCATACCTGCATCATCTTGATTAAAACAGATAATTTGAAAATGATGAGCTTGATGATATAAAGAGATAAAGTCTGCATCAATTTCAACATCTCCTATACTATGATCATATGTTATACCATCTTTATAAGCATATGTTTCTTTACCATCACAAAAATAAGACCACATATGAGGATAAGATGTTGTATGATTTAAAATATCTATTCCCACTTGTTTATCAATAACTTTTTCATATAAAGTATGATAGTTTTTATCAACAATATGTCCACCATTATTCAAAACAAGATAATCAAATGGAAAATCAAATATTTCTTGATCCCTTTGAAATTCTTTAATATTTCTACCAGTACATATAACCATCAAATGTCCTTGTTTTTGTAATATTTTCATCATTTCTTTATTTTTTTGAGACAATACCTTATCATTTTCTACCAAAGTCCCATCAAAATCACTAAATAATATTTTCATCCATCTTTCCTCCATTTTTATTATTATATCTAATATTATCTTAAATGCAAAGAAAAAGAGAGATGTATCTCTCTTTTAACCTAAGTAATCTTTTATTTCTTTTTGATATTTTAATTCAGATTGATAAGTATCATGATATCTATAAACAACAAATGAAATATTATCTTGATATGTTCCTAACCCATAATGACCTATTTTTTCTTTTTTATCACGAAATTCTTCTTTACGTAAAGAATAGGCTTGAATCACTTTATCAATAGCTTGTTGATCACCAATATAATTATTAATCATTTGTTTTTCTTCTTCGTTTAATAAAAGTTCTTCAAATAATTGTGCATTGTGTTTTCTTAAAGATATAATTTCTCGATTATAATTATGAGCTCTATCATATTCTTTCACAATTTTTATTTCATATTGATCAGATATTGTTGTTGTATAAACCAATCTATATAAAACATTATAATTATTTAAAACTTGTATACTATATTCTTTTTGGAATGTATTATTCCCTTTCTCAAATAAAGATTTTTCATAATTTTCTATATTAGATATAAAAGATGATACATTTGAATATTTTTGTTTATAGTCTGCTAATGTATCAAAAGATTGTAAAAGAGCTGTTGGCTCAGCCTCAATCATATTGGGTAATTGAGAAGTATTTTGGGTTTGTTGGGGTAATGGTAAATTTTGTGTTAAGTTATTTAAAACTTGTGAATATAATAATGGAATACTTACAAAAGAAAAAAGAATTAAAACATATAATAAATAATTTGTTGATTTTGCTTTTTTACTTTGTAATGGTTTATATTGCCTTTGTAAATCTAATCCACAGTGAGGACAATATTTATCTTCATCAGTTATCTTATAACCACATCTAGGACATTCTTTCATATATTAATCCTCCTTAAAATAATCATCCATAAATATTTGAAACTCATCTAAAAATTCTTGTCTTTTCATTCTTTGTTTTTTTCTATCTTTTATTTCAAAATAATCTTCATTTAAATATTGATATGTTTTTATAAATTGACCATTAGAAATAACATGTATAGTAGGTGTCCAATCAAAATGAAGTTCTTCGTATAGATTTTTATAAAAATCTTTTTCTTCTTTTGTTGCATCTTCTTTTTTAGCTTGGTCTCTAAATTGTTTAATATTCAAATAATATATTCCTGTATCTTTATGTGATTGAATATATTCTTCTAAAACAGGATAGAATTGTTGACAATCACCACAATCTGGTCTACCAATATATATAATAAATGTAACATTGGAATTTAAATTCTTTATTAACTCATCATATTGAATATTTTCAATTCCATTTATTTTTAATTTTTGAACAGGTTGACTTTGACAACCTAATAAAAAAAATAATGATAATAAAAAAATAATTTTTTTCTTCATCTTCTCACTCCATTGGTTTAAATATATCATAAACATTACCAAAAGAAAAGGATAAGAGCTCTCTCTTATCCTAATAAACTTTCACCAGTCATTTCTTCAGGAATAGGTAATCCTAATAATTGAAGAATTGTTGGAGCTAAATCTCCAAGTTTTCCCCCTTCTTTTAATTCTAAATGCGTATTTGTTAGAATTAAAGGTACTGGGTTTGTTGTATGAGCAGTAAATGGATTATTCTCTTCATCTAATAATCTTTCACTATTTCCATGATCAGCTGTAATCAACATAGTTCCTCCTAATTCAAGAACTTTTTGATAAACTTCTCCTACACATTCATCAACTACACCAACAGCTTTGATTGCTGCTGGGATAATTCCTGTATGTCCAACCATATCACAGTTTGCAAAGTTTACAATAACAACATCATATAAATCTTTATCTAATTCAGCAATAAGTGCATCTTTAACTTCATAAGCACTCATTTCTGGTTGTAAATCATAAGTTGCTACTTTTGGTGAATTAATTAATACACGAGTAGCTCCTTCAATTTCTTTATCAACTCCACCATCCATAAAGAATGTTACATGAGCATATTTTTCAGTTTCTGCAATTCTTAATTGTTTTAATCCTTGAGATGATAAATAATCTCCTAATGTATTATTTAAGTTTACTGAATGGAATGCAATATCTCCATTCACTGTATCAGCATATCTCATCATACATACGAAATAAATATTCTTTGGTTTATCTGCTGGTTTAAAGTCATCATAAACATCAGCTGTGAAAACATTTGACATTTGAATTGCTCTATCTGGTCTAAAGTTAGCAAAGATAATGGCATCATCATCACTTACACCACCATTTGTCTCTGGGTTATATCCAGGAATAACAAATTCATCATATACTTCTTTTGTATAAGAATCTTTAACATATTGAACTGGATCACTATATGTTTCTCCACTCTTTGCAATTAAAGCATTATATGCTAATTCAATACGATCCATTCTTTTATCTCTATCCATAGCATAATATCTACCTGAAATAGTTGCTATTTGCCCAACTCCTATTTCATTCATTTTATCTTGTAATTCTTGAATAAAATCTGCACCACTATCAGGAGCAACATCTCTTCCATCTAAAAATGCATGAACATAAACTTTTTCTAAGCCATGATTTTTTGCTAATTTTAATAATGCATAAATATGTTCATTTGATGAATGAACTCCACCATTTGATAATAATCCCCAAATATGTAATTTAGAATTATTATCTTTCGCATGTTGTATAGCTTTTAAGAAACATTCATTTTCAAAAAATGTTCCATCTTCAACAGCCTTATTAATTAAAGTTAATGATTGGTAAACAATTCTACCAGCTCCAATATTTAAATGTCCAACTTCACTATTACCCATTTGACCTTCAGGTAATCCCACAGCATTCCCACAAGCCTTTAAAGTTGTTGTTGGATACATTGCCATTAAATCGTCTAAATTTGGTGTATTTGCTAATTTAACAGCATTTCCATCAATTCTTTCAGTTAAACCATAACCATCTAAAATACATAAAACCACAGGTCTTTTTTTCATTATACATATACCTCCATATGCGTTCATTATACAAAATAATAAACAAAAAATAAAGTTTTATCATCTATTTTTTATATTTTATCTTTTATTCTTTTTCTTTGGAAAAGAAATCATATATATACCTATAAAACTTAATATGAGAGGCCAATAGACTTCTAATGTTTTTCTAATTTTTATTAAAAATTCATTATTAACCCCTGCTTGATTAATAGTTAATAAAACTCCTAACATCATCATCATTATTCCCATATTTCTTCTTAAGTTCATAAGTATCACCCAAAACAATTATAAATTATTCTTCATTCAAACTTTGTCAGTTGATAGTATTTGATGGCAAAATGCTAATAATGCTTTTAAATCAACCTCTTCCCTGCCTTTTTGAGAATAAACAATAACTTCTTGATAATATTCAAAACGATTAGAATGAATAATACTATTCATATCTCTTCTTAATTCTTTATCTATTTGAATAAATAAATTTTCTGACATCTTTCTTAATAAAATGCACAAATCAGCTAATGATAATTCTAAATCAAGAATTGTTTTTCTCTTATCTTTCATTAAAACAACATCATCAATTATTCCTTTTTTATCATCAATTTGTACTAGTCTGTTTAAAATTATTTCAACAGAAACAACACTTTTCTCTAATGCTTCCATATAGCATCTATACTTTAATTCTCTTTTATCCATAATTATCCTTTCTAAAACAATATAAAAAAACAAGAAATATATCTTGTTTAATCCTCTTTATATAAATGATACAATCCCTGTCCGTAGTAAATCATTGCTAAAATCATTAAAACTAGTGTTGTATAAATCATTATAGAAGCAATAACTGTATGTGGAATATTAAATGCAATCAATAAAATAGAAACAACAAAGAAAACAGCAGTGGCAATTTTACCAGGCATTTCTGCTTGTGCTAAATGTTTAGCTTTCTTACGATAAATATACCATCCAACAAACAATAACATTCCATCTTTAAGTACAATAATAGCAACTAAAAATGAATATGCTGGATATGTATACATAAGGACACATGCAACTACAAATTGAGTTAATTTATCTGCAACAGGATCAATCAGTTTGCCAAGTTCAGTAACCATATTATATTTACGAGCAATATACCCATCTAAAAAATCACTAATACTTGAAAGAAGTAAAATAAAGGCAGATAATAGATGTCCTTGTCCAGTTTCAGCAGTAAAATAAACATAAACAAAAATAGGAACTAATAAAATCCTAAAATAACACATTAAGTTTGGAATACTAAAGACTTCTTTTTTCGTAAACATATTTATCCCTGCCTTTTTACTACTTCCATTATTATAAGTAAAAACACTATTGAAGTCAATTCAATAACAAAATATTAGTCTATGATTTCCTTTATTCTATCTACTATTTCATAAACAGATAAAAGAGTTGTGTCGATTTTTATAGTATTAAGGTTATCATATAATTTTAATCTTTCTATACTTCTTTTTAATACATCCATTTTTCTAATTCCTTGTTGTATATCTTTTTCTATTTGCTTTGTGAGTTGTTCAACTGAGCAACTTAAAGAAATACAATAAACATTACAATCTTTTGTATCTAAATAAGAAAGAAGTTCATCAATAATAGATTGTTGATGCATAACCCAACAAAAGATAATATTTTGATATTGTTGGCAATGAATAAAATTATTTAACATATAACAAATATTATCCATTACCAATGCCTTTGTTTCCCCATTAACAACAAATGGATTCATATCCCAACACCAATCCCCATCAAGACAAACACTATCATTTAAATCTTTTTTTAAAGCTTGTGAAACAGTGCTTTTTCCAACTCCCATTGTTCCTCCAATAAAAATAATATTTTTCATACACTCCACCACATTTCTTCAATATCAATAATCATTATACAGTATTCTATATTCATATACATAATATTATGTTTATAAAAAACTCTTTTAACAAGCAAAACTGTTAAAAGAGCTTTATCTATCTCTTCTCAATATATCGGATCAATACTAAAAATGGTATAGCAATAATTATGCCAATTCCACAATATTCAACAAATGACAAATTATATTTTAGAAACAAACTCATTAAAAAACTATAAACTATTATTATAAGAATAAAGATAATTAATTTTCCAAAATTATTATTTTTCATATTATTTATGAAACAGGTCTTTGTGTTTCAAATGTCCTATAATAATACTTTGCGTTCCCGCTTTTATCTTTATCCCTTTATGACTTTATATTTTCAACAAGCTTAATATAATCTATCATTTTCTTTTCAACCATCTTTTCTTCTAAATGATTACAAATGATTTTAATAGTATAATTAAAATCATTTGTTATATATTGTCCAATATATACTGTATCCTTATCATCATTATCTTTATAATGATATTGATAAAATACTCCATTCCCAATATGAGTTTCCATAATCTTATTATCTACAATAGAAGTTGAATTATCTGTAGTAAAACTATATGAAGAAGATAGATCTTCTGTTTCAATACCATAAGAAACATATTGACTTTGAGGTGTTTTTCCAGTTATATGAAACTTCTTAGAAGAATCAATCAATAATTCTTTCTTATCATTCATTATATATTCTTCAATATCATAAAAATGATGAACTTTTACATTTTCACTTTTTTCAAATTCTTGAATATTCACATATGATATTGGAGAAGTTCCTGGTCCCATCCAAAACATCGAATAAATGACATAACCAATAAAAATAACTATAATAACAAATATTGAAATATTCTTTTTATTCATAATTTCCACCTGCCTAATTCAAATAAATTCCATCTTGAATCCAATTTCTATTAATCCATCCTCGATTTTTATTGCCACTCCAATTATCATATGCTTTAAACCATAATACTCCATTATATTTTACATACCTATATGTCATAACAAAATGATTTCCATATAAACTACCTTTAAAAGAAACAATAAATAATATTACAGGTCTTTCTGTTTTTTAATTCACAATCTTTTGTATACCAATTCTATTCATAACATCTATTATTTATCTTTGAAACATTTTTTTACTATCTGTTGTTTTCAATAAAAGCATATACAAAAAAGGAGACATTGTTTTATATCACTTATTGTTAAACCTATTTAAAGAATTGTCCCAATAGTTATGATTTGAGTTATAATCAATTCTATCCCAAACCTTAAAGCATTAGCATCTTCTATATGAATTATATTTCACACAATAATTTGTTATTAACTCACAAAAAGATCTCATTCTTGCACCTTCATATTATTAATACTTTATACTTTAAGTAGATAAATTAATTATATCATAGATAATATAATTAACCCATAACTTTCCTTTAAATACTAAAAAAGATCTTAAATAAAAAAGTAAACATCAATATGTCTACTTTATCATTTCATTCATATATGTATTCTTTTAAAATTTCAAAAATTTTCTTACTGAAACAAAACTTCCAATTAAACCAACACCACTACCTAAACCAACAAGAATGCCTGTACATTGCCAAATAAATGGGAATGGCGCTCTTAATGTCATCATTGCTGGTAAAATATCTCTTGCACTATTAAAAACTGTTGTATAGCCAAAATATAATACTAATACAGGTATAATAGCACCAATAATTCCAATAAAAATTCCTTCTAACATATAAGGCAAACGAATAAACCAGTTACTTGCTCCAACCATACGCATAATACTAATTTCTGTTTGTCTTGATGTAATTGTAATTTTTATTGTATTAGCAATCATGAATAATGCAATCACTGTCAATGCTGCTACAAAAATAGCTCCACCATTTCTAATTGATTCTAAACTACTTACTAAAGAAGATGTTGATTCTCCTCCATAATTAACTTCATTCACATGATCTAATTCTTGGATTTTTTGTGCAATACTATCTAATTGTTTTGTATCTTTAACTTCAACAACATAAGCTGCACCTAAAGGATTATTCTTACGATATGTTTCAAATAATTTTTTCCCATCATCATTTTGAGATTCAATTAATTTATTTAATTCATCATCTTTAGAAGAAAATTCTACTTTTTTTACCCCTTCAATTGCTTCAATATCAGGTTGAATATCTTTTGCTTTTGAATCCTTAACTTCACGATCCATCTTTACATAAATTGTTAAACTTTCTTCTATATCATATGTCATATCTTGAATATTAATGGCTACAACACCAATAACAGCAATAAGCACTAATGTAATTGTAACAGCAAAGATAGAAGAAATTGACATAACGCCATTTCTCCAAATATTTTGAATCGCTGTTTTACAATGTTTTGGAAAGTTTTTAATACAACTAATGAGTTCCATTGAAATAACCTCCTGTACTTGTATCAGTCTTAATACATCCATCTTCAATTAAAATTGTTCTTTTCTTATACTTTTGAACAATCTCTTTATCATGAGTAACAACTAAAACAGTTGTATGATCAACTTCATTAATTCTTTCTAATAACTCTATAATCTCTATTGATGTTTCAGGGTCAAGATTCCCAGTAGGTTCATCAGCAATTAAAACTTTAGGACTATTAACAATAGCTCTTGCAATCGCAACACGTTGTTGTTGACCACCAGATAATTCATGAGGAAATGCATTTGCTTTATCTTCTAATCCAACTAATTCTAAAGTTCTTCTTACTTTTTTTCTGATTTCTAATTTAGGAGTATCTGTTACTTCTAAAGTAAAAGCAACATTTTCAAAAACTGTTTTTTTAGGTAAAAGTCTATAATTCTGAAATACAACTCCTATATTTCTTCTAAAATAAGGAACTTTACGATTTTTAATTTTAGAAACATCTTTTCCTGCCACAACAACTAAACCAGATGTTGCTTTTTCTTCTCTATATAATAACTTAATAAAAGTTGACTTCCCTGCCCCAGTAGGTCCAATAACATAAACAAATTCACCTGGACCAATATCTACATTCATATTGTTAATGGCTCTTACACCTGTTTTATATATTTTTGTTACATTTTCAAGTTTTATCATTATATCACACTCCTTTCCCTATTATAACATATATTTTGACATATAAAATGGAAATTATAGTATTTTTGATATTTGTTTTCAAAAAAATATTATGTATAATAGAAATAAGAGGTGAAATAAATTATATGAAAAAATGTCCTAGATGTCATCATGAAATGTCAGAAGATTGCTATCTTATTGATTCTGCTCAACCTATTAGTGATTTTACTGTAATTGTTAAAGATGAAAATTTGAAGAAGAAACAATATCCAATTAAAGCTGCTGTTTGTAATCATTGTGGATATATTGAACTTTATGCAGAAATGAAAGAGAAGGAAAGTTAAATTTCCTTCTCTTTTATACTATTAAATTAAAAAATATGATAAATCATTGTTATCATATTTGTAATTTATATATCTGTTTTATCAATATCTATGTTAGGTAAAGTAAATCCTCTTCCTTTTACACTATGAATCTCACTTCCAATAATAAAAGCAGTAGGATCAATACTCATTACCAAATCATTTATTTTTGCATATTCACGATTATTAGCGACACATAATACTGCATGTTGCTTTTCATGAAGATAGCCTGTTGTTACATTCACAAAAGTACAGCCACGATCTATTTCATTAAAAATAGCTTCTGCTATTTGATCATGTTTATTAGAAATAACTAGGACTTGTAAATTCTTTTCTCCTAAAAAACTAACTTTATCAATAGCAAATGAAGTAATAAAAACTGTAATCACTCCATATAAAATACCTTCAAAATTAGTAAAGAAAACTTGTCCTATTAAAATAATAACATCTACTGTATTAATAGCTAGTGTTAATGAAACACCCATTTTTTTATGAATAATCAATGGTGGAACATCCATCCCACCTGTACTATAACCTAATCTAAATACAATTCCCAATCCTATTCCTGAAAAGATTCCTGCATAAATAGCTGATAATAGCATATCATTTGTTATATTTTGAAATTGTGGAATCGTCTCAAATAAAGCAAGAAAGAACGGAAAAAGAAATGAGCTTAATACTGTACCAACCGCAAATTTCTTTCCTAAAACAAAATATCCTAACACTAACATCAACATATTAATTACAAAAACAATTGTTGAATAATTGATTGATAAAAAATGTTCTCCAATAAGTGATAATCCTGTTGCTCCTCCTACAATTAAATTTGAAGGTATAGCAAAAACAGCATAACCAAATGCTAAAACAGCATTTCCAATAATAACTAAAATACTATCCCTTAAAAATTTAACAACATTATTCATCTACATCTTCCTTTACCATCGATTTTAAATAAGCATAAACACAATTATCTAAATCTCCATCTAATATATTCTTAGGATTATTGCTTTCATATCCACTACGATTATCCTTAACTAACGAATAAGGATGAAGTACATATGAACGAATTTGACTACCCCATTCAATCGCTTTTTGTTCTCCTTTAATATCACTCAATTTAGAAGCTTGTTCCTCTAACATTCTTTGATATAGCTTTGATTTCAACATAATCATTGCTTGTTCTCTATTTTGAATTTGTGATCTTTGAGATTGACAAGTAACAACAATATTGGTTGGAATATGCGTAATACGAATAGCTGAATCTGTTTTATTAATATGTTGCCCTCCTGCTCCAGAGGCACGATATGTATCAATCCTAATATCATTTTGATCAATTTCAATCTGAATATCATTATTAAACTCTGGCATAACATCTACTGAGGCAAATGATGTATGTCTCCTTTTAGATGAATCAAAAGGTGAAATTCGTACTAATCTATGAACCCCTTTTTCAGCTTTTAGATGTCCATAAGCATTATAACCAACAAAACGCATTGTTACAGATTTTAATCCAGCTTCCTCACCATCTAAATAATCTAATACTTCTATTTTCCAATCTTTTTTATCACCATAACGTTGATACATACGCATCAACATTGCTGCCCAATCTTGTGATTCTGTTCCTCCTGCTCCAGGATGAATTTCCAATATAGCATTATGATGATCATATTCTTCAGCAAATAATAATGTTTTTTCAAAATCTTCTAATTTTTCTTCAAAAGTAGCATAATCTTGATCCAATGCTTCTTTAAAATCTTGATCATTTGTTTCTTTAACATATTCATATGTTTCATTTAATTCATCTAGTAAAACATTTAATTCTTCATAAACATCTACAACTTTTTTCATTTCATTTAATTGATCATATACTTTTTTAGCGTGATCTTGATCACTCCAAAAATCTTCTTCTAATGTTTGAACTGTTAATCCTTCAATTTCTCTCTTTAAAGCATCAATATTTATTGAAATAGATAACTCATTGAGTAATAAACGGGCTTTTTCAAGCCCATTTTTTATTTCATATAATTCCATTAATCATTAAATTCCAATTCTATTTGAACAGAAGGAATTTCTTTCTCTTGTTCACTTCCAGGAGCAATACCCATATGAACAATATTTCTTGTAATATCTTCAGAAATTGATTTTGTCATTTCCTCAAACATATAGAATGCTTCTTCAGTATATTCTTGTAATGGATCTTTTTGTGCATATGCTCTTAAATAAATTCCATTTCTCAATTTTTGCATTGCATCAATATGATTAATCCATGTATGATCAATTACACCTAATAAAACTCTTCTTTCATAATCAAGTTTAATTTCAGCAGGTAAGTCTTTATTAAATCTATTTTGATATTGTAAGAAAGTAATCTCAGATAAACTATTCATAAGTTTTTGAGGTTCATTTTCTATTGAATTCTTATTTTTAGCCACTAACGTTGCCAATAACATATAATTTTTAGATATATAACTTAATGCACCATCAACATCAACAACATCTTGTTTACCATCATGTTTTGTGAATTTTCTGACAGTATGTTCAATAGATTGTTCAAACATTCCTTTAACAATATCAGCCAAATCATCTTGTGACATAATATCATCACGTTCTTTATACATGATTTCACGTTGTTGTCTCATAACATCATCATATTGAAGAAGTTGTTTACGAATATCAAAGTTTTGTCCTTCAACACGTTTTTGTGCTCCTTCGATTGATTTTGTAACCATTTTACTTTCAATAGCTTCATCTTCTAAGAAACCAGTAAACTGTTGAATTCTTTCACTAGCAAATCTTTGCATCAATTCATCTTCAAAGGAAACAAAGAATAATGAACATCCTGGATCTCCTTGACGCCCAGAACGCCCTCTTAACTGATTATCAATACGTCTAGATTCATGTCTTTCACTACCAATAACCATTAAACCACCTATTTCAGCAACACCTTCACCTAATTTAATGTCAGTTCCACGTCCTGCCATATTTGTTGCGATAGTAACAGCACCTTTAACACCTGCTTTTTCAATAATCAATGCTTCTTTTGCATGATTTTTAGCATTCAGTACATTATGTTTAATACCACGTTTATTTAACATACGACTTAATAATTCAGATGTTTCTACTGAAACAGTCCCTAACAAAATAGGTTGTCCATAAGCATGACGTTTTTCAACTTCATCACATATGGCTTTATATTTTACACTTTGTTTAGCATAAACTAAGTCTGGTTTATCATCTCTAATAACAGGTCTATTTGTAGGTATTTCAATAACACGCATATTATAGATTGTTCTAAACTCTTCTTCTTCTGTTTTAGCAGTTCCTGTCATACCTGCTAATTTATTAAATAATCTAAAGAAATTTTGATAAGTAATTGTTGCAAGCGTAACAGTTTCTTCTTTAATTGGAACACCCTCTTTAGCTTCAAGAGCTTGATGTAATCCATCACTATATGCACGCCCTGGCATAACACGCCCTGTAAACTGATCAATAATCATAATACTTGCATTTCGAATATCACGACTACCATCTTCAGTTGCTATCATATATTCAACATCTCTTGTCATTGTATAATTAGCTTTTAAAGCTTGATTAATATGATGTACTAATGAAGTATGTTCAGGATCATATAAATTATTAAGTTTAAATCCTTTTTCTGCTTTTGCAATACCTTCAGAAGTTAATGTTACTGTCTTACTTTCTATATCAACTTCAAAATCTTTTTCTTCTCTTAATGATTTTACAAATTTATCTGCTTGTACATATAAAGCAGCTGTATTTTTCTTCCCTCCAGAAATAATCAATGGTGTTCTAGATTCATCAATTAAAATTGAGTCAACCTCATCAACTAAAGCATAATTAAGAGGTCTTAAAACTTTATCTTCTAAACGTGTTACCATATTATCTCTCAAGTAATCAAAACCAAGTTCAGCATTTGTTGTATAAGTTACATCACAACTATGTTGTTCTCTCTTCTCATCATTTGAAAGTTCTCGTTTATTTAAACCAACAGTTAATCCTAAAAACTCAAAAACCTTTCCATTATCAGTTTTATCACGTTCTGCTAAATAATCATTAACTGTAACAACATGTACACCTTTACCATCTAAAGCATTCAAATACACAGGAAAAATAGAAGTTAAAGTTTTTCCTTCTCCTGTTTTCATTTCAGCAATATCTCCATTATGTAAAGAAATTGCTCCCATAATTTGAACTTTAAATGCTTTTAATCCTAATCTTCTAAATGCAGCTTCTCTAACTGTTGCAAAGGCTTCAACTAAAATATCATCCAATGTACTTCCTTGAGATAATTTTTCTCTTAATAGATCTGTTTGATGTGCTAATTCTTCATCACTCATACTTTGATATTTTGTTTCTAAATCTAAAACTTCTTGAGCTTGTTTTTCTAATTTTTTTAATATCTTATTATCTTGTGAAAAAGCACTTTTAATAGAACCAAAGAAACCTTTTTTTGTCTTTTGTGGTGTTGTATTAAATTCCAATGGTTTAACTGATAAACTTGTACTATCTTCAAATGTTTCAACTTCAATATCTTCACCTAAGTCATCATTTAAATCAACAACTTCTATATCAGTATTAAGTCCTAATTCTTCTATTTCTTTTGCTTCTTTCTTTTTTAATTGTTTTCTAATTTGTTGTTTTCTACTTGCCATGAATAATTCTCCTTTCATGCATACTAAAACTTTATACATTATATCATACTATTTTTATAAAACAAAGAGGATAAACAACTCTTATTTTAGCTTTTTATGAGAAATAGACTCCATTTATTAAACAAATTTTATAATATCCACTAAAAAGAAAAGAAACAAGTCTCCCTTGTTTCTAAATCTTGACAACATGTTTTGCTTGTAAACCTCTGTCACTTTGATAAAGTTCAAACTCTACCAATTCACCTTCATTCAAAGATTTATATCCATCTTGGACAATTTGACTGTAATGTACAAAAATATCTTTACCTTCTCCTCTATCAATGAATCCAAACCCTTTTTCAGCATTAAACCATTTTACTTTTCCTTGCATTTGTAACACTCCTTTACTTCATGGTCAATTCCATTATATGTAATATTTATTAAAGAATCCCTCACATCTTGTCGATACTTTTATTTTTATCATATATTTATATATTCACTTCATTTGAAAATATCTATATTTCAATTAATATGTAGAAAAATGTATAATTTTCTTTTATAAAGAAGGAGAAATTTTATTTTTCTCCTTCATCAAATGATAAAACTTCTATATCTTTCTTTGTTGAAAGAACAAGTAATTCTACGCATTGAGGTTTTTGCAATAACACTAAAGATAAACAAGTCAAAAGTGTGTTTCCTGATGTAATTACATCATCTAAAATTAATATTTTCTTACCCTTTAACTGTTTACCATTTTTTATCCCTATCTTTTCTTTCATTTTCTTTCTATCTTGATACCTTAAATCACTTTGTTTATACTTTTCTTTTTTATATAATCCTGTAAATACATTTTGATGAATTGTCTTTGCTATCATTTCCATAGGAGCAAAGCCTCTTACAAGATTATCTTCTTGAGAACTTGGGGCTACTACTATCACATAATCTGAATATTTTTTTATCAGTTCATCAGAAAATAAACATAGAAATGTATCTTTTAAAGCATAATCATATAGACCTTTGTATTGATATAATAATGATTGAAAAAATGTGTTGTATAAATAGAGTATTTGCAAAGGATAATGATGGAATAAAATATGAATATTAAGAATTTTAAATTGTTTTAAACAATGAGAACAAACAGGTAATGATTTAATGATATGGACAAAGGATATTTCTTTTAATAATGGTTCAAAGCATATTAAACATTCATTTGATTGAGTCTTTTGATTGTTTTGATACATTGTCTAATAGCCTTTGTTTGAGATGATGTTAAAAAATAAATATCCCCTGAAGGGTATTGAGGCTTCCTACCAACTCTACCTGCTATTTGAATAAGTGTTCTTTCATCAAATATCTGATGTTCACCATTGAAAACAATCACATGAACATTTTCTATTGTTATTCCTCTTTCTAATAAAGTGGTTGATACAAGAACATATTGAGAAGATTCTCTCAAATGCTGAAGATATATTTGACTATTTAACGATTGAGAGGAAACTCCTTGCACATTCTTTATAAACAGATTTAAAAAACCAACAATTTCTTTCACTAAATGAATTGTTGGAACATATACAATCCATCTCTTTCTCTTTTGTAATAATATAAGAAGAAGGAACCACTTTTGTAACCAATAAGGACATATGACTTTCTTTGGTATTGGTAAATCAATATTATGGTATCTCTTATTCATCACCAATAATTCTCCACCTTGAATATCTTCTTGGGTAAAGGTAGCACTTAATTTAATAAATGTTCCTAAGCAACATTGCGAAAATATCTTTTCTAAAATATCATTTCCATAAAATGGGAAAGCATCAACTTCATCAGAAATCATCAAATCAAACCCAATATCATTTTCAAATTTATATAATTGGTGCATTGTACATATGATAAACTGAGCATCTTTCCTTTTTTCATATCCACCATATAATAAACCTATTTCTATGTTTTGAAAACATGATTGTATCCTTTGATATAACTCTTTAACCAATTCCTTTCTTGGTATACAAAAACATACACGTTCTCCTTGATTTAAAGCATATTGAATAACCTCAAACACAATTTCCGTTTTACCACTCCCACATACAGCCCAAACAAAAGAATTTTTCTTTTCTTTATAATTCTTTAATAACTGATGTGAAATTTCTAATTGTTTTGAAGAAAGTTCAAAATCAAGAGAATAAGATACATTTTGATAAGGATACTTTATTCTCTTTGTAAGATGAAAATCTTTCGTTTTTACTCTGGAAAACATAATACATTTTCGACAATAATATTCTCCTAAATATTCATATAGATAACGATTATCTCGGTTATGACATCTTGGACATTCCATCTTTATCACCCACACACATCATAACATGAAACAGATATGTATGCGTCTCAACTTTATACTTATTTTTTCTTACTTTTCTATCATATTTTTATAAAATTTCTCATAGGATTTAAAGGGTGAAATATATGTGTGGAATAGTTGTTGTTGGAAATTATTTAGAAGAATTATCAAAAAATGATGATAAAATCAAAAAAATGACCTCTTTATTAAAATATCGTGGTCCTGATAATGAAGATTTTTTATGGAATAAACATTGTATAATGGCACATCGTAGACTTTCTATTATTGATTTAAAAACTGGTAATCAACCTTTGAGCTATACTTATCAAGGAAAGACATATCATATTACGTATAATGGTGAAATTTATAATATGATAGCACTTAAAAACAAATTACTTGAATTAGGATTTACTTTTTCTACAACAAGCGATACTGAAGTTTTATTAGCTAGTTATATTGCTTGGAAAGAAAAATGTCTTGATTATTTAGAAGGTATTTTTGCTTTTGCTATTGATGATGGTGAAAAATTATTTCTTGCTAGAGATCCTTTAGGTGTTAAACCACTCTATTATACTATAATAAACCATACAATTATTGCTGCAAGTGAAATGAAATGTTTACTTAGCTATATTGGTAAGGCTGTTGTTGATAAAAATGGTGTGAAAGAACTCTTAGGGCTTGGACCAAGTTTAACACCAGGTCATACTATTTATAAAAATATATATTCTTTAAGACCAGGACACTATATGTATTTTAATGATAAACCTCATATTTGTCGTTATTGGATGCTAAAGGATAAAACACATACTGATAACTTAGCTCAAACTATACAAAAAGTAAGACATTTAGTTATTGATAGTGTTCAAAAGCAGTTATTAAGTGATGTTCCATTGTCAACAATGTTATCTGGTGGATTAGATTCAAGTATTATTACTGCTATAGCAAGTCAATATATTCAAGATTTATCAACTTATAGTATCACTTATGAAGATCAAGAAAAATATTTTCAATCTTATGATTATCAAACAACAATGGATGATGAATATATCAATGAAATGGTTGAACGTTATCAAACTGATCATCATAAAATTATTTTATCACAAGAAGAGTTAGTTAATTCTTTAAAGACTTCTTTAATAGCACGAGATATGCCTGGTATGGCAGATGTTGATTCTAGTTTCTTATTATTTTCTAAAAAAATATCTCAAAATCATAAAGTTTGTTTATCAGGAGAATGTGCTGATGAAATATTTGGAGGTTACCCTTGGTTTTATAAAGCTGAATTATATAGTCAACCTTATTTTCCATGGATGAGAGATTTAGATTTAAAAATGGATTTATTTAATGAAAAAGTTAAAAGTTTGAATTTAAAAGATTATATTATACAAAGATATCGTCAATCATTAGATGAAATTCATACTAAAGATAAGAAAAAACAATTGATTTATTTAAATACAGAATGGTTTATGCAAACATTACTGACACGAGCAGATAGTCAAACGATGCGTTCATCTATCGAAGTCAGAGTTCCATTTGCATCTACAAAGATATTACAATATCTTTATAATATGCCTGTTGAATATATGTTTTATGGTGATGAAGAGAAAGGAATTTTACGAAAAGCTTTTGAAGAATTTTTACCAGAAGATATAGCTCATAGAAAAAAGAATCCTTATCCTAAAACTCATTCACCAATTTATACGCAAATTATCTCTCATAAATTAAAAGAATCATTATCTGATTCTTCTAATATTCTTTATTCATTTTTTGATAAAGATAAACTGATTGAATTTGTTGAAAGTGAAGGAAAGAGTTTCCAATCTCCATGGTTTGGTCAACTTATGATGGGTCCTCAACTTATGGCTTATTTCTACCAAATCTATTTATGGGGAAAAATATATCAAATTGAACTTGAATTCTAAAATACTCAAATATTTTAGAGTTCTATACATAAACTATATATTCTTGTTCAAATTTTAATCTACCTAAAATAAACTTGTATATAATATATGAAATCATAGAAATAAAAACTGCTAAATAAAAATAAGAATATGTTAATTGACAACTCAATTGAAAATCAATACTTCCTCCTGATATTCTAATATGCCATGTTAAAAATTCATAGATTTGCATTGTCATCATTCCTATCCAACCAATAGTTTCAAAAATTTCACTATATTGATGTTTTATCCATATTCCAATAAAGCATAATATCAAACAAGTCAAGGCAATGGGATTCTTTAACATAATTAATCCATGTATATTTCTATTTCCATCCATTGTTTTAAACCATGGAAACCACATAATTAAACAATTTAATAACAATATACTCATCATTAATATTTTCTTTTTCATATAATCATCTCCATATTATGATTATATAATAAAACTATCTATAAATTTTCTAAGTATTCATTAAAAAATGATTAAGAATTTCTTAAAAAAAGCAATAAGATTTCAAATATCTTATTGCTTTTTTAACATGTCTTGTTTATCTTTTTGAGCTTTGATGACTTTTTGTCTTGAAAATTCTTCTCTTTCCTTTTCATCTAGAGCCTCGCTAATAAATTTAACAGTTGCTTCAAACTCAGGAATAGAGATATTCTGAAGAGCATTTGCTCTTTTTTGTGTTTTACGAATAGCATTGGCTAAACGATATACTGCATTTTCTATTTCTGCTAATTTTACTGTTAATTCTTTAACATGATAGAAACATCTATATGCATAATCCACTTTAGAATTAGCACGCTCAAATCCATATCCTAAGCGAAGAGGTGTTTTTTTATACATAACTTTAGGAATTTCTACTCCCATGACACTACGATAAGTAACACTAATTCCTGTATCAATAGGAACAGCTTCGACAATATCACTAATAATACCTAAAGACATATTGGCTTCTTGAAGTGCATAATATGCTTTTTCATAAGAATCAGTAATTTCATTTCTTATTTCTTTAACATCATCTAGTAGACTCATCATTTCTTTAATTAGAACATTTCTTTTTTTATCCATCAAGTCATAACCTAAATATGCAAGTTCTAATGACTTTTTGGTTGCCATAAGATTTCCTTTTGTAGGAAAAACTTGATTAGCCATTATTTACTGCCTGTTGTAACTCTCTAATTGTATCATCTTCTAAAAGACCAAATTGAGTTACAGCTTTTTCATGATTATAGAATTGTTCTAATACAGCATTATCAATACGGTCTAATTCACTCTTTGGAAGAACAGATAATAATGTCCATCCTAAATCAAGAGTTTCTTCAATAGATCTATTTGTATTGAATCCTTGATTAACAAAGTGTTTTTCAAACAAACGTCCAAATTCCATATATTTTTTATCAATAACAGATAATTCATCTTCACCAATAACAGATGTTAATGCTTTTACATCTTGAACATGGGCATAAGCTGCAAATAATTGGTTAGAAACAGCTGAATGATCTGCCCTTGTATATCCTTCACCAATACCATCTTTCATTAAACGAGATAATGATGGCAGAACACTAACTGGAGGATAAATCCCCATTGCATTTAATTCAGAATCAAGTGTAATTTGTCCTTCTGTAATATATCCTGTTAAATCCGGAACAGGATGTGTTATATCATTGTTAGGCATTGTAAGGATTGGAATTTGTGTAACTGAACCTTGTGCAGATTTAGCAATCCCAGCTCTTTCATACAAAGAAGCTAAATCAGAATATAAATATCCTGGATATCCTTTACGTCCTGGAATCTCTCCTTTACTTGATGAGAATTCACGTAATGCTTCACAATATGATGTAACATCAGTATAAATAACCAATATATGCATATTATGTTCAAATGCTAAATATTCAGCTGCTGTTAAAGCACATCTTGGTGTTAAAATACGTTCAATAATTGGATCATTTGATAAGTTAAGGAACATAACAACCCTTTGCATAACTCCAGCTTCTTCAAATGAACGTCTAAAATAATCAGCAACGTCATTTGTTACCCCCATTGCTGCAAAGACAACTCCAAAACCTTTTCCTTCATCGTCAGCAACTTTTGCTTGTTTAACAATTTGTACTGCTAATTGATTATGTGGTAACCCAGACCCTGAAAAAATAGGTAACTTTTGTCCACGAATAAGTGTTGTTAAACAATCAATAGAAGAAATTCCTGTATTAATATAATTTCTTGGATATACACGTGCAACTGGATTCAATGGTTGTCCATTAATATCCATAGATTTTTCAGCATAGATATCTCCTAACCCATCAATAGGTTTTCCAGCTCCTGAAAAAACACGCCCTAAAATTTCTTTAGATACAGGTAATTCCATTGGATGCCCCAATAATCTTGTTTTTGTATTAGATAGAGATAATGAATTTGTTCCTTCAAAGACTTGAACAACTACTCTCTCTCCTTCTATTTGAACTATACGTCCTAAACGAGTAGAACCATCTTTACATTGTAATTCAACCATTTCGTCATATGATGCATCTTTTACATGATCTAATACAACTAATGGACCGTTAATTTCATTCAACCCTATATATTGAAGACTCATAACATACTCCTCCTTTAGTCAATAGATGCAACTGCTGCATCAATATCCTTATAATATTCGTCAAATAATTCTAAGTTTTTATTTGGAACATCATATTTCATTTTAATCACTTTATCAAAAATACCTGTTTCCAAAATTAAACGAATTGGTTTACCAGTATTAATAACTTCTTTACCACGTTTATATAAATATAAGATAACTTCCATCATTTTTAATTGTTTTTCTAATGGTACATAAGTATCATCAGGATGGAAAGCATTTTGTTGTAAATAACCAACACGAACAACCTTTGCTATTTCAATAATTAATTTTTGATCATCTGGTAAAACATCTGATCCCATTAATTTAACAATTTCCATTAATTTAGTTTCTTCAGCAAGAATACTAGATAATTCTTGACGATCTCTTAAAAATTTAGAATCTACATTCTTATTAAACCATCTTGCTAAATCAGGAACATACTCACTATAGCTTTGATTCCAGTTAATTGCAAAATAATGACGTGCATAAGCTAATGCTTTATCTAATGCCCAGAATGTACGCACAAAACGTTTTGTATTTTGAGTTACAGGCTCAGAAAAATCAGAACCTTGTGGAGATACTGCACCAATAATTGTTACTGAACCTTTTGTTCCATTCAAATTATCCATATATCCAGCACGTTCATAGAATTGTGATAAACGTGATGGTAAATATGCAGGGAATCCTTCTTCAGCTGGCATTTCTTCCAAACGTCCAGAAATTTCACGTAATGCTTCAGCCCAACGTGAAGTTGAATCAGCCATAATAGCAACATGATATCCCATGTCTCTATAATACTCTGCTAATGTTACTCCAGTATATATCGAAGCTTCACGAGCTGCTACTGGCATATTTGATGTATTAGCAATCAATACAGTTCTATCAGTTAAAGGTTTGTTTGATTTAGGGTCAATCAATTCTCTAAATTCTTCAAGAACTTGTGTCATTTCATTACCACGTTCTCCACAACCAACATAAACAATAATATCTGCATCACACCATTTTGCTAACTGATGTTGTGTCATTGTCTTTCCAGTTCCAAATCCTCCTGGAATAGCTGCAGTTCCACCTTTAGCTATTGGAAATAATGTATCTATGACACGTTGTCCAGTAACAAGTGGCATTGAAATTGGTAAACGTTTTGATACTGGTCTTGGTTGTTTGATTGGCCATTTTTGTGTTAATGTACAATCAACAATTTGTCCATTTTCAGTTTCAATCTTCATAATAACATCATCAATTTTATATTGACCCGATGGTGCAACATCAATAACTTTTCCTTTTGTATATGGCGATACCATACATTTGTGAACAATCAAATCAGTCTCCGGAATAGTTGCATAAACATCTCCACCTACAACTTGATCACCCACTTTAGCAACCATAGTTACATCCCACAGTTTTTCCTTATCAAGTGGGTCAACATGACTACCTGTTGGAATAAATGAACCAGATTCCTTTGCGATTTCTTCTAGGGGTCTTTCAATCCCATCAAAGATATTTCTTAAAATACCAGGTCCAAGAGTTACAGAAATAGGTTGTCCTGTTGGATAAACAGGTTCACCTGGTTTTAATCCTGTTGTCGTTTCATAGACTTGGATTGTTGTAAATTCTTTTTTAATTGAAATAACTTCTCCAATCAATCTTGCATTTCCAACATATACCATTTCTAACATTGAAAAGGCATCAGTATCTTTTACTGTAACAACGGGACCATTGATTGAATAAATTACATTTTCAGTCATTCTTTAATCCCCCTTGTTTTTATTTTATAATTAATCCAGAATTTTTATTAAACCATTCTTTTTGATTATTTAAAGCAAAGTCTAATGTTTCATCTACAATAAGATGTAAATCTCTATTCTCAACAATAAAGCCACCTATTATAATTTCACTACTCACTTCAACTTTAATATTTTTACCAAAAACTTTAATCAATTCATCTTTCATTTTTAAATCTTTTTCTGCAATATACATTACAGAATCTTCATTAAAGTTATTAGCAATTTTTTTCACTTTTGCAAACATAAAAGACACATAATCATCACTATTTGTAAAAGCTACTAATTTTTCAAATGCTTCATTAAAAATAGTCTTAACATATCCATCTCTTTTTTCAATTAGTTTTTTTGTTCTTTCAATATGACTTTCAGAAATCTCAGTAGAAGCATTAGAAGTCATTTCTTCAATCTCTTGTTTCATCTTTAAATCAGCATCTTTTTGAGCTTCTGCTTTCATAGACTCATAAATATCTTCTTCCAAAGCTTTCACTTCATCTAAAATAGCCTTTTCCTCATTACTTGCTTCTCTTTCAATTTCATCTTTCATATAGAGAAATACTTGATCAATATTTTGCATAATCATATTCTCCTATAACTTCACTCCAATTGCTTCTGATACATAACCATCAATAGTCTCACCAATTTTAGAATTTCCATGACGATCAGGTATCTCAGTAATTAAAGGTTTTTGTTGTTTTAATTTTATCTCAGATATAATATCTGGACACATTTCAATTAACTTTGTTGTTACTAAAATAATAGCAATTGATTCATCTTTCATTTTTTCTTGAAGTGTTTCAAGAAAATGCTTCCTTGTATGAACAACCTTTCCTTCAATTCCAACAAGTCTTAATCCCATCAATGTGTCTATATTATCGCTGATTAAGAAAAATTTCATATAATCAGACCTTTCTTTTTATGAATTAACCTAAATTGTTAATAATCAAGATAGAAATTAATAACCCATAAATAGCAACACCTTCACCTAAGGCAACGAAGATTAATGCTTTACCAAAGTTATTATCATTTTCAGAGAATGCACCAATTGCAGCAGGAGCAGCAGCAGCTACGGCAATACCTGCACCTAAAGCAGAACATCCAGTTGCTAAAGCAGCAGCAATAAATCCTAAACCTTGAGCTAATGTTCCTACAATAGCTGAACCTTCAGCAGCGAATGCTGAACTCATTGATAAACATAATGTTAAAGCAACAGCTCCAAAGAATCCTCCAACATGAGTTAATAAACGCCATTTAGCACTTTCTTTACTTACTTTAGAAGTAAACATTCTTACTAATGGTAATGATAATAAAACAACAGCAACTAATGGTAAAATAAATGTTAAAATAGTCATAATAAATTTCCTCCTAATATATCTTTATCTTTCTTTAATAGATAGGAAAGGTTTTCCTTTTCCTTCATAATAACGTGAAAACATTTCATAAAACTCTAAACGTAGAACTTGAATACCAACAATCATTCCTTCAAGTACCATAACGAAAATATTTCCAAAAACCAAAACCAATAAACATGGAATAGATAAACTAATCTCTCCTCCATTAACCATTTCAGCTAATGTATAAACAACTAACATCATACCTGCATGAGATAATACGAAACCTCCAACACGTAAGAATGACATCGTATTAGCAATAAATGTTAACATAATATCAAATAATTCAAAGAATGATTCAGTAAAGAATCCTCCAAATCCATTAGGGAATAAAGATTCATTTTCCATTTTTCTTTCAATAGGTTCCTTTAAGAACATAAATAACACTGGAACAACAATACATATAACAATATAAGCCAAACTTCCAATAAAAGGAATTTGAATGCCTTCTATCATCATATTAACTACTAAAAGTAAAACAGAAACATAAAAAACCAATCCTGCAATACCATTTTGAGAAAAACACATTTCAGCAATATGCTTCTTTTTCGCATTCAAAATAATATTCATAACCATAGATACTACGATAAGTGTAACCCCTATACCAATAGCAGCTATTAATAATGGCATTGTACTTGTTTTCTCCATTGGTATAAAAAATGGTGTTAAAATTTCTTCACTACCAAAAACAGATCCAAAGAAAATCCCAAATAAAGCACTTGATATACCAATTCGCATACCAACTTCTCCAAGTTTCATACCTTTAAATTTATATGCAATATATCCTACAATGGATAACAATATACCTTGACCTACATCTCCAAACATCATACCAAATAAAATTGTATAACTAATAGCCACAAAATTAGTTGGATCAAAGTCTGTATAAGATGGCATTCCATACATTTCTACAAACATACGAAATGGTTTTGAGAACCAATTATTTTTTAATTTTGTAGGTGGTGTTAAACGTGAATCATCAGTTGCTGATTTCACTTCTACATGAACACCTTCTAATGTTTCAAAATCTTGTTTTATTTTTTGTGATGCTTTTTCTTCAGCAAAACCATATACTGCTGAATTTTGTCCAAAAACAACAACATATTTTTGAGCATCATATGTTTCATTCAATTTCTTAGAAATAGAATAGATACGATTTAATTCATCTATATTTTCAGCAAATAATTTATTTATTCTTTCATCAAGAGTAACAACATATTTTTTTGCTGTTTCATCTTCCTCTTTTAATACTTGTAATGCTTCTTCAGCAGTACCATGAACGAACTCAGGAATATAAGTTCTTTCAAAATATAATGAAGAGAAAATATTATCGATTTCTGGTGCTTTTAATTTTGTTGTAATATATCCACAATATGTGTCTTTTACACCCTTATGGAATACTTTAAATAAAAACTCCTGAGCTCCATAATATTGAAGTTTATCTAAATGAATAGTTGGTAAACGACCTACCCTTACCTTTAAATATTTACAAGCAACTAACTTATCAAAATCTAAATCAGAATCAATCATATGTTCTAATTGAGTGATTGCTGCCTCATTTTCTGTAAGCATTTCTTGTAAATCTTTTTTGACTTTTTCGAATTGTGAAGCTTGTTCTAATACATTACAAAAAAATGTATCAGCTTGAATAATATTCATTCTAGTATCATCAATATCTTGACATTGTAAATTCACCTGATATTTATCCTTAGTTTCTTCCATACGAGTAATTAAATCAGCATAAGGATTTTCTCTATTTAATACTGATAATCCATGAACAGAATCAGCAATTTGAGAAGCATATTCAGGATGAAAATCATCAAGTTTTGCAAGTTTCATTAAAACTGCATCATACTTTTCTTGAGGAAACTCAATTTCAAGTAACTTCAATTTCGCTATTGCCATATATTTCTCCTTTCTTTATTCTGTTAATCTTTCAACACTTTATTCATTAAAAATGATTGTCTATTTTTTAATAGTATGACAATTTTCGCATTATAGATAACATTTTAAAATAATCATATTGAATGTTCTAATATATAAGCATTGCTTCTATTTGATTTGGACTTTCTCCATATCTTAAACCTTCTATAATATGTTTAAGATTATCAATTTCAATTTGATATACAATTTTATATGTCATAAATACTAATGCACTATCTGTTGAAAAACGCATAAAACGTTTGGCTAAATTATACTTAATCTTTTCTGTATAATATTCAATATAAACAAACTCATTATCATCTATATATAATTTATACGGTGATTGAGCAAGTTTCTTTAAAAACTCTGAAGCATCTTTAGCTTCAATCATTTCATTCATCATTGATTTTGGAATACGTGTATGTTCCAAAAATAATGTTTCTCTAATTTGTTCTGGTGTCGCATTAAAATATTTCTTTAAACGATAAATCTTTGTAATATTTTGTAATTCAATAGATGTATTAATCATTGTTAATAAATCTTTACCCTTTTTCCCCTTAAATAATCGTTTAACAGTATCAGTATACTCTTGATAATAAATATGTTTAAAATCTAATTCTAACATATTAGAATTTAATGGTTGATCATCTTCTGGTTTATATTTAACTAAAGTATGATAATACTTTGTTCCTTTCATAAGTTGAATTAAACCATCATAATCATTAACGCCTAATAATCCATAAAGCTGGAAGCTTGCATATTTATTTAAGTATTCTGGTATTTCTATTTCATAACCAGTATACATATCAGAAACAATTAATCTTGCTTTTGTCAATATTAATTGAATTTCTAATTCTGTTACAGCAAGTCGATAAAATTCTAGCTCTTTTTTAGAAGCATAACGCATAAGCCTATCTAATCTTAAAAAAATCTCTTTATTTAATAAAGCCTCTAACTGCCCACGATGAATATTCGTTTCTTTTAATTCTGAAAGAATATGATGATAAGCTGTATCGCTTTTAAGATAGGAAACCAAATCGTTTATACTTCTTCTTTTCAATAATTCTTCATAATTTTGTTCAGTTAATCTATGTGAATACATAGATCTTGCTTTTGCAAGAATAGCATTTGATGAAAAAGAACTCATAAGATCACCTCTTCTTTAAATTTCTTTACAATGACTAACAATTGTATTAATCCATTCATCTTTGTTTTCTTCGTAAAGACTTGAGAGCTGATGAAGTGAATCTTTATATTCTTGTTCATTTCTAACTTTTGTTTCTTGGATTTGTGCTTCTAATTCCTTTTTATGGGCATCAATCTTAACTTGATATTCCTTAACAAAAGAATCATATATTTCTTTCTTCTTTTCATTCATATTTGCTTGAACATCTTGTTTTTTCTTTTTTGCTTCTTCAACATGTTGAGAACATTCCAAATCCACCGCAACAATATCATGAATAATTTTATCCAAAAATATCCCTCCTCACCTATCATTATTTCCATAATAGTTTACTCTTATTTCTGATACTTTTCAAGAAAAACAAGCAATTAAAAAAACATATTTCTCTCTTTATAAAAAAGTGGAAGTATATCATACTCCCACCTAAAATAAATAGCTTATTTTTTTAATATTAACTATTAATCTTCTTTTCTTTTATAAACCAATGCTAGAATAGCTACTAATAAAGATGTTACTGCTAATGTTGTCATTTCATTAACTAATGCTTCATCACTTGTTTTGACTTTTTGCAAGTGATTATCTTTGAAGTCATCTCCTTGAACTTCTATATCGACCTTTCCATCACCATCTCTATCAATATTTTTATCTGGTTTTCCATCACCATCTTCATCTATGTTCAAATCTGGTTTGCCATCACCATCTGTATCGATATTAATATCTGGTTCACCATCACCATCTGTATCTACATTAAGATTTGGTTTTCCATCACCTGTTGTATCAATATTGACATCTGGCTTATTATCACCATCTGTATCAATATTCACATCTGGTTTCACATCACTATCTGGATCAATATCTTTATCTGGCTTTCCGTCTCCATCTTTATCTACAATATTGATATCTGGTTTTCCATCGCCATCTGTATCGATATTGATATTCGGTTTGCCATCACCTGTTGTATCCACATTAATATCTGGCTTCACACCACTATCTGGATCAATATCTTTATCTGGCTTTCCATCGCCATCTTTATCTACAATATTGACATCTGGTTTTCCATCGCCATCTGTATCAATATTCACATCTGGCTTATCATCACCATCTGTATCAACATTAATGTCTGGTTTCACACCACTATCTGGATCAATATCTTTATCTGGCTTTCCATCGCCATCTTTATCTACAATATTGACATCTGGTTTGCCATCACCATCTGTATCGATATTTACATCTGGTAATCCATCTTTGTCTGTATCCACATTAATATCTGGCTTCACATCACTATCTGGACCAATATCTTTATCTGGCTTTCCATCGCCATCTTTATCTACAATATTGACATCTGGTTTGCCATCGCCATCTGTATCGATATTCACATCTGGTTTGCCATCATTATCTGTATCCACATTAATATCTGGCTTCACATCACTGTCTGGATCAATATCTTTATCTGGCTTTCCATCACCATCTTTATCTACAATATTGACATCTGGTTTGCCATCACCATCTGTATCAATATTCACATCTGGTTTACCATCACCATCTGTATCTACATTAATATCTGGTTTTACATCACTATCTGGATCAATATTTTTATCTGGCTTTCCGTCTCCATCTTTATCTACAATATTGACATCTGGTTTACCATCACCATCTGTATCTACATTAATGTCTGGCTTTCCATCACCATCTGTATCAATATTCACATCTGGTTTTCCATCACCATCTGTATCAACATTCACATCTGGTTCTCCATCGCCATCTGTATCAATGTTCACATTTGGTTCTTTATCTTTACTTGGATCAATATCCTTATCTGGCTTTCCATCGCCATCTTTATCTATAATATTAATATCTGGCTTTCCATCACCATCTGTATCAACATTAATATCTGGCTTTCCATCACCGTCTGTATCAATATTGACATCTGGTTTTACATCACTATCTGGATCAATATTTTTATCTGGTTCTCCATCACCATCTTTATCTACAATATTAACATCTGGTTCACCATCTTTATCTGTATCAATGTTGATATCTGGTTTATTATCACCATCTGTATCAATATTGATATCTGGTTTTCCATCGCCATCTGTATCAATGTTAATATCTGGTTCTCCATCACCATCAACGTCAACATTTAAACGAATTAAATTATAAGCAAGTTTAATGGTTGTCTTATTACCTTGTTTATCAGTAACAGTTGCTATAATAGTATAAGTTGCAACTTTTGAAAGATCAACTTCAGTAACAACTTCTTTATCACTATTTTGAACTTCAAATTCAGAAATTTCTGTTTCTAAAGCTGCCCCAGCTTTATTAACAAATCCATAACGATTTCCAAACATTTCTTTAAATTCTTCTGTGTTCATTGTTTTATTAGGAACAACAGAAACATTCATTGAATCTTTAGCATAACCATGTAAAATTGGTTTATCCTCATCACCTTCAAGTTCAAAACTGTCAGGAATAATAATTGGTTTATCCTCATCTTCTCCATCATCAGGATCAATAACTGGTGTTGGAGGAGTAATAAATGGAAATTCCTCTGGTGATGTTTCTTCTGTAACTGTTGCACGTTTTTCTGCTAAATTATAATTTGTTCCACCTAAATACTGTGCTTCAACTTGGAATGTTCCATCTGCAAGTTCTGGAATAGGGTACTTTAATGAATCTTTGATAAAGTCAATTGTCAAAGTTGCAGTAGAATAAGCATAGTCTTCACTATCTTCTTCTGGTTTTGTAACTTCTGTAACCTTAACTGGTTTCCCTACTTTAACTCCATTAATATAGAATTGTACAGTTCCATCTGGTGCTGCACATGTTTTTGCTTCTCCCTTTGCTGGTAATACATCAGCAGTTAATGTTATTGTTGCAAATTTACTATGAGTTTCATCTTGCCATGTTGAATTTGTTTTTAAATTTGTGATTTGACTATTAGCAGGGGAAATAACTGACTTTAATGTTGTTTGATGTCCCCAGAAAGATTGACTAAATTTGGGATCACTTTTAAACTCATCATAGTTAACTGTAATTGTATATGTACCAGTAGTACTAATTTCTCCTGTTGTACTTGAATCTGATGTCGCATTACCAAACCAATCTTTAATACGAACTGATGAGAAATTTAATTGATCTTCTTTATCAATTTTTGCATCTGCTGGTTCTGGAAGAACAATATTTTGACTCACAATTTCTCCAGCTAAAACTTTTGGATTCCATCCAAGACCATCATATGTTTTAGATAACAATCCTTTAAGTTCATTTGAAAACTTATCTGTATCAACATCAAATGTTACCCATCTTTTTGTTGTATCTCCTGTTCCTACTGAAGGTAAAGAGAATGGATATTCAGCCTTTATAAGTCTTCCATCAGATTTCATTAATGTAACGTTTGAAATACTTACACTTTTTCCTGTTGCAGAAGTTGGTAACCAGAAATAAAGTGTTTGATCAGCAGCTACTCTATTAGCTAAACCATAATTAATAAAATTACCTTCTGTATCAGATAATGGTTTACCATCAACTGTAACTGTAAAATCATAAATTTTATCGCCAACTTCAACATCTTCCATTGCTCCAATTGCAATTTTAACCATTGTAAGATTTGTACCATCAGCACTAACTACTGAAGCACCAGTAATTCCTGCACCACCATTTGCACTACTATTAGCAGTATTTGTTGGATAAAACGAACCACCTGTTACAATGACATTTGCTTTTTGAGCACCAACTCCATACCAACCAGATGAAGTTGCTTGTGGTAATAAGGTACCACCTGTAATTGTAATTTTATGAGAAGCTCCTGTAGCTCCATGCCCAACATTATCTTTTTGTCCACATGCGCCACCAAAAGCATTACCATGATCTTTTCCTGTTGCTTTAACATATCCGCCATTAATTGTAATATCACCTGTTGCAGTTGATTTATTACCTACTCCTGGAATATCACCAGCATGCCAGCCACCACCAATTCCTGATCCATGATAACTAGCAGTTGCATCAATATTTCCACCATTAATGATGATACCTCCACCATCAAGATGACAACCAGCTCCACCATATGAACTTCCACCAATTCCAGAACCACCGCTCCAATTTTGGTTTGCATAAGGTGCTGAAGCTATAATATTACCACCATTAATAACAATAGCACCACTATTTTGTCCTGCAGATGTACTACTTGCTGATGCTTGACCACCAATTCCAGCACTAAAATATCCACCTCTAACAGTTAATGTTCCTGGATTCTTACTATCCATTAACCACGCTGGTTTTTGGACACCTTTGTCATCATATTCATCAACAATTCTTCCACCTTCAACTTCAGCCCAATTTTTCACTGAATCATCAATAATTAACTTAGCTCCATAAGCTACATGAATACCTGCATGAGCTCCAGTTCCCGCATTTAATGTATTAGCACTCCCATCAGCTAATGTTAAATGCAATGTTGTTGGATCACTAACATTATTGGCAATCACATCAACAGGAGCAGCAGCAGTATTTGTAATACTTACATTGTTAAAAGTAACATCAGCTTTTGTCCCTTTTGCAATAGCAAGAGTTGCTGTTGTTGTTGTACCTGTAACTGTAACAGCTTTGTTAGTATTAATATAAAGAACTTTACCATTGGAATAAACATCATAATCTCCAACAGCTGTTCCATAAGTCAATGCACTTCCATCATTTGTTGTAATTGTTAGATTTTCAAATGTACAAGAATGATTTTCATCAACATCTTCAGCATTAACAGAAATTATTTCTCCAAATCCTGCCAACAAAAGAAAAGCACTGACTATTAAAGATATGACTTTATTTTGTTTTTTCATTTTTTTCTCCTTTCACCAATTTATTGTTCTACTCATTAGGGAATAAATTATCAATCGTAGTGGTTTGACTGTTCCCTCTGTTTATCTTGAGGACTTGTTGTAATTTATACCTTGCAAACATCATCACTCATTATAATGATATTCCTATTTTAGTTATCTTGTCAATATATTCACATAGTTATTTGTGATTTTTATAAAATATATACAATAAAAATTATAAAAATAGCATAATTTTCATATTTTTTGATACAAAATCTCTTATTTTTATTTGAAATAACAATATTTTTATTTCTCAAAATAAAAAAAGAAACGACCAAATTTATCTGGTAGTTTCCATATTTTTCCTTATTAATTTTTATATTCTGATTTTTTATTAACTAATTTAGGTTCTCTAAATTCAATATAAATAGGAATTGCTAATAAAAGACTTCCACCAATAATATTACCTATTGTAGAAATAAACATATGTAATGGTAACATAGACCAATCAATTGTTGAGCCTAATTGTGTAACACCCATTGTAAAAATACCCATATTCGCAATACAGTGTTCAAATCCAGGTAAAACAAATGCCATAACAAAAACCATAATAACAATTAATCTTGCAGTTTCGTCTTTAATCTTAATACCAGAATAAGCAGCTATACATACAATAAAATTACAAAGTATACCTTTAATCAATAAATCAAAAACATCAAATTGCAATTTAGCTGTCATAAGTGTTTCTAAATAAGGCTTAAGCATTGTAGACTGTGCTCCACTTTTTATAAACAAAAAACATATAACAGCAATACCTACAAAATTACCTAAATAACAAGCAATCCACATTGGAATAATATCCTTAATTTTTAATTCCCCTTTTAATACAGGCATAATAGTTACAAAGCAATTACCTGTAAATAGTTCTGCACCTAAATAAACAATAGCAACCAATCCAATTCCAAATGTTGCTGCCACAGCAATTTTAGCTATCACTCCATGATCTTGTAAAAGTGCTCCCAAAGTGTAAGATAAAATTGCAGCTGCCCCCAAATAAGCTCCCGCCATAAATGATCTTGCAAAAAATCGCAATGGATCAGTTTTCATAATTTTATACTTCACTTTTCCTAACTTACTTAATACCTCAATATCACTAAACATATAATCTCCCCTTAAACTAACTTTATTATATAAGATGATTTATTAAAAGGCAAAACTTTTTAATTAAAGAACCCATAGATAAATCTTTAAAAAACCTAATCATTATTTATTGGTTATTCTATATTTATATCTTTTCTAAAATTATAACAAACATTCTATATATTAAATAAATAATTTTTAATTTTATGAATAGTGGTAAAGTTGTAAATATTTGCCAATTATTTATATATTTCTAAAAGATTTACCTATCTTTTGTATTTTTACAAAAAATAATGATAAAGAAATTGACAAATATTTATAAAGATGATATTATTTCTAAAATAATAAAAGGAGGACAATCTCATGATAAAAACCATTAACATTTCCATATCTATGATTGAGGATGCGAAAATGTTAGGAAGAGACTGTCTTATTTTATAACAACTATAAAGAAGAAAGCCTCAAACTTATGAGGTTTTTATTTTTTTAAGGGGGAAATATATGAATATTGGAATTATTGGTCTTGGAACTGTTGGGTTTGGGGTCGTAGAAATCCTTACAGAACAAAAAGAAAGATTAGAAAGACAATTCAATACTGATGTTATTATTAAATATGGATGTTCTTTAGATGATGTAACATTACCTAAGGGTATTATTTATACACAAGATTATCATGATATTATTAATGATGATGAAGTAGATGTTGTTGTTGAGTTAATTGGTGGTACAACAATTGCTAAAAATATTATTTTAGAAGCATTGAATAAAGGTAAACATGTTGTTACAGCAAATAAAGCATTAATTGCTCATTATGGTCAAGAAATTTTTGAAACTGCTCAGAAAAACAATGTTAAAATTTATTATGAAGCTGCAGTTGGTGGAGGAATCCCTATTGTTGTTCCTGCTAAAGAAGATTTAGTTGCTAATGAAATTGAAAAAATTGAAGGTATTCTCAATGGAACAACGAATTTTATTTTAACACTTATGGAAACTGATAATTTGGATTTTAATGAAGCTCTTACGATTGCTGATGGTTTGGGTTATGTTGAAGCAGATGCAAGTTTAGATTTAGATGGAATAGATGCTGCACACAAAATCCAAATTCTAGCCATGAATGCTTTTGAACGTTTTTTTGATTTTGATAAAATTCAAACAACTGGTATAAGAGATGTTACCAAAAAGGATATGGACTATGCTAAAAAGTTAGGTTATCGTATTAAACTTATTGCTCAAGCTAAGAAATTAGAAAATGGTATTGGAATGGACGTTTCTCCTACTTTAATTAGTATAAAAGATATAGTCGCAAATGTTAATCAAGCATATAATGTAGTAGAGGTTACTTGTAATTATTTAGAAAATGTAATCTTTTATGGTAAGGGAGCAGGTCGTTATGTAACTGCTAGTGCTGTTGTAAGTGATATTATGAAAACTCATAAGCAAGATATATGGTCTCATGATTATGTTTGTTGTCATAATGTTTATCCTATCACTTATTCTAAGTATTATGTAAGATGTCATCATCCTTTAGATGATTTAGATTATGAAACTTATTTCTCACAAAATAAAGATCATATTTATATTACAAATCATATTGAACTTGAGGATTTACAAAGACAATTACAAGATAAAACATATCATTTATTTAAAGTAAGGGGTTAATAAAATGAATATTATTGTTCAAAAATTTGGTGGTACCTCAACACGTAGTGAACAAACACGTGAACATATGTATAAAAATATTATCCGTGAATTAGAAAAGGGTAATAAAGTTGTTGCAGTTGTAAGTGCTATGGGAAGATATGACGATCCTTATGCAACGGATACACTTCTTTCAATTGTTGATACAGATATGTTAACTGATGAAGAAATTGATCGTTTAACAAGTATGGGAGAAATAATTTCAACGCTTGTTTGTAAGAGCGAATTATCCAAAATGGGTTATTCTGTTGAAACAGTTACAAATAGAGAGTTAGGAATTATGACTGATGCAAGACATATGAATGCTACAATTACAACGGTTGAAGGTGCTCATATATTAGAAAAATTAAAGAAATCTGATATCATTATATGTCCTGGTTTTCAAGGATATTCACAAAATGGTAAAATTACAACATTAGGTCGTGGTGGTAGTGATTTATCTGCTGTGGCTATTGGAGTTGCTATTGATGCGAATGAAGTAGAGATATATAGTGATGTGAATGGAATTTATACAGCTGATCCACGTATTGTGCCTGATGCTGTAAAATTAGATTATATAAGTTATGCAGAAATGTTAGAACTTTCTAAAAATGGTGCTAAGGTACTTAATCATAGATGTGTACAATTAGCAGCTAAGCATGATATTGTAATTCATGCAAGAAGTTCATTTGATAATCAAAAAGGAACATATGTGTTAGGAGATGATAAAATCATGAAAGACCATTTAGATCAATTAATTATTTCTGGAATTACTGGTTCTCAAAACGAAGCCCGAATTACACTTGTAGGCGTTGATGCAAAAGTCAATGGGGCTGGACAACTCTTTGCAAAAATTTCAGATGCTAATGTAAATGTGAATGTCTTTAATCAAGCATTAGTTGGTGGAGGAAAAATGGATATATCTTTAATTATTAATGATAAAGATGTACCTAGTGTTGTAGAAGTCATTAATGAGTTAAAGGAAACATTAAAACCTCAAAAAACAATTGTACGAGGTAATATTGGAAAAGTTGCTGTTATTGGTGTTGGTATTAAAAACAATAAAGGAATGTTCCAAAAAGTATACAATACTTTAATGAGTAATGATATTAATGTTGAAATGACATCATGTAGTGAAATTAATATTTCTTGTTATATTGATAGAGATGATGTGAAAAAAGCACAAGTTTTATTACATGAAGCATTTTTAGGATAAGGGAGGATATAAAAATGAAGAAATATAAAGTTGCTATTGTTGGTGCTACTGGTGCAGTAGGACGTGAAATGTTGAGATGTATTTTCCAATTTAACTTTCCTTTTGAAAGTTTAAAATTATTAGCTTCTGCAAGAAGTGCTGGAAAAGTTGTAGAATTTGAAGGTCATGAATTTGTCGTTGAAGAATTAACTGAAAATTCTTTTGAAAATGTAGACGTTGCTTTTTGGAGTGCTGGAGGAAGTATTTCAGAAAAATATATGCCTTTTGCAGTAAAAGCTGGATGTATTAATATTGATAATACTTCCCATTTTAGAATGGATCCAGAAGTTCCTTTAGTTGTACCAGAAGTGAATGGTGAGGCTTTAAGAAACCATAAAGGTATTATTGCTAATCCTAATTGTACAACAATTCAAATGGTAAGTGCTTTAAATCGTTTAAATGAGTATTTTGATATTGAAAGAATTATTGTTTCTACATATCAAGCAGTTTCTGGAGCAGGAGTTGCTGGTATGGAAGAACTTTATAGACAGTCCCAAGAAGTATTAGATGGAAAAGAACCTGTGGCTAAAACATTGCCTTGTGCTTCTGATAAAAAGCATTTCCCTATTGCTTTTAACTGTATACCTCAAGTTGATAAATTTGATTTAGATAATCATTTTACAAAAGAGGAAATGAAAATGGTGAATGAAACAAAGAAAATCTTTGATAAAGATATTAAAGTGAATGCAACATGTGTTCGTGTTCCTGTTTTAAGAGGGCATAGTGAATCTGTCTATATTGAAACAAAAAAACCAATTGATATGGATAAAGTTTTTGAATTATTATCAAATTCTCATGGTGTTGAATTATATGATGATATAGAAAATCAAATTTATCCAATGGCTAATTTATTTATTGGTGATGAATTGGTTCATGTTGGTCGTGTGAGAAAAGATTTAGATAATGATTATGCTTTAAGCTTATGGATTGTTGCAGATCAACTTATGAAAGGTGCTGCTTATAACTCTGTTGATATTGGTTTAAAGATGATTGAAATGGGATTACTTTAAAAAACGATAAACCTTTGCTGAATTGAATTGCAAAGGTTTTTTAATTATCTATTATATTCATCTTACTCTTTGTAGTATATATAAACAAAAAAACTTGGAGAAAAAAGCTCCAAGTTCATACTATTCAACTCTTACAATTCTATAATAAACTTTAGCAGTTAAATAGTAAACAATACTATATATAATTGCTAGTATCATACTAGAAATAACTGTACACCAAATAAATAAAGATAAATCTGAAAGCACTAAGAAACTAAACATTTTAACAATCATTTTAAATGCAAATGCCATATGAATAGTAGCAACAACAAGTGGTAAAAAGAAGAAAATAAGAACCTGTGAACGAATAGATTGTTTAACCTCTCTACGACTCATTCCTACATTTTGCATAATTTCATATCTTTTTTGATCTTCATATCCTTCAGATAATTGTTTATAATACATAATAAGAATAGCTGCCATTAAAAACATAACTCCTAAAAATATACCTAGAAAAAACAAACTACCAAAAACTTCTAAGTATTCTTCTTGTAATTCATATTGTGATTGAGAGTACATATCAACATCATCTGGTATATGATTTTCAACAATATCTAAGGCTTTTACACTATCTTTAATATCCTTAAAATCAATTGAAATATACATACATGATTTTGTAAAATAATCAGTATTAAATAATGACTCATTTAATATTTTATCATTATTAAAAACAACTGTCATATCCCTATCAATATCTGAATACTTTTGTCCTAGAAAATAAGGTTCATCTATAATCGCTTTAATATTAAATACTTTGTCATTAATTGTTAAAGAATCTTTTAATGTTTCAAAATTACATGCAGCTAAAATTTCATTTTCTTTTAATGTTAAGTTTTTATGAAATGCTTGATTAAATTCATCTAAACTCATTGCTGTTATACTTGTATGTTCTTTCTGATTGTATCCACCCACAGAAAACTTTTGATGAGAATAGTTTCCTGATGCTAGATAACATTTCTTTTTAATAACTGTTTGTACTTCTATACCATTTAATTGAAACTGTTTTATACATTTATCATAAATTTGATTTATTTCTTGACTATTCACATTATTGTCATCAGAAGAACTTAAAACCAACCTTAATTGTTCATTGACCATCATATTTGAACTATCTTGTACACTTATATACAAACATACTGTTGATGATAACATAACAAGTATACATGTACACAAGATACAGATACTTGCTAGTCCTACTGCATTTTGCTTCATGCGATAAATCATTTGTGAAACAGAAGTAAAATGTCTTGTCTTATAATAAAACTTTCTATTTTTCTTTAAAATTTTCAATAAAGTTATTGAACCTGCTGTAAATAAACAATATGTTCCTATAATTACTAAAACAACAGCAACAAAGAATAAAAGCATTGCCTCTGTTGGATTTTCAATTGTTTGTGCAATATAATAACCACTTCCTAAAGTTCCTAAACCTATTAATGTTAATATCCATTTTACTTTAGGTTCTTTTTCACCTGTTTGTCCACTTCTTAATAATCCTATTGGATTTGATAATTGAATTTGAATAACATTAAATAAATAAGAAACAAAATATATAGGAATAAAAATGCTACCTGTTAATAACACACTTTCAATAGGAATAACAAATTGAAATGGTGTAGAAATATGAGCTAAATGTATTAATACTAAAAATAATAACTTACTAAAAATAATTCCAAATAAAATACCAACAATTAATGAAAACAATGATGTTATTAATGTTTCATGAAACATCATATACATAATATGCTTCTTTTCCATACCTAAAATATTATACAAAGCAATCTCTTTTTTTCTACGCTTAATTATAAAACTATTGATATAAAATAAGAAAATAATTGCAAATATCATAACAACCCATGTACCTAATTGCATAATAACTGGTAATATTCTTTTTCCTAGTTTTAAAGACTCATAGCCACCATTAACTGATAAACTATGAATAATATATAACATAGCAACTGTAAATGTACTTGTTAATAAATAGGGTATATAAATTTTAGCATTTTTTCTAATATTTCTTAATGCTAATCTTGGATAGAAGAAAAGTTTCATATTACTTCCCTCCTGCTGCAAGTAGTGTCAATGTATCAGAAATACTTTGATACATTTGTTGATTCGTTTGATTTCCTTTATAAATTTGATGAAAAACTTCTCCATCTCTAATAAAAAGAACTCTTTTTGCATAACTTGCTGCTTTTGTACTATGTGTAACCATTAAAATGGTTTGTCCTTCTTCATTAATACTATCAAAAATTTCTAATAATTGATCTGTTGATTTTGAATCTAAAGCTCCTGTTGGTTCATCTGCTAAAACTATTTGTGGATGTGTAATCAATGCTCTTGCTACTGCAACTCTTTGTTTTTGTCCACCTGATATTTCATAAGGATACTTTTCTAATAAATCTTGAATCCCTAATTTAGGTGCAAGAACTTTTAATTTTTGATTCATGACAGGATAAACTTCTTTTGATAAAACAAGTGGTAAGAAAATATTATCTTTAATTGAAAAAGTATCTAATAAATTAAAATCTTGAAAAACAAAACCTAAATTTTTTCTTCTAAACTCTGCAATTTCTCTTTCTTTAATATGTGTAATATCTCTTCCATTTAAAAGAACCTCACCACTTGTAGGTTTATCTAATGATGCTAGAATATTAAGTAAAGTTGTTTTTCCACTTCCTGATTCACCCATTATAGCTACATATTCCCCTTCTTCGACAGTAAAGGAAACATTTGATAATGCTTGAACCTGTTGATTTGAAAAACGTGTTGAATATATCTTTTTTAAATTTTTAACTTCTAATAATGCCATAACCTTTCCTCCTTTGTATATCTCTAGTTTACGCAAAAAGAGTTATTGTTACCATTGATTTATCTTACAATTTCACATACATTTCTTACATTGATGTAAGTTTATTCAACTTGTAATTCATCAATATGAAAATTAATAGATACACATGTTCCTTTCCCTAGTTGTGATTCTATATGAATCCTATAACCTAAATTAGAAATAATTTCATGACATAAATATAAGCCTAAACCACTAGCCTTTTTATCTAATCTTCCATTACATCCTGTAAAACCTCTTTCAAATATTCTTGGTAAATCCTCTGCTTGAATACCTATTCCTGTATCTTGAATGTACAAAGTTTCATTTTTCACATAAATATGAATACTTCCTTGTTTTGTGTATTTCAAAGCATTAGATATAATTTGTTCAATAACAAATGTAATCCACTTCTCATCAGTTAAAATTTTTAAAGATATTGGTTCTAAGTTGAGTTGAATTTTTTGATAAATAAAAAATGTTGCTTGTTTTTTAATAACACCATTAATAATATCTTCTAATGAATAGTGTTTTAACTTTAAATCTGTTGACATATGATCAATTTTTATATAATGAAGAACCATTTCTACATATTGTTCTATTCTTAAAACTTGTATTAATAAATCATTATTTGAAATATCTTTTGATTGAATCAATAAGTGTAATGCTGAAATTGGTGTTTTAATTTGATGTACCCATAATGTAAAATAATCAATCATTTGATGATAATTTTGTTCATTTTTACTTTCTAATTGATGATGAATTGCATCTATTTTATATAATAAATCATGATAAAGTTGATCTATCTGATTATGTGATAATGGTAAGTCTGATATACATGGTTCTTTAAGAGAAAGAATATAATGAAGTTGTTGTCTCTTTTTATAAAAATGATAGTAATCTATAATAAAGTAAGTCATCAGTATAACTATACATAATAATGTTGCATATTGAATAGCTTCACTCAATATATCATATAAATATAAAATAAGATTAAATAAACCTATAAATAGAATTGATAAAATATAAAGTGATTGTCTATATTTTAAATAATTATATAGATTCTTCATAATATAATTGATACCCTATCCCTTTCTTTGTTTGAATAAGTGATGATATTGTAAAAATTTCTAATTTTTTTCTTAATCTATTGACATTAACACTTAAAGTATTATCATCTACAAATTGTTCTGTTTGCCAGAGTTCCATCATCATTTCTTCCCTTGAAACAAAAGTTTCTGCTTTTTCAAATAATAATTGTAAAATTTTTAATTCATTTTTTGTTAAATCTATCACTATATCTTGATATGATATAGTTGCATTTAATAAATTAAGAGTCAAATCTTTATATGTAAGAAGTTGATACTGTTTTGTAAATGAATATGTTCTTCTTAATAATGCTTGAATTTTTGCAGTAATAACATTTAAGTCAAATGGTTTAGATATAAAATCATCTGCTCCCATATTCATTGCCATAACAATATTCATATTTTCATTCATAGAAGATATAAAAATAACTGGGACTTCTGAAATTTTTCTAATTTCTTGACACCAATGATATCCATTATAAAAAGGTAATGATATATCTAACAATACAAGTATAGGTTGTTGTTGGATAAAATCATCTAAAATATTTTCAAAATTTTCAGCAACATAAATTTCATAGTTCCATTTACTCAGATGCTTTTTTAATATTGATGAAATAACTTCATCATCTTCTACAATCATAATTTTCTGCATAGATATCACCCCATAGTATTATAACACAACTTAATAAAGACTTGCCATATTCTCTATTTTTCTTTGAATCTTCTCTCTTAATGAAATTGGGGATATAACTTTTATTTGATCTTGTAACATAAAAATCCATCCTATTAAACCTTCTGATATAGAAACATCTGAGATTGTTAGTAAATATTTGTTTTGATGAAGTTTCTTCACTTCCATATCCATACCAAAATGAGAAACTATTTCTCTTAAAATTTTTTGATGACACTCTATTTGTAATGTATCTTTAACTTGTGTACTATACATATTTATCATTTTATCAATTTCTTTACTCATATCAAATTGTTCTCTCATCTCTATAAATGACTCTTGAATTGTCATAATTTGTCTCATTCGATCAATACGATATATAGATAATTCATTTTTATATTTTTGATTATAGCCAATTAAATAATAATGATTATTATGTGGAACAATTTGATATGGAGAAATAATATATTGTTTTCCATCATTACCATTTTGAGATGGAACCTCTATTAAATGATTATGTACTACTTCATAATTAATATATTGAAAAGAAATGACAGCTTTTCTTTCAATTGCTTTTATGATTGTGGATATATTTAAAATAAAAGAAAATGTTTGTTGTTTATCCTGAGGTTGATATTGAACTAAACGTGCTCTTTGTTGATAAGAAGATAAATGAGAAAGTTTATGTTTTAATTTAACTTTATCTTCATATTTTAAATCTTCATGAAATGAAATATTATCTATTAAAAATTGTAATTCTCCATCTAAAAAAAATTCATTTTCTATTTTATAACCAACACTATGTATAGATATAATCATTTCTTTTTCTATCCAAAAATAAAAGAACTTATTTATCTGTTTAATACATGAATATACAGTTTTTATATCAATATATATATTATAATTTTCTAATCTTTTTAAAATCTCTTTTGCACTTATTGCAGAATTTTCATTTTCTTGAATTATTTTTAAAATATAATACATTTTTTCTCCCATAATATCCTCCTTAATGTGCTGATAATAAAATATATTTATTTTTCTTTTCTTGATAATCATTTTTTAATAATAAATAATCTTTTATATCTAATAATTGTAAAATATTTTGATCTTGACAATGATTTAATTGTTTTAAATATTTATATGCAAGATGTGAATGATTTTCAATTAAACATATCTTGGCACATTCTAAATGACTTACACCATAATTGAAATGTAATTTTTCTATAAAGTACTCAAAAGAAATTTTTTCAAAAGATATTAAATGCCTTAAAACACAATATTCTTGTATTGTTATATTTTTTTGACTAATTTTTTGAAATAAATCTTTCTTTAAATCTTTATAATCTTGATTATCAAAATATTTATTCATGAAAATAAGTTGTTTTTCTAAAGCTTCAAAATCTTTAGATTGATATAGCATAATTAATGCTTGTTTATAAAGTGTATTATTTATTTGAGATTGATTAATAATCTTATTAATTTGCTTTATTGAAAAACATTGATACAAAGAATATTGAATTCTCTTTGTTAAACATAAATTCAATAAATAATGTTTTTCCTCCACCAATGAAATATCTACAACAGTATTATAATCTTTTCTCATAAAATCATCTCCTTGTATATTCATTATAAACAATATACAAAATCAATGTTTTCTACTCTTTTATTCTAACACCTTTTTTTAGGTGTTAGAATAATTATTTTAATAAATACGATATTTTTCCTTTATATAAAATAAAAACAGACTCAAATCGAATCTGTTCTTATCATTTTTTTCATTTTATTTTACTTTCACAGTCTTTGTAGCACTATATGTTCCATAGTATTTCTTTCCACTTACTGTCTTATAAGCTCTTACTTTGACTTTATAATTCTTTTTGCTTGTAAGTTTTGTTAGTGTCTTTGATGCACTCTTGCTTGACACTGTTGTGTATGTCCACTTCTTACTCCCACTCTTTTGATACGCTATCTGATATCCACTTGCTCCTGTGACTTTTTTATATTTAACTGTGAGTTTCTTCTTTGCACTACTCTTTGCACTACTGATTGTTACTTTCTTTGGTACGATATAGAATGTTTTTGTGATACTTCCTGTATAGTTCCCTTTTCCAGTAATCTTGATTGTAGCCTTTCCTGTTGACTTATTCTTTCCATAACTTACTGTATAACTTATTCCTTTAGTTAAAGTTCTTCCATTATATTTCACTGTTATACTTGGTTTAATTTGTTTTCCTGTATAGGCTTTATTACTAATTTTTGAATATGTGAGTTTTGATACTCCTCTTTTAGCTATTGTAAATGTTTTTGTAATACTTCCTGTATAGTTTCCTTTTCCTGTGATTTTGACAGTTCCTTTTCCAGCTTTAACATTATTCATATATGAAACTGTATAATTTACATCTTTTACTAATGTTGTATTACCATATTTTACTTTAACAGTTGGTTTTAATGCACTTCCTGTATAAGTTGCACTATTAACTGTTACAATAGCTTTAGCCATGTTATACTTTTTAACCATTTTAAAACTGTATTTTCTTGCATAACTATCTGCTGCTGTATCTGCATATCCATTAATTGTAAATCCTACTATTTTTTGATTACTTGTACTACTTTGATATTTATATCCAAAAGCAATATTTCCTATTGTTGTTACACTTGAAGGAATTGTTACTGTTTTTAAGTTATCACAATTATAAAATGCTTGTTTTCCAATAGTTTTTACAGTTGATGGTATTGATATACTCTTTAAATTTTTAAATCCAAAAAAAGCATTATCTCCAATATTTGTTATTCCACTATCAATAATTAATTTTTCAGCCTTTAAATTTTTCCATGGTGCTAATTTTAAATTTGATTGTGTTGTAATAAAGTTTGGCATACTACCTTTACCACTTAATCTCAATGTTTTTGTTCCATTATTAAATGACCATTTAATATTACTTCCACAATTTCCATTAATAATTAAATCACTATCAGTATATTTATAATCAGTTGTACTGATATTATAAGATTTATATTCAGCTGGTAAATGTTCTAAATATGATGAATTGACTCTAACAACATGATCTTTAAAATTATTACTTCCTTTTAAATAATATTGAAAACTATATGGAATATTAAATGAATCCCATGTTACATCTAAGTTATAATATTTATCTCCTAACTTAACAATATTCCATCCATGCTCATAAGTTGTTGCAACCTTTGTAGCATCACCTTTAATAAAACGACAATCAACACCAGCTTCTAAAGCCAATCTATAAAATAACGATGCAAATCCTTGACATACAGCTTTTTGATTAATTAAAGCCCCATATGTTGATTTTTTAATATCACTTGTTGCATCTACTGTATCATCAAAAGTAACATGATTACAAATATAATGATAAATAGTTCTTACTTTTACATAATCACTTTTTCCTTTTAAATTCATTGAACTTAAAACACTTTTAACTTTTGAATCTACAACAGCTTCTTGTGCTTTTGTTGTTCTATATTTTATCTTAAAAGTATAAGTACGCACTCCATTTACATATTCACCTGTTGCTCCCCATGATATATGATTCCAAATCAAATAATCTCCTTCTTTAGGAACTCCTGTATGTCTTATTGCTTCTTTAAATATTCTTTTTAAAACATCAGTAGTATCTCCATTATATTTAATAATTACAGTTTCTTGGCGATTAACCATACATTGACGTAAATAAGCACCCGCTTCTTTAGGTGTTGTATAAATTTTATCACTTGTAGCTGTGGCACTATTTATACTCTTAATTTCTTTTGCATTCACTCCTGTTATTGTTGATGTTACTAATGCAATTAATAGCAATGCGCTCAATAATCTTTTCATAACTTCCTCCCACTTTTTTAGTTAATACAATGTCTACCAATTTATATTATATGAAAGCAATTCGCGAAAGTCAACATATGAAAATTATGAAAATTAAAAATATAACAATTAAAGTATTTTTTACCTTAATTGTTATATTCGTTATTCTGCCTCTAATTGTTTTTTTAATTCTTCTATTTTAGCATCATAATCAGAAATTCGACTTCTCATCTCTGCAATTTCTTCATCAATTGAATTTTCATCTTCAATTAATTTAAAATAATATTGACCTAATTCTTTATAAACATCATCTCTATCACTTTCAATATTCTTAATTTTTAATTTAATTTTTGCATTTCCAGCAAATTCTTGTGTTTTATCAATAGCATCTTCTGTAAATTTTGCTGCTTTTTTTGTAATATCATCAAATAAAGCCATAACTTCACCTCCTTTTATTGATAGTAATAATCCATATCTAAGTATCGACTTGATACTCCAGGTACATTTTTGAAAGCACTTCCTACTTGCCACATCTTTCCATGAATAGTTTTTTGAACACAATCCCAATAAAACGTAGGACAACTTCCTGGTTTATTATAGCGAGCATACCATAAACGATTCCCAAAAGTTTGATAATAATATTTTCTATCTAAATAATTTTCATACCAATTCTTATTAGCATAAATGCTTATATGTTTTGTAGATATTCCTAATTGATTTAATCTTGTAACAAAGGCTCTTGTTATGTTCTCTATTTTTAATGATTTAAGCTTTCTTTGTTGACTATCTTCTAAATCATAATAAATAGGGAAAGTAAAATTTTTTGATCCTGGTTTTATACCTGCTTTTTTTAATTGACTATATAGTCTATTTGCATCTCCAATAGCTTCTTTTGTATTTAAAGCTTCGGAATACCAATAGACACCATATTTTAGTTGATTATTTTGACATTGTTTAACATTTTCAACAAATCGACTATCTAATTCTAATCCATGTCCTGCTCGTAAAATAACATAATCCATACCTGTTGCTTTTAATTTTTCCCCAGATATTTTCCCTTGATACTTAGAAATATCACATCCAACAAGAACTTTTGGATTATCTTTAACTTGAACATAAAATGATTTTTTTACCTTTTCTTTATGACATATAGCTGTTATTGTTATTTTTGCTTTTCCTTGTGAAATAGGCATTATAAATCCATAATCACTGTCAACTTTACAAACAGATTGATTACTAGAAGAATAAGATAATTTTGTATCTTTTGCCATATCTTTAATTATTTTCTTTGTAGTTCCCACTGTTGCAGAAGATAACCCACTATTTAAACGTAATGGAGTATAATCAATTGCATAACTTTTCTTAATAATCTGATTACGATTATCTTTAATTTCAGCATAAAATATATAATTACCATATTCCTTAGGTTTAAATATACAAGTCTTACTTTTTGAAAAATGTTTAATAATATGTACTTTTCCATCCTTTTTATATGAGAAACGTGTTAATAATGTTCCAATATTTCCATGAGAAGTTGTTGATAACTTAACTTTTTTTAAAGTTAATGATGATGAAAAGTCTGCTTTTAATTTATCTAATTTTAATGTTGGTGTATACACCTTAACTTTAATAGTAGATTGTTTTATGCTTCCTCTGCTATCTTTAACTTTAACATAAAATACATATTCTCCATTTTGATGAAGCTTCATAGATAATGAAGATTTAGATGAATAATCATCCAACAAATATGTTTTACCATTCAATTGATATGAATATTTATATTTTTTCTCTCCAACTCCTCCACTTGTTGAGGCTTTTAACTGAATTGTATCATGAATAACAATATTTTTATTATTAACTTTTAAAGATAATAATAAAGGTTTAATAATCACTTTTACTTTTTGACTCGTTGTTTTAATATTTTTACGACTATCTTTACTTGTAACATAAAATTGATATGTTCCTGCTTTCTTTGGTTTAAAATTTACTGTTTTTGTTTTTGAATAATTCTTAATGATAAATGTCTTTCCATTATACTTATATGCAAATTTGAATAATTTTGTACCAGATCCTCCTGTTGTTTGGGCAGATAATTTTATATTGTTATCTACATATTTCCCTTTTATGGATAATGAAACAGTGTATGGATTAACAACTTTAATTGTTTTCTTTTTTAAAACTGTTTTCTTTTTATCTTTTACATAAGCATAAAATTGATATATTCCTGTCTTTTTTGGTTGAAAAGACACACTATTAGATTTTGAATAATTTTTTATTGTATATAATTTATGATTATATTGATATCTAAATTTATATTTCTTTGTTCCACTCCCATCTTTGGCTTTAACTTTTAATTTTATTGTTCTCCCCTTTTTAACAGTTGAGCCACAGTTCATTGAAAAAGATTGTATTTTTAATGTTTTAGCATAAACTTCATTATAAGAAAGCAAAGAAAACATACTAAACACCATTATTATAACCATGAAAATCAATTTTAACTTTCTCATAAGATATCCTCCCTTTAACTTTTATTATATCATATCCTTTTCATAATAAAAATAAAAAAGCAGGACTCCATTATCCTGCATATTTACGAATATATTGTATTCCTATACCCCCAACTCCCATATGTACTCCTACAACAGCTGGAAGTTCTCTTAATTCTAATTCTATATTTCCAATCTTCTCTATTACTAAATCTTTTAAAATAGATGCTGATTCTTCACATAAAACATGCTCTATTGTTACTTTATAATCTTTAAAGTTTACACCTTTTTCTATCATTCTATTAACAAGAGTTAATCTTGCTTTAGAGATTGTTCTTACTTTTGCTAGAGTATCAATTTTTCCACCAAGACTATAATTTAATTCCATTACAGGTACAATCTTTAGCATTCCTGCTAACATTGCAACTGCTGGAGTAATTCTTCCACCTTTTTTTAAATGTTCTAAATTAGGTGCCATTATAATTGTTCCAGAATTTTCAACAAGTTGTTCTAATATTTCTGCTATTTCTATTGATGACTTTCCTTCATGTGCTAATTTTGCAGCAGTCAATGTTAAATATTTATGATTTCCCGCTGTTCCTTTTGTATCAATTAAAGTTATTGGTATATCTACCATATCAGCAGCAACTTTCATTCCATTTAAAGTTGATGATAAACCTGTTGCTATTGGTAATCCTATAATTTCGTCATATTTTAAATCTTTTATTTTTTGGATAACCTCAACTAATATTCCTGTTGAAGGTTGTGATGTTTTAACTGTCAAATTCTCTTTTTCCATTCTTTCAAAAACTTCAATACTTGTTATATCTTTTTGATCTAAATATGTTTCATTATCCATAGTTATACACAATGGAACAATAAAGATATCTTGATTTTCATACTTTTCTAATTCTATTTGACATCCACTATCTGATAATATAGCTATTTTTTTCATTTCACAATCCCCCTTATTTTTAACATTATAAAACATTAATGTCCTTTTGACAACCAAAGGCATTTATATATATAATAAAAAGAGGAGGAAGATGAAAATGATTTCAATAAAAGATAAAATAAGCCATACAATTATTATTAAAAAGTCGGAATTTGTCTGTCATCTTATTCCTTGTAGTCATATTGATCAAGTTAAAGATATTATTGAAGAGTACAGTGATCCTCAAGCAACACATAATTGTATTGCATATATTGTTGGTACTTATGAGAAAGCTAATGATGATGGTGAACCATCACAAACTGCTGGAATGCCTATGTTAAATGTTTTAAAAATGCAAGGTTTAACAAATATTATTGCTATTGTTACTCGTTATTTTGGTGGTATTAAATTAGGTGCTGGAGGTTTAACAAGAGCTTATACTCAAAGTGTTGCTGAAACTTTAAAAAAAGCTGATATTGTTGAAAAAGAATTAGTTAATCTTTATCAAATTAGTATTGATTATACTTTTATTAGAAAATTTGAACATTTATTAAAACAACATAACATAAAATGTATTAATCAAGAATACAATGAACAAGTCTCATACCATTGTTATATAAAAGATGTTCATTTCTTAACACTTATTCAAGAACTTACAAGTAATCAATTTAGATATGAAATCATTGGTCAAGAGTATATTGAAAAAGAAAATTGACATCAATTTATAGGATTGTTATAATGCTGTTATGATAAGGGAGTAATTAGCACAATTTGTGTAATCATGTCAACATTTCGATAATTTTTATCTGGCAGGATTTTAAATGATGAGACTTGTCTGTGAAGTATCACAGCCATGTCTTTTTTTATTAGGAGGGTTAAAAATGGGATTTTTAGAAATTTTATTGATTGGTGTAGGACTGGCAATGGATGCTTTTGCAGTGAGTATATGTAAAGGTTTGTCTACTAGAAAATTAGAATTGAAGCACGCTTTGATTTGTGGTAGTTATTTTGGTATATTTCAAGGTTTTATGCCTTTTATTGGATATATTTTAGGAATACAATTTAAAGATAAAATAGAAAGTATTGATCATTGGATTGCTTTTATCTTATTAACACTCATTGGTCTCAATATGATTAAAGAGGCTTTTGGAGAAGAAGAAAATTGTAACCCTGATTTTTCATTTAAAGCCATGATTCCTCTTGCAATTGCAACATCTATTGATGCTCTTGCTATTGGTGTAACTTTTGCATTTTTAAATGTTAATATTTTATATGCTATAACAATCATTGGAGTAACAACTTTCCTTATTTCTATGTTAGGCGTAAAAATTGGTCATGTTTTTGGAGTTCGATATAAATCAAAAGCTGAAATTGCAGGTGGAGTTATTCTTATTTTCATTGGCTTGAAGATATTATTAGAACATCTTGAAATTTTCATTCTATAAATTCAAACTCTATTCATATAAATGTCTATAATAAAAAAAGAGGTGATTTATATGAACAATGTTTCTAAACTTTATGAAGTTTATATCAACAAAGAACTTCAAGCAACTAAGAATGAACTCCTAAATATACAAAGATTAAATCAAAAAATACTTTCCTTTTTACATGATTTAGGACAAATTTCTGAAGATTCTCGATGTTATTTATTTTGGGAAAAAGATGAACCTATTAATCATCAACAATTATTAGAAGATTATCTTGAAGGATTAACTATGTTAATGTCAATTGGCTTCGAATTAAGAATTGACTCTATTAAAAATTATACTGAAATCCCCTATCCTACTGATATCCACTCACTATTCTTTAAAATTTATCATTCAATTTTAAAAGTTCAAAGTGATTATTCTAGTGATGATTATCAAAATACTATTGATGATTATTTTACCTTAGGTTTTCAATTAGGTATTCAAGTTGATGAAATTCTTTCTAATTATCAAAATGATTAAAACTATAAAACAGAACTTATAAAGTTCTTTTTATTTTAAGAAAAAGAAAAATAGGCTTTAAGCCTATTTCTCCTGTCCCTATATAATATATATAATAATATAATTTTATTGTTCTTTCTTTCTGATTCCCATATACATTCCAATAGCACATACTGCCAAAATAGCATATGGTGCTACCATAGTAACATCCCCAGTTTGTACACCATTTACATTTTTTATATTTGTAGTTTGATTTGGTTTATCAATTGGTTTTGTTGGTTTATTTGTTGTATCAACTTCTTCACCCAATACATCACTATTAATCTCATCATCTGGATCTGTTGGTTTTACAACTGGTGGTTGAGGTTTTTCATCCTCATCTCCAGTTTGACCTGGTTTTTCTGGAACACTAGGTTCTTCTGGATTTTCTGGAGTACCAGGTTCCTCTGGTTTTGGTTTTTCTGGAGTTGTTACTTCATCATCCTTTTCCATTAATCCATTTTTAGCATTTTGAAGTATAAGAGTTATATTTTCAACTTCTTCTTGTGTTACCGCTTCTTCATCTAAAATTGATTTTGCATTTTTTAAAGCCTGTTCAAATACTTCCCATGATGATGCTGTATATTTTGTTTGATCATATTCTTTAACAGCATCATATAAAGCTCTTAATTGTGTCTTATCAGCCAATAATTGTAAATGAGCAATTGTATCTTGAAGAAGAGTTTCCATTGATGTTATTTGATTTTGAGCAGGATAAGTATTTAACATTTCTTCTGCTTGTGATAACACTGTTTTCAACTCATCAATAGTTGATGATACATAATTTGCTTGATTTAATATTTTTTCTTTTGCTTGATCAATAAGATTATTCAATCTAGAAAAATCTATAACTTTTACATTAACTTCTACTACTTTACCACTACTATGAATAACATTATGTTTCTCCACTTCATTATTCAAAATAACCTGACCATTTTGCCATGACCAACCTTCTGGTAATGAAACAGTTGATAACTCTTGTCCTTTTTGTCCTTGTAATTGATAATCAGTTGGGAAATTTCTTTCTTCTACTGTCAATGTCATAGTACGACGAGCAAACTTATATTCTTTTGTACCATCTGGACTATTATTACTCTTATATTCTACATTATTTGGAATTGCAGTATAATGAAGATTGTATGTACCAACTGGTAAATCAGCTAAACTATCAACATCATCTTTTCCATGACAAAGTAAATCAACACTTGTACATCCACCAACATTTGTAAACATTGGACCATTTTCTACTGAATAATCAACATAATAACCATCTATTGTTGTAACATCTTTAAGTAAATCAGGAGTATCTCCTTCTACCATTGTTATATTTTTTAAACCATTTAATTGTGGAGCAGAAGCATAGTATGCATCAGCCGCTGCTTGTTGTTCATTATTACGTGCATAATAAACGTAATCAATTACAAATTCACTTCCTGCTAAATTTGTACCTGCATCTCCTGGCCAATTTCCACCCATTGCTAAGTTCATTTGAATATATTGTGGTCTATTTAAAGCTTTTTGTGCAATTCTATTTTTAGCAATACTTGTATCACTATAATCTGCTGTACAAACTATTTGATCATCAACATACCATTCCACTTTATTTTCTGACCAATCAATACCAAAAATATGATAATCATTATAAAAATCTTCACTAATTGTATAACCTTGTCCAGCAAGTTTTCCATTATCCTCAGTCAATCCATCATCTGTATGAATTGTTTGATAAACAGTTCTATTACGTACTCCACTTTCAGAGCCAATTAATTCCATAATATCAATTTCTCCACAACGAGCCCATCCATATCCTTGTTTAGAATCAATATCACCATCTAAAACAAAATCTGCACCTAATGTCCAAAATGCAGGGAATACACCTTTTCCTCTTGGTAATTTTGCCTTCATTTCAATTCTTCCATATAAAAATTCATATTTTCCATGAGTTCTTACACTTCCAGAATCATATATAACGCGTCTATTTCCTCTTGGATTTTTATATTGATCTTCTAAAGCACGATCTGTTGCTTTTAAAACCAATTTTCCATCTCTCATAAAAACATTATCATCACTGTTTGTATAATGTTGTTGTTCTACACCACGTATACATCCAAGTTCATAATCCCATTTAGAATCATCTAATTTGTCATTATTAAAATCATCTGCCCAAATAATATTGTAATTTTCATCTTTTGGTTCTTCAACTTCTTTAGAAACTTCTTTTAATGAAACATTATCAATATAAACTTGACCATTATAAACACCACCACTTGTAGTATCTGACCACTTAATAAATGCTACAGCAACAGAAGTTTGTGTTTTTGTAGTAAATTCATATTCAAAATCTACCCATGATAAACCTGTTCCTTCTATTTTTGTTTCAATAGTTCCACCAGGATAGTGTCCTGATAAATCTGGTGTTTTAACTGCAAAAATAACTTCTCCACCTGTTTGTACAGCGACTTTTGCTTTAACATTATATGTCGTATTTGCTTTTAATTCTAAAGTTTGATAAAGAGCTGCATTATTTGTCTGAGAAGGTAACATTCCATAATATTGACCTTCATATGCTATATACTCCCCTTCCCACATATTATTTGAAATAGCTGCTGTTCCAATTTTTCTCCATGAATTATTTCCATTTTCAAAATCACCATTTACCATTAATTCTGGATTAGCTAATTTCAAGCTCACATTATCAATATATGCAGGATTTCTATAAGCACTACTTGCAGTATTTTCTTCCCACTTCACCAATGATACAAGAACAAATGAGTGACTTCCACTATTAAATGTGACTTCAACAGGTGTCCAATCTGTTCCACCATATTTTTCATCAAATAAAACATCTCCAGCATTTGCTTGCATTTGAGATTCTGTTCCACCTCGAATACATAAATTCACTTTTGCATCAGCAGCATTTGTTTTAATATATGTTTTAAGTGTATATTCAGTATTTGGACTGACATTCACAATTTGCCCAATATAAGAATTTCCATTGTTACTTGGTAACATTCCTGAACGTGTTCCTTCGCCATAGCTGACACCACTTGCAATACTTTTATCCCTACCTTGAGTCCAAGCAGAACCACCTTTTTCAAAATCTCCATCAGTTATTAATTGTTCTGAAGTTGTTTGTCCCCTATCTAGTTCAACTAAATCGTATTCAGTATCAACAGTATTTACAGCATTGACATTAAATACATTACCTGATATTAAACTCAACATTAGTAAAAATGATAATATCATTTTTGTTTTTCTATGTTTTCCCATATAAATCTCCTTTCATTACTTAACGTACAAATATGTATGCGTTTTCAACTATATATTAACATTAATAACATTTAATATCAATCGTTTTTACTAAAAAAATTTTTATTTACATTTTTTTACCAATAAAAAAAGACGTACTTCATACGTCAATTTTAGGCTCTATAATATAACTGGAGGATTTAAATAATTCTTCAGTTTTCTTTTCTCT
>CAJUOS010000005.1 GCA_910588075.1 uncultured Erysipelotrichaceae bacterium | reverse complement strand
CCCATTTTACATGAACTCCTCACATATCATCAAACACTTAACTTAATGACATTGTATTAAACTCCATTTCTTTTTTTATAATTTTTCACATTCTTGTAGCCAAGCAGATACATCAGCATCACTAGGCATTCTTAAATCACCACGAGGACTAAGAGCGACACTTCCAACTTTTGGTCCATCAGGAATACATGAACGTTTAAATTGTTGTGTAAAGAAACGACGATAGAAAAGTGTTAGCCATTTTTTAATTGTTTCTTTACTATACTTATCTTGGTAAGCAATTGTTGCTATTCTAAAAAGTTTAGCAGGCTCATAATGAAAACGAGCATGATGATATAGGAAGAAATCATGTAATTCATATGGACCTACAATATCTTCTGTTTTTTGTGTGATTTTATCATCATCAGCAGGAATAAGTTCTGGAGAAACTGGTGTATCTAAAATATCTTGTAAAATCGTTTCAAGTTTCTCTCCTTTATATAATGAAGAAACATAATCAACAAGATATCTAACTAAAGTTTTAGGTACAGAAACATTAACTCCATACATACTCATATGATCTCCATTATAAGTTGACCATCCTAAAGCAACTTCAGAAAGATCACCTGTTCCAATAACAATTCCACCAACTTTATTAGCTATATCCATTAGAACTTGAGTTCTTTCACGTGCTTGACAATTTTCATATGTTATATCGTGAATAGATGAATCTTGATTAATATCTTTAAAATGTTGTAAAACAGATTGACTAATATCAACAGTTAAAGATGTAACTCCACATTCTTCCATCATCATTAAAGCATTATTTTTAGTACGACTTGTTGTTCCAAAGCAAGGCATGGTTACTGCAATGATATCAGTTAAAGGATATCCCATTTTTTTATAAGCCATTGTTGCTACTAATAATGCGAGTGTAGAATCTAAACCACCAGATATACCAATAACAACTTTTTGAATATGTGCTGCTTTCAATCTTTGAATAAGACCATGAATTTGAATATCAAAAACTTCTTTACATCTTAATGCACGTTTTGTTTCATCACTAGGAACAAATGGATGAGGATCGTAATAACGGGTTAACTGCAAATCAATGTTTTTAAGTTCAAATTCATAATTCCAATAATCATCATTAAATTCATTTTGATAAGTTGTCATTTCCATTCTTTCTCTTGCAAGCTTTTCAATATCTATATCAGCATAAATTATACCATTATCATATTGTTTTGATTCTTTTAAAACAACACCATTTTCACAAATAAGATGATGTCCACTAAAAACAACATCAGTACTAGATTCACCTAAACAAGCATTAGTATAAACATATCCACAAACACATTGTGCACTATGAGTAGAAATAAGTTTTCTACGATAATCAGATTTTCCAGTTAAATCATTACTTGCTGAAGGATTAAGAATAAGTGTTGCTCCATTTAAACAATGATTTGTGCTTGGAGGCAAAGGAGCCCAAACATCTTCACATATTTCAACTCCAATTTTTAAATAAGGATGATTAGTATCTTCAAAAATTATATGACTTCCAAATGGGACATATTCATCATTATCAAATCGAATATCAATATTTTCTTGAGGAACACTAGCAAAATGTCTTGCTTCATAAAATTCATGATAATTTGGAATATATGTTTTTGGAACAATTCCTAAAATTTCTCCATTAAATAAAATAGCAGCACAATTATATAATTTATTTTTTACTTCTAAAGGTAATCCCACAACAACAAGCATATTGAAATACTTTGCATATTCTTTAATATGAATGAGTTGTTTTTTAGCTTCATTAAGAACACGTGCTTGAAAAAATATATCTTGTAATGTGTATCCAGTTAAACATAGTTCAGGAAAAACGAGTATTTGTATATCTTTTTCTTTTGCTATATTGATTTGTTCAATAATTTGTTTAGCATTTTCTTTAACATTTCCTAATTTGACTTCATACGATGCAGAAGCAACTCTTATATATCCATCTTTCATAATAAAACCTCCAGTTTTTCTTATTATATCATAAGTTTAAAGATTATAAACAAGAAAAACAAACAGTCATTTATTTAAAATATAGTTCAATAACTCTTATAATAAATATTATTTTTTGATAAAAGAAAAACAGTTCAAAATGTAATGAACTGTATCTTATAATAAATGAACCTTTTTTTCGGCACATAATTTTATAGTTTCATCATCCCATAATGAAGCTTGAACTTCACCAATATGAGCCTTTCTTAAAAAGAACATACATAAGCGACTTTGACCAATTCCTCCGCCAATACTTAAAGGTAGGACATGATTAATAATATTCTGATGGAAAGGAAGTTCTAAACGTTCGCTTGCATCACTTTTTTCTAATTGTTCCTTTAATGCTTTTTCATCAACACGAATTCCCATACTTGATATTTCTAAAGCATCGTCTAGTTGAGTGTTATAAACAAGAATATCTCCATTAAGTTTCCAATCATCATAATCAGGTGCTCTACCATCATGTTTTATACCAGAGTTCAATATATCTCCAATTTGTAAGATACATACAGCTTTTTTAGCTCTGACAATTTCTCTTTCTCTTTGTTTTGGTTCAAGTTGAGGATATAAATCTTCTAACTCTTGAGAAGTAATGAAAAATATTTCTTCAGGTAATATGGATTCACCTAATTGAGGATAGTGTCTAATCATTAGAAATTCCACATCTAATAAAGCATTGTATATTTTAGCGACAATTGCTTTAAAGAATTCAACATGTCTATCTTCTTGAGAAATAACCATTTCCCAATCCCATTGATCAACATACATAGAATGAATATTATCAAGTTCTTCATCTTTTCTAATAGCATTCATATCAGTATAAAGACCAGTATGTTGTTCAAAGCCATATCTATGCAAAGCATCTCTTTTCCACTTTGCAAGTGAATGAATAATTTCTATTTCATCATTATGATTGAGTTCAAATGACGTAAATGATACAGGCTTTTCAACACCATTTAAGTCATCATTTAATCCTGTGTTTTTTAATAAAAATAATGGTGCAGAAACACGAGTTAAACGTAATTGTTCAGCAAGTCTTCTTTCAAATGTATCTTTAATCATCTTAATAGCAACTTCTGTTTCAATAAGATTTAAGTGAGGTTTATAATCTGTTGGAATGATAATCTTACTCATAAAATTTCCCCCTATGTTAAGTTTAGTGATATTATATTATAAAGTGATAGACAAGTCAAAGGACAAATTCATTTTTTATTATCTTGATAAATATTTTTCAAACAATGAAAAGAAGATAGTGTAAAAAATAATATTTTTTTGAAATATATGCGATATGTCCACATATTATTGACTTACAAAATAAAATTGTATACAATATTAAAAATAATTGATTGGGGGAAAAAAGATGAAAGAAAAAATGTATTTAAGTACCAGAGGAAATCAACAACCTTTAAATTTTTATGAAGCCATTTTACAAGGTATTGGAAGTGATGGGGGATTATTAGTACCTGATTTTAAAGTTGATAAAAAAGATTTAAAAGAATTGTTAGATCTTCATTATATTGATTTAGCAACTGAAATTATTTCTACATTTACACCAGATGATGTTAAAGAAGATATTCGTCAACTTTGTAAAAGTGCATATGGAACAGGGTTATTTCCTGAAAATGTTGTTCCAGTAGAAAAAGCTGGAGATGTTTATATAACTGAACTTTTCCAAGGACCAACAGCAGCATTTAAAGATATGGCTTTATCATTATTACCATATTTTATGACTTTTTCTTTAAAACAAAAAGGGGAAGAAAGAGAAGTTATGATTTTAGCTGCAACTTCTGGAGATACTGGAAAAGCAGCATTAGAAGGTTTTAAAGATGTTGAGGGAACATCAATAAAAGTTTTTTATCCTATTGATGGTGTTTCACCAGTACAAAAACAACAAATGGTTATACAAACTGGTCATAATGTTGATGTTATTGGAATTAGAGGAAATTTTGATGATGCTCAAACAGCAGTTAAAAAAGCATTTAATTCTCAAGAACTTAAAGACTTATGTGAACAACATCATGTTTTTCTTTCATCAGCAAACTCAATTAATATAGGAAGATTAATTCCACAAATTGTTTACTATTTCTATTCATATTTAACATTAGTTAAAAATAAAGAGATAGAATTAGGAGAAGAAGTAAATTTCACTATTCCAAGTGGAAATTTTGGAAACTGTTTAGCTGGATATATTGCTAAAAATATGGGATTACCAATTCAAAGATTTATTGTAGCTTCAAATAAAAATAATATTTTAACTGATTTCTTTAATACTGGTCGATATGATGCAAATAGAGAATTTTATAAAACAAATGCTCCTGCAATGGATATTTTGGTATCAAGTAATTTAGAAAGACTTGTCTATTTCTTATGTGAAGATGCTTCATTGGTTAAAAAATATATGGATCAACTTAATGAAACAGGAGTTTATGAAGTAGATGATGATGTATTCAAGAAAGTCCAAAGATATTTTACTGCTGGTTATCTTGATGAAGATAAAGTTTTAGAAGTTGTTGGTCAATGTTATCGTGATACTGGATATTTATTAGATACACATACAGCAATTGGATATGGTGTTTATAAACAATATCAAAAAGAAACAAATGATCAAACAAAAACAATTCTTTTATCAACAGCTTCACCATATAAATTCCCTGGTTCTGTTTATCAAGCTATTTCAGGAGAAAAATTAGATGAGTACAAGGCTGTTGAAGCATTAAATAAGAAAACAAATGTAAGTGTACCAAAACCATTACAAGGAATTGATAAAAGAGAAGTTTTACATACAAAAGTCATTGATAAAGAATCTATTATAGATTTTATTGGTGAACAAATTAAGGAGTTATAAAATGAAAGTAAAAGTAAAAGTTCCTGCAACAAGTGCAAACTTAGGACCAGGATTTGATGTTGCGGGGTTAGCAGTTACTCTTTATAATACATTTGTATTTGAATTAATTGAAAATGGTTTAGAAATTATAGGTTGTCCAGAACAATTTTGTAATGAAGAAAATATGACTTATCAAGCCTTTGTAGAAGGAGCAAAAGCTTGTGGATTAGATTTTAAAGGTTTACGTATTGAATGTAGTGGAGATGTCCCTTATACAAGAGGTTTAGGGAGTAGTTCTACATGTATAGTTGCAGGTATTGTAGGAGCTTATGCATTTCAAGATCGTTATAATGATAGACAGGAAATTTTAGAATTAGCAACAAAAATTGAGGGGCATCCAGATAATGTGGCTCCAGCTATTTTTGGAGGATTAACTGTATCTGTTATGGAAACAGATCACGTAACAACTTTAAACATTCCAGTCAAACATGATTATCGTTTTGTAGCATTTATTCCACCATTTACTCTATCAACAGAAAAGTCTCGTTCAGTTTTACCACAAATTTTGCCAAGATCAGATGCTATTAAAAATGTTTCGCATCTTGCTTTAATGGTTGCTTCTTTAATTAATGGATATGATGAAGGTCTAAAACTTGGATTTAAAGATCGTTTACATCAACCATATCGTGGAGATCTTATTCAAGGATTTAAAGAAATTATGGAAGTTTTAGAAAATGATAAAAAAGTTTTAGGGGCTTATTTATCTGGTGCAGGACCTACAATTATGGCTTTAATTAAAGCTGAAGATACAAAAGGTGTTGTTAGATTAAAAGAAGAGCTTGGAAGTCTTATTGATGAATGGCAAGTTGAAAAGTTAGAATTAGATATGCGTGGATATACATGTGATTATGAATAAAATCAATTTAAACATAGAGATGATATAGTAATTATACAATATTGCTATTTATTATTTCTGTGTTTTTTTATAATAATATGTAAACTTTCAAATCAATCTTAAAATCTTTTTGAGTATATGTATTATATTTCAAAAGGATTGTGTTATAATATTTCAATAATAAGGAGTTGACAATAATGAAGAATTATCATACACATACAAAAAGATGCTATCATGCAATGGATACAGAAGAAGAGTATATTTTAGCAGCTATTCAATCTGGATATACAGAATTAGGATTTAGTGATCATTCTCCTTGGCATTATGATTCTTCTTTTCATTCATCAATGCGAATGGAAGAAGATAAATTAGAAGGATATGTGAATATTTTAAAACAACTTAGAGAAAAATATAAAGATAAGATATCTATTAAAATAGGTTTAGAATGTGAATATTTTGAAAAATATATGCCATGGTTAGAAAAGATAGTCAAAGAATATAAATTAGATTATCTTATATTAGGAAATCACTTTGATGAAGATGAAACAGGTATTTATTTTGGAAGATCTTTGACTCAACAACAATTAACCAAATATGTTGATAGCTGTATTAAAGGATTAAGAACAGGCTTATATAGTTATTTGGCACATCCTGACCTAGCAAATTATGATATATATGATTCATTTTATACACAAGAAATGACAAGACTATGTTTAGAAGCTAAAAAATTAGATATTCCATTAGAATTTAATTTATTAGGTTTTTCTACACATCGACAATATCCAAATGACGTTTTCTTTAAAATAGTTCAAAAAATAGGAAATAAAGTTATTATAGGTACAGATGCTCATGAAAGCTCAGCACTACTAGATTTGAAAACTTATAATGAAGCCTTAAATTATTTAAAAAAATTAGGAATTGATATAACTGAGGACATAAAATTTTTAAAATAAATTCTAAAAAAGTCATATAAAAAACATTTTTTTCTCGCAAAAAGTACACAAATACATGATATAATGAAAAAACAAGGAAGTGATATAATGGAACATGTAACAGATATAGATAAAAAAGCTTTTATAGATGATTGTAAAGAAATTGTTAAAACAACAATAGCTTTAGAAAATATAATATTATCAGAACATGAATTAACAATTCTAACAGAAGAAATTATGGATACATCACTTATGATAGGTGGCGATTATTCTAAAGACAATATACGAGCTATTGCTGTGCAATATGTAAGAAGTGATTTCTTACCACGTTTTAAGAAGGCTCATGGTCAATAAGGAGGATGGTATATGCCTTTAAATATAGATATTATGCAAGAATTTATAGATAACCATAAATCTCAATATATAGGGAAATATCGTTATCACAGTGGATATAGAGTAGAAGATGAAGTTTTTAAAAATCATTATTATATGTTAGATGAAAACTTTAGACAAATTGATATATATGTAGAAATTCATTGTCATCAAAAAATAACATACATATTTTCAGAAGATCTTCATGAACAAGAAAAAATCTTCATTGTAAAAGATGCTTTAAAAAGAATTATAGAGAAATGTAAACATAAAAGTACATTACATTATTCTTTATATGAACAATATATCAAAAATATTTCTAAAGAACATATGTTTTTAGAACCAATGGATTATTGTGATATTTTAAATTATATGAAATATCATAAAGGAATTAATCAACAAACAATGGATGAATATTATCAAATATTCATTCCTTGTTTGGAAATGTTAGTTGAAAAGAAAAAATACAAGAAGTTTATAGATTCAGTTCAATATTTATTAGATACAATTTTATATAAATATGAATGGAATGGTACAAATTTAAAATACTTAGATACAGAATATCAATACCATTTATATTATATACGAGAAATTATACGTCTTGTTTATCAATATTTAGATAAATTTTATAAAAATGTCCCAGATGAATTATTTCAAATTATAGAAATTCTATGTAAAAATGAAAGATTTTCATTTGCTATTATGACAGACTTTGGATCTCTTGTTTTATCACATTTCAAAGTGACAAATTCTTTAATTAATGCTTTAAAAGAAAAGTTTATTTTAACAGATAAAGATAATTATAATGAAGATGCTAATCTTGTTTTTTCATATATTTATTATATTTTTCATAATGATTATAGCCAATACTATGCTGTTATTATTAGAATGTTAAGAGAAGTTATTACTAATATGTTAACTTTTGCTAATCATGATTTAGATTTAGCTTTAGGAAATTCATTTGTTAGAACAGAAGGATATCAAATTATATTAGATTTATTTCATGAAGATTATAATACCTTCATATTTACATGTTTTCCAATTGATTCTTTCCCAAAAGAAATGCGTTCAGATATTCAAGATGAATTAATAACTGCAATTCAATATTTTGCAGCAAGAATGGATAATGATAAATATAGATTAAGTTCATTTGAACAAGTTACAAATATAAATAGATTATTAATGGATAATTTTAAGGAGTGGTATAAATGAAAAAGAAAACAGTTGTTGCTTCAACTCTAACAATCTCAACTTTGACTGCTGGTTTAACTTTAGTGAATCAGTTTTCTAAAAAAGTTTTATATAGAGAAAGTTTAGATTGTCAAAATCAAGAAGATTGGTATAGTGAATTAGGTGGAGAAAAAATTAAAATAAAAAATCATAAAAACTTATATTTACAAGGATATTTATTTGAAGAGGAAAATGCTCATAGAACAATTATAGGTTTACATGGATTAGGAAAATCTGCAAGTTCTTTAAAAGATACATTTTCTTTCTTGAAAGAGATTTTTCCACAAAGTCATATACTATTATATGATGCAAATGCACATGGGTTAAGTGATGGATATATTAAAGGTTTTGGATATAAAGATGTTTTAGATTTGATGTTTTTTAATATGTATGTATTACGAAAATATGGAGAAAATCATCGTGTGATTATGTATGGACAAGGTGTTGGTGCAAATACAATTCTTAATACATCTGGATTAGGAAAGTTAAAAAATGTGGATTTGATTTTAAGTGAGGGAGCATATAGCCAAGCTTATCAATATTTAGGATATTTATGTCAAAAAGAAACAAAAATAGCAAGTCAAGTTTGTCGTCCTATTATAAGACAAATGATTAAAAGTGAAGTCAAAAGGGATATTAAGAAAATGAATACAGTCTCATTAGTCAAAAAGAATACAATACCAACTGTTTTTATTCATGCTAAAGATGATCAAGATGTTCCATTTAAAATGGTTTTCCCATTATATAATCATAATCAATCTAATAAGTTATTATTTCCAATTAAACAAAACTTTTTATATCAGTTAAAAGGATTAGAAGATGACTATTTGAAATCTCTCTATGAATTTATTGAGGAAGTTTTATAATAAATTCTTGATAAAGTAAAGAATTGGTTTAAAGATAAAAAATATATAAAGGAGGAAAAAAGATGTACTTTAAACAATCAAAAGGATTCCCTAAAGATTTTTTATGGGGAAGTGCATCAGCTGCTTATCAAGTAGAAGGTGGTTGGGATGCAGATGGAAAAGGTGTTTCTAATTGGGATAAGTTTGTAAGAATTCCAGGAAAAACATTCAAAGCAACAACAGGAGATAAGGCTGTTGATCATTATCATCGTTATAAAGAAGATGTTAAGTTAATGGCAGAAATGGGATTGAAGACTTATCGTTTTTCTATTGCATGGACAAGAATTTATCCTCATGGTAATGGAGAAGTCAATGAAGCTGGTTTAAAATTCTATGATGATTTAATTAATGAATTATTGAAGTATGGAATTGAACCAATGGTAACAGTTTATCATTGGGATATGCCTCAAGCTTTAGAAGATCAATATCATGGTTGGGAAAATAGAAAGATTGTTGATGATTATGTAAATTATGCAACAACATTATTTAAAAGATATGGAGATAGAGTTAAGTATTGGATTACAATGAATGAACAAAATATCTTTACTTCATTTGGTTGGTTAGAAGGAATGCATCCACCAGGAAAAGTTGATGATATGAAAACATTTTATCAAGTTAATCATCATGCTAATATGGCTCATGCAAAAAGTGTTATAGCATTAAAGAAACTTTATCCTCAAGCAAAAGTAGGAGCTTCATTTGCATATAGCCCAAGCTATGCTTTTGATAGGAAACCTGAAAATGCTATGGCAAAAGCAGATTATGATGATTTACAAAATTATTATTGGATGGATGCTTATGCTTATGGACGCTATCCTAGAAGTGCTATGGCTTTCTTAAAATCACAAGGAGTTGCTCCTGAGTTTGAAGATGGTGATGAAGAAATCATGAAAGAAGCTGCTTCACTCATTGATTTTATGGGAGTAAATTATTATCAAACATGTGTAGTTGAGTATAATCCTTTAGATGGGGTTGGAATGTCACATGAAATGAACAATACTGGTCAAAAAGGAACTGCTAAAATTCAAGGAGTTCCAGGACTTTATAAAAAACCACAAAATGAATTTTTACCAACAACTGATTGGGATTGGACAATTGATCCAATGGGTATTAGAATGTGTTGTCGAGATATTACTTCACGTTATGATTTACCAATTGTTATTTCTGAAAATGGATTAGGTGCTTTTGATAAAGTAGAGGATGGAAAAATTCATGATCCATATCGTATTGATTATTTAAAACGTCATATTGAAGAGTTGAAAAAAGCTTGTGATGATGGATGTAGAGTTTTATCATATTGTACATGGTCATATACAGATTTATTAAGTTGGTTAAATGGTTATCAAAAAAGATATGGCTTTGTTTATGTTGATAGAGAAGAAGATGAAAATACAGGAACATTAAACAGAATTCCAAAAGATTCATATTACTGGTATAAAAAAGTTATTGAAACAAATGGAGAAGAATTATAAAATAACTTTCAATAAAAAGAGCCTTATGCTAAAAGGCTCTTTTATGTTGATTGACATATTAAAAACTTTATTATATGATAAGACAAATTGTTTGTTTAAAAAATATTTTTATAAGGAGAAAGTATATGAAAAAGATTTTGTATGTCAATATCATAATGATGAATGCAATGATAGCATGTATATATGCCATTTTAACAATAATGATAAGTCCTATTGCTTATGGAGCAATTCAAATGCGTATGTCAGAAATATTAGTACTTTTAGCATTTTATAATAAGAAATATATTCCAGGTTTGGTTATTGGTTGTTTTATTGCAAATATGGCTTCTCCTATGGGATTATGGGATATGCTATTTGGAACATTAGCAACTTTATTAACTTGTATTGCAATTAATAAAGTTAGTCTTTTATATTTAACTGCTTTTATTGGTGCTATTATAAATGGAATAATAGTGGGGCTTGAATTATATTCTATTTTGCAGCTACCATTCTTTATAAATTTCATTTATATATTTATAGGAGAATTTATTGTCTTAATAATTGGAGTCTTTTTATTTAAAATTCTTGAAAAGAATCATGGATTTATGGAAAAATACATTTTATAAAGGAGTCAAGTCATATGCAATACATAAAAGATGTATATCATAAGTATGAGGTGAAAGAATGAAATTAACAGAGAAAGTAAGAGATTTAACTTTAAAGAATATAATAATTTTAACTTCATATATTGCTTTATTAATTTTAGGGCTTATATATTTTGAAAATATTATTTCTTTTATTGGTATGATATTTGATATTATTCAACCATTTATTTTAGGGTTTGTACTTGCCTTTATTTTAAATATACCAATGAAATTTTTTATTAAAAAGTTACCAATAGAAGATGAAAAACGTAAAAAAGTTATTTCTGCATTATTATCAGTATTTTTGTTTTTCTTTATTGTATTTATTATTGTTATTATTGTGATGCCACAAGTTATTGATAATATTAAATTATTTGTAGAAAATCTACCTAATGCCTTAAAACAAATAGAAGAATGGATAAATTATATTTTATCACAAGTTGAATTATCTCCAGAGTTTGTAACAAAAATAGAAGAATTACAAACAGATTTTGGAAATACAATGATTAGTAAATTTACTTCTTGGGTACCAAGTATAGCTATTGGATTTACTCATTTTACTTCAAGAATTGTGAATATATTTATGGGACTTGTTATGGCTATTTATATGTTATTTTCTAAAGATAAGCTTTTAAGACAAATGGAAAAGTTGGGATATGCGTTTTTAAAAGAAAATCAAGTCCATCAATTAAAATCAGGAATTCATTTAATATCATCAACTTTTGAAAACTTTTTAGCTGGACAATTAACTGAATCAATTATTATAGGTGTGTTATGTTATATTGGTTGTATCTTTTTAGATATCCCATATGCTTCAATTGCTGCTATTGTTATTGGATTTACAAATGTTATTCCATATTTTGGACCAATTATTGGAGCTGTTATTTCATCAATTCTTATTTTCTTTGTTTCTCCAATTAAAACAATTATCTTTTTGATTTTTAGTACACTTTTACAACAATTTGAATCAAATTTAATTTATCCACATGTTGTAGGCGGATCAATTGGCTTATCAGCATTATGGGTTTTATTTGCAGTAAGTGTTGGAGGAGGATTATTTGGAATACCTGGAATGATTTTTGGTTTACCAACATTTTCAGTTATATATGAATTATTACGTAGATGGACAAATCAACGTTTACAAGAAAAGAATTTAATAGTTAACAAAAAAGAGACTTGATGTCTCTTTTAAATTGCTCTTGTATATTGTTTTAACCATGTTTTTTCTTCATTCGTTAAGTATGGAGAAAGAGTTTGATAAACAGTTTGATGATAATCATTAAGCCATTTTTTCTCTTTATAAGTTAAAAGTGTTGTATCAATTCCATCTAAATCAATAGGAACAAGTGTTAAAACTTCAAAATGCAAGAATTGTCCATATTCATTTTCTTTCCCCTCAACACAAAGAAGTTCATTTTCTAAACGAATTCCATATTGTCCTTCTAAATATATACCAGGTTCATCAGTAACAATCATTCCTGCTTCAAAAACACATTCTTCTCCTTGAAATTTAGGACGAGGACGAATACCATGAGGACCTTCATGTACATTTAAAAAGTGTCCAACACCATGACCAGTACCACATTGATAATCTATATCCTCACTCCACATTGGTTGTCTTGCAAGAATATCTAAATTTTGTCCTGTACATCCATATAAGAAAGTAGCGTTTTGTAATGCTAACATTCCTTGAAGTACCATTGTAAAATGTTTCTTTTGAATATCTGAAACATTTCCAAGTATATATGTTCTTGTCATATCAGTCGTTCCATCTAAGTATTGAGAACCACAATCAATAAGAAGCATTCCATCTTTATCAATAGTTGAATGTTCTTCATTTGTTGCGTGATAATGCATTAATGCAGCATTTTCATTAAATGCACAAATTGTTGTAAAACTTGTATCTACAAATAAATCTTGTTGTTCTTTAAATTCTAAAATTTTTTGAGCAACACTTATTTCATCCATCTCTATTTTTCCATAATTTTGTTTTAACCAATACATAAATTTAGTAGTTGCGATAGAATCTTTAAGATGAGCATTTTTAGTGTTTTTAATTTCTGTTTCGTTTTTAATAGCTTTAAATGCTTGAGAAGGGTTCATACCATCAACAATTTCACATTCAATTTGATTGAATAATTCATAATTAACAGAAGCAGTATTTAATAAAACTCTTCCTTTTAAAGACATTGCATCTTCATAAATTTCGGAATAATCTTTAATCATTATATTTTCTTCTTTATAAGAATCAATCATACTTTGATTATATGTATTAGCTTGTAAATAAAGGAAAGATTGATCTAAAGTGATTAATGCAAAAGCTAAGGCTGTTGGTGAAGAAGGAATATCACTTCCTCTTAAATTAAAAATCCATGCAATATCATCTAAAGTTGTAATAATATGAGAATCACAATGATTTTCTTTCATATATTCTTGAATAATTTCAATTTTTTCATGAGCAGATAATCCATGGTATTTGATATCATAAATATATGCTTTTTCACATGATCTAGCAGGTCTATCAAGCCAAAAGTCTTTTAATAAATCAGTACATTGAATTTGATAATCTTTATCAATAACTTCTTCCATTTGTAAAACAAATTGACAGTTCATTGTTTGTCCATCAAATGCTATAACATCTCCATCTTTGACATTTTGTTTAAGGAATTCTAATAGTGTAGGAACATCTTTTTGCGCCATCTTCATTAATGTAATACCATCTTCTAATTGTTTAGCAGCTTGGATAAAATATCTTCCATCAGTCCATAGATATGCTGTATCTTGTTTAACAAGCAAAGTTCCAGCACTACCATTAAAACCACTTAAATATGCTCTTGCTTGATAAAAGTTACCAACAGTTTCAGATTGATGATCATCATCAGTTGGAACTATATAATAATCAATATTTTTTTCTTTTAATAATTTTTGAAATTCTTTTATCATATTTTATCACCCTACATAACTTTAACATAATTTTAAATAAAAGATAAGAACTATGTTTAAATAAGTAAAAGATTTCATCAGAAATTCAATATCCATTAAGATTGATATAAGAAAAGAGTAGTTAAAATAAACAAATAGTAAAAATCTCTTTGTTTTATGTGTATAATATATCTATATATGAAAGGAAGAAATTTATGGATAGAAAATGGGATTTATCACAATTATATACATCATTTAAAGATCAAAAATTTATACAAGATATTGAGCATGTTAAAGAACAACTCATAGAATTTGAAAAATATCCAAACTTAGATAAAACAGAGGAGAACTTAATACAATATTTAAAACAAGAAAATTTATTAAGTGATACAATAGAAAAATTATTTTCATATGTTAATCTTGTTATGAATGCTGATACAACAGATGATTTAGCAATGAAAAATGCTTCTGTTTTAGAAGATATTTTAGCATCATTTGCCAATACAAATGCTAAAATTCAAAGATGGATAGCAGATTTTGATTTTCAACAATTTCAAAATCAATATATTTTAGAACATTTATTTATTCTTTGCGAGATGAAGGAACAAAGTCAATATTTATTAGATAATGAAAGTGAAGCAGTTTTAGCTAATATGCGTATTAATGGATCATCAGCATGGTCTAAATATAAAGATCAGTTAATATCATCAATGACAGTATTTATAGATGATAAAGAATATCCTTTAACAGAAGTTTTAAATATGGCATATTCAAAAGATAAAGCAATAAGAAAAAAGGCTTATGAAGCAGAAATAGCATCTTATCAAAAAGTAGAACAAGGTGTTGCTTCTGCATTAAATGCAATTAAAGGAGAGAGTATAGCAGTTGCTAAAATGAGAGGTTATGGGTCAGTTTTAGAAAAAACATTAAAAGATTCACGAATGACACAAAAAACTTTAGATGCATTATTAAAAACAATTCAAAAATCTTTACCTATGTTTGAAAAATATTTTCAAGTGAAAGCTCAACATTTAGGCTATGCAAAAGGCTTACCATGGTATGAGATGTATGCACCTATTATGAATATACAAAGTGAGTATCCTTATGAAAAAGGATGTGATTTTGTTGTTAAACAATTTTATTCTTTCTCTAAAAATTTAGGAGATTATGCGCAAAAGGCAATTCAAAATAATTGGATAGATGTTTATCCTAGAAAAAGCAAAGTAGGTGGAGCATTTTGTCAAAATCTTCATTGTATACAAGAAAGTCGCTTTTTATTAAATTATGGTAATGATCTAAGTGATGTCATAACAATGGCACATGAACTTGGACATGGTTTTCATGGTCATTGTTTAAATCAACAAACAGCATTAAATGCTGAATATCCTATGCCTATTGCTGAAACAGCATCAACATTTTGTGAAACTATTGTGAAAAAGGCAGCGCTAAAAACAGCAACACCACAACAAAAACTAATGATTTTAGAAAATGAATTATCAGATTGTGCACAAGTCATTGTAGATATTTATTCAAGATTTTTATTTGAAAGTCGTTTTATTCAAAAAAGGGAAAAGGGTCCATTAAGTGTTGATGAGATAAAACAACTTATGATAGAAGCACAAAAAGAAGCTTATGGTGAAGGGCTTGATCATCATCAATTACATCCTTATATGTGGACATGGAAACCACACTATTATGAAGCAGAATATGCTTTTTATAATTTTCCATATGCTTTTGGCTTATTGTTAGCTAAGGGATTATATGCACTCTATCAAAAACAGGGGGATAGTTTTGCATTGACTTATGAAAAATTCTTGTCATTGACTGGTCAAATGAATTTAGAAGATATGGGTAAAAGTATTGGTATTGATTTACAAGATGAGAATTTCTGGCAAAATTCTATTCAAATGATTGCTGATGATTTAGAACAATTTTATCAACTTTTAAATCAAGTTTCAGATTAAGACTATGATTTTTGAAATATATTTTAAAGTTTGGATAACCAAATAAAAGAAGACTATTTCATTCATAGTCTTTTTCTAACCAAGAAATTTATGTGATGAATATAAAAAATTATAGTATAATGTCATTGAGGTGGCTATAATGGATGAATTCTTTAGAGATGTAAATTTAGATATATTTAGGAAATGGGTTTATTTACAAATCATTAATCATGATGATTTTATTTTTGAAGAAGAGCATTATACATATAAAATATATTATAAAAATAAAGTTGCTTATTTTGTGATGTGGCCTCAAGGTATTATAGAAGAAACAATTAAACAAGGAAATGAAACAATCTTTTATTTACATTATCAATTTTATAATTTTTATTTTGCTAAAGATTTATTTTGTCGTATGATTAATAAAATTGTTGAAGATAAAGAAAAAAATGAAATCAATGTATTATTATGTTGTACTAGTGGTTTTACAACAAGCTTCTTTGCAGATAAAATGAACAATTATTGTCAATTAAATCAAAAACCTTATCATCTTCAAGCTACTGCAATATATCATTTAGATGATATTTATCAAAAATATCAACTTATTTTAATAGCTCCTCAGTTAAGATATAAAATTGCTGAATTAACACAAAAATATAAACCAGTTGTTATACAAAGTATTGAGTCTATTGTTTTTGCAACATATGATTGTCAAGCTTTATTAGAACAAATAGAAATATTTTATCAAGGAGAATAAAAATGAGTGAAAAACAAAAAATGTTAGATGGACATCTTTATCAACCATATAGTGAAGAACTTTATAAAGATAGGGAATATTGTAAAGGAATGTTATTTGAATATAATCATCTTCATCCTTTGGATAAAGAACATAGGGATTTTATTTTAAAGAAATTATTAAAATGTCAAGGGGAACTTTGTATTGAACAACCATTTTATTGTAGTTATGGGTATAATATTCACATAGGAGTCAATTTTTATAGTGATATTAATTTAACTATTTTAGATAAAGCTGTTGTTCATATAGGTGATAATGTTATTTTAGGTCCTAATGTAAATATATATACTTCTCAACATCCTTTTCATGAGATAGAAAGAATGCGAGGCTTAGAATATGCTAAACCTGTTATTATTTATGATAATGTATGGATAGGTGGAAATGTAACGATATTACCAGGAGTTAAAATTAATCAAGGAGCAATTATTGGAGCAGGAAGTGTTGTTACTGAGGATATTCCACCATATGTTATTGCTGTTGGAAATCCATGCCGAGTAATTCGTTCTATTACTCAAGCAGATGTTCATAAGAAATGGTAAAAAAAGATAAATCTTTTAAGATGAAGATTTATCTTTTTTCTTTCTTGATTTAGGAATTGGAGTAACAGCTTCTAAAATACAAATAATATCTTTACTTAAATTGATATTATCAATATCTAAGATATAATGTTCTTTAGCTCCTTTATATGGAATACCAGTTGAAGAGCGATCCATTTTATCAGCAATACAATCTAACATTTTTACATAAACAGTATTATCACAAACTAATAGAATAGGTTTATCATTCACATAAACCATATATTCTCCAAACATTTTTCGATAACGAATTTCTCCTATACCTCTTATTTGTTCACAAACATATTCAATATATTCAACAGTTGTTGCCATCAAATCACCTACTTAATATGAGAATAATTAATAAGTTCAATATGATTTGATTTTATAAATTCAATAAGTTCAGGAGATCTTAGTATTTCTAATTCTTCCATTCTTAAAGTTGTATAACTTGAAATATTACAAAGTCTTTGATCAAGTAAAGCAGGATGACACATAATTTCTAAAGTATGTGAATATTTTTCTGTAAGTTCTTTAAAATATTCTAAGTTCATTTTTTTATTATAGAATGTAATATCACAAGGAACATATGGAAGATCCTCTGCTATTTGTTCTTCTTGGCGAATAGGAATATTGTATTCTTTAGCTAATCTTTTAACAACATCATGATGCCAAGGTAATAAATGAACATGGTGATGGGAGTCAATATGAGTAGGTTTTTGACCAGCTATTTCAATAAATTTATCTATTTGTGCTTTCCATTCTCTATATAACTCATTTTCATCAGCATGAGGTTTTCCATCTTCATAGCTACTTGGTCTTTTGAAATCTCCATTTTCATCTGTATAAGATAGTGCACCATCAATAAGTGGTTTTCCTAGTGTTAACACAAGATGAATACCAACACCTAATTGTGGAAACTTTTGAGCTTGTTTTAAAGCAAATTCTGCAAAAGGCATATTCATCATACAAGTTGTAGAAGTTAAAACACCTTGTTGATGAGCTAATAAAATACCGATTGTAACACCTTCAGTCATACCAAAATCATCTGCATTTATAATTAATTGATTTATCATTTTCTTTTCCTCCTTGTCTTTATTATAATCATTCTATGTATAAAAGAAAATCCTTTTTCTATTAATGATATACTTTTTTTCTTTGTAGTTTTCAAAGATTGCTATATAATAGAAAAAGAATGGAGATAAAGTATGAACCTTCAATTAATGACTCAAAATGATTTTAAATATTTAGAAAAATTATATAAAAATTCAAAAGTAATGAAACAAATTACAGGTTATCCCTTAGAGCAATATGAATGTCAAGAAAGATTAGAAAAAATTTTATCTTGGGATAATCAAAAGGGTTATGGATATTTTATGGCTTTTGATCAGCAACAATGTATTGGTATGGGATGCCTTTGTCCTTTTCAAAAAGATGTAGAAGTAGGATATATGATTTATCCAGAATATTGGGAACAGGGCTATGGCTCAAAACTTTGCCAATTGCTTGTTGAAAAAGCATTAAAAATGGACGTTAAAAGAATTGTTGCATATATTGATTCAAATAATAAAGCCTCTTTAAAAATTTTAATAAAAAATGGTTTTCATTCAGTATATACAAAAGGAGATGAGCAGTTTTTGGAAAGAAAAGTTAGATTAGATATTACAGGATATACAGGATTATATGGTATTGTTGCTAATCCTATTAAACATTCTTTTTCACCTAAAATGCATAATACTGCATTTCAAACATTAGGAATTGATGATGTTTATTTGGCATTTGAGGTGGAAGAAAAAAAGCTAAGTCATTTTATAACAAGTGTAAAAACTTTAAATATAAAAGGTTTTAATGTATCTATGCCCTATAAAATAAAAATCATGGATTATTTAGATGAAATCACACCAGAAGCTCAATTGTGTCAAGCAGTTAATACTGTTAAATATGAAAATGATAAACTTATTGGTCATATTAGTGATGGAAAAGGCTTTTTCATGGCTTGTGAAGAGAAAGAGTGGTTTATTCATAATCAAAAAATAGTTGTTTTAGGAGCTGGAGGAGCTGCAAGTGCAATTATTGTTGAAGCTGCATTACAAGGAGCAAGAGAAATTATTGTATATAATCGTAGTGATAAACCATTTATAAGAGAATTAAATGAGCAATTGGAATGTCCAATTATTTTAAAAACATTAAATCATCTTGATGAATTAAAAGAGGATTTAAAAGATACATATTTATTAATTCAAACAACAAATGTAGGAATGGCACCTTATAAAGATGATTGTTTAATACCTGATAGTAGTTATTTATTGAAAAATTTAAAAATTGCTGATATTATTTATAATCCCAAGGAAACAAAACTTTTAAAAATGGCAAAAGAAAAAGGACTTGAATATATGAATGGAGAAGGCATGATTTTGTATCAAGGAGCTGTTTCTTTTGAATTTTGGACTAGACAAAAAATGCCTATCAATGAAGTGAAAAAAGCACTAGGAATGGAGTGAAAAAATGAAAGAAATTGTTGTAGCATCTACAAATGAAGGAAAAATCAAAGAAATAAGAGCAATGTTAAATGAAATAGGAATAGATGTTAAATCTATTAAAGATGTTTTTGATGAAGAGATTGAAATTGAAGAAAATGGTCAAACATTTAAAGATAATGCTTTAATAAAAGCACAAACAGTTTGCAATTTGATACATAAACCAACTTTAGCAGATGATTCTGGTTTAGAAGTTAAAGCAATGAATGGAGCACCAGGAATTTATTCAGCAAGATTTATGGGACATGATACAAGTTATGATATTAAAAATCAAGCTATTATTGATGCTGTACAAGGTAAAGAAAGAGAAGCTAGATTTGTATGTGCAATGGTATTATGTATACCTAATGAAGAACCAATATTTATTGAAGAATATTTTAATGGAGAAATTAATGATAAAATTGAAGGAGAAAATGGTTTTGGTTATGATCCTATTTTCTATGTACCAGAATTAGGGAAAACATCAGCATCATTAACATTAGAAGAGAAAAACCAATATTCTCATCGTGCGAAAGCACTTAAAAAACTATATCAAATTTTAAAGGAGAAATAGAAAATGAATCATATTGTTTTAGTTCATCCAGCTATTCCTCAAAATACAGGAAATATTATGAGGACATGTGTTGCAACTCATACAAGATTACATATTATTAAACCAATGGGATTTTCTTTAGATGATAAACATATGAAAAGGGCAGGATTAGATTATATTAAAGATTTAGATATGCAAATATATGAGAATTGGGAAGAATTTGTTTCTATGAATCAAGGAACATATCACTTTTTTACACGTTATTCGCGTTTGTGTTATAGTGATCAATCTTATACTTCTAATCAAGATCAGTATCTCATATTTGGACATGAACATGATGGTATTCCTCATGATATTTTAAAAGATCATCTTGATGAATGTGTTCGTATACCAATGGATGGAAATGCACGTAGTTTAAACTTATCAAATTGTGTAGCTATTGGTATATATGAAGCTTTAAGACAACAAGATTTTAATCATTTATCTAAAGTTGAGGTACAAAAAGGTGAAGACTTTATTTATAAAAAATAGAAAACAAGATATTTTTCTTGCATTTATTCTTACACTTTTTATAATCACTTTGGCTATTACGTTTACTGTTTTTTTTAAACAACTATATTATTTTGATATTGATTATTTGAATATTGCAGAAATATCAGGACTTTCTAAAGATATTATAAAAAATAATTATGATATTCTTATTCAATATCAAAGTATTTTTTATAGAGGTGCATTAAATTTTAAAGATTTTGCTATGTCTACAACTGGACGTATTCATTTTGAAGAAGTAAAAAGAATTTTTGATATGATTCAACTCATATGTTTGGGAAGTGGACTTATTTCTCTTATTATGATTTATCATAATATAAAAAATAAAGAATATCGTTATTTAAGATTAACATCTATTTTTTCAATTGTTATTCCATCTATATTAGGTTTTTTAGCAAGTTTAGATTTTAACCAAGCCTTTATTATTTTTCATAAACTATTTTTTAGAAATGATTATTGGATATTTGATAGTCGTAGTGATCCAATCATAACTATTTTACCAGAAGCCTTTTTTATGCACTGCTTTATTATGATTGTTGTACTCATTATTTTAATGAGTATAGTATGTTATTTCATTTATAGAAAAAAAGAACAAGATATATTAAAACATTGATGTTATAAAACACCAATGTTTTTTAGTTCTTGTTTTAAATTTGTACCAAATTTAAAATGAATACCATGAATACCAATATCTTGAGCAATAACTATATTAGCTAGTGAATCATCAATAAATAATGATTCATCAGCAATTAAATGATAACGATCTAACAATATTTGATATATTTTATAACTTGGTTTAATAGTATGTTCATAAGCAGAAATGACTTTTCCATCAAATAATTGAAAAAAATCATATTTATCAAACATCTCTTGAATAGCTTCACTATGAAAATTAGATAAAATATATAATGGATAACCTTTATCCTTTAATTGGTAAAGAATTTCAACATTTTCTTTTATAGGAAGCATCATCTTTGTCCAATTTTTTAATATAAAAATAATTTCATCATGATAGTCAGGATGTTCATAGGCTAACTTAGATGCAATTTCTTCTATTGTTATATTCCCTAAATCTAGTTGAATCCAATCATCACTACAAAATATGATTGTCATTAAATCTCCCATTACTTTTTTATCATAATATTGACTTAAAAATTCTTCAGGATGGAAAGATAGCAATACATTTCCAATATCAAATATAATGTTTTTCATTTCATTAAACTCCAATCATATAAATTTAGTATACTATGTATTCTATCATAGGGCTATGAATGATAAAAGTATTTTTTAAAGAGATAAAATATTTTATAATGATATAAGTTTATAAAAAAAGACCTTATAATAAGGTCGCAGACTGTTGACAAATTAAATGAAAATATCAAATTCAAGTAAAAAGGATTGATGTTTTCATTTTTATTTACTCTAATATGATATATAGTAAGCAATCTAGAGTTTATATTAACCCTAGTCTTTGCTTGCTTAATCCCATTTTCTTGAGATTGTGGCAACTAAAAATGATCAGCGATTCATGCTGATTTTTTTGTATCCCTTTTAATCGTGTAAATCGCATACCATGGTTTTCTTTCGCATCCGCAAACACTCGCTCTATTGTTTCTTTTCGCTTTGGATATATCTCTTTCCATTTATCTGTATGTCTTATATGATTGGCTTCTTCTCTATCTTCTTCCCATATATGTCTAGTTATGACTTTTTCATGATTCTTTGACTTTGTACACTGTGATAAAAATGGACATCTTTCACAATCCTTTGTATCACTTTTGTATACTCTATATCCTTCTCGGTTCGTTGTCACATAGTGAAGATCTTTTTCATTTGGACAGATATAAATATCTAAGTATTCATCATAGACATATTCATATTTTTTTAAGTATCCTTTTTTTGTCATTGGTCGTTTATATGGAAGAAATGGTATCCTTCCACTTGATAGTATTTGATGACATATTGGTGAAGTATTGAATCCTGAATCTAAGCATATATTTTTTATGTTTTCATACATTTGAATAAGTTCGTCATATATTTCTGTAAATATAGCACTGTCATGCATATTTCCAGGGGCTACTTTATTATATAATACATAACCTTGTTTATCTGACATTGTCATATGTGTATAGGCAAAACATTTTTGCTTTTCACCTTTATGAAACAATCCACATTCAGGATCTGTTGTACTTTCTTTGATATGCTTGGTTTTCTTGACTTCTATTTCTTCTCCGGTTTCTTCATCGAATGCATATTCTTTTTTTGTTAATGATTCAAATGGTTTCTTTCCATTTTCTTTTCGATCTTCATTGATTTCATTAAGTAATTCTTTTTCGTATGTTTTGGTTACTATCTCAATTTCCTTATCAGTCGCTTTTCTTGAATTGGCAGAGGCTTTTCTATGTGTACCATCTCCAAATACTGTCGTTGTATCAATAAATCCATTATCAATACCTTGTTTGATAATATGGTTAAAGATTTGATTAAAAACCTGACTATCTCTGTATCTTCTTTGATAGTTTTTTGACCATGTAGAATAGTTTGGCACCTCTTCATCAATACTGATACCCAAAAACCATCTATATGCCATATTGACTTGAATTTCTTTACAAGTCTTTCTCATAGAATTGATACCAAATGTATAATTGATAAAAATCATTTTAAAAAGTACCACAGGGTCAATAGAATGTCTTCCTACATGACTATAAAGTGGTTTTACCAATGGATAGACAAACTTCCAATCTATAGTCTTTTCAAGTATTTTTACTAAATGATCTTGTGGTACTATGTCGTCTAAAGTACTCAAAATAATTCCATCAAATTTCATATTTGCACGATTTGTCATTGCCATAATATTTTACCTCCAAGTATGCATCTATATTATACCATATTTCCATAATATCGTAATATAATAAAAGGTCGTGGAGCTTCAAAGTTTGCATACTTGGAAAGAAGTCATCCACGACTATAGAAATAATATCATATATTTTTCTATTTGAAAACAAAAAGCTGTTAACTTTCTACTTTGTCAACAGCCTGAGACCTTATAATAAGGTCGATTTATTATTTTTCAAAAAATGTGTAAACTTCAAAATGTGCTTGAGGATGATCACAAGCTGGACATCTTTCAGGAGCTTCAAAAGCTTCTGTTACAAAACCACAGTTATTACATTTCCATAATACTCTTTCTTCTCTTTTAAAGACAATACCATCTTCAATATTTTTTAATAATTTTAAATATCTATCTTCATGCATTTTTTCAGCTTTTGCAATAGATAAGAAAATATCAGCAATCTCATCAAAACCTTCTTCTTTAGCAATTTCAGCAAATGAAGGGTACATATCTGTCCATTCTTCGTTTTCTCCTGCAGCAGCAGATTTTAAACATTCAACAGTTGTTCCCATCATAACAGGGAAATTTCCTTCTGTATAAACAGTTTCACCTTTTAATTCAGTATTTAATAACTTCATTAATCTTTTGGCATGTTCTTTTTCTTGATTTGCTGTTTCTTCAAAAATATTAGCAATTTGTACATATCCTTCCTTTTTTGCAATAGAAGCAAAATATGTGTAACGATTTCTCGCTTGAGATTCTCCAGCAAAAGCATGGATTAAGTTATGAGCAGTTCTTGAGTCTTTTAATTTAGGCATAATAAGCCTCCTTTCTATGATTTCTTTTTCAGACAGTTTTGACAAGTTCCATGAAATATAATATCAGCATTATGAATTTGTTCATCACATTCACCTTGAACTTTATCAATAAATGTAGAAATAAGAGATTCATCTAAAAATAAATCTTTAATTCCACCACATTCATCACAAATAAGATGATAATGAGGAGATATTCTTGCATCAAAATGAACAACACCATCACCAATATCTAAACGTAGTATTTCTTTTTGATCAGCTAAAAGATTAAGATTACGATAAACAGTTCCCAAACTAATATCTGGAATCACTTTTTTGACATTCATATAAATACTATCTACATTAGGATGACTTGTGTCGTTTTTCAAAACTTCATAAATAATTTCTCTTTGTTTTGAATATCTCATTTTTACTTTAGACATATTTCTCCTCCTTATTAATAATGGTTACTATTATTTTATCATATTATTTTATAAAGTCAAATATTGTACAATACAACATAATAAAAAAGAGCATATACCATGAATAAATCTATCTTGAAAATATTTTGGAAAAGAATAAGGAATACCTTCAAGAATATTATCTACTTGCATTAAAACAGATAATCCAGAAAATGAAAGAAAAAAGCAAACACAAGGATTAACAAAAAATGATTGAAATTGTAAAAGTTGTATAGAACCAGAACTAAATTCTAAACAGCCTTGAATGATACCTAGTATAAATGGATTATCAATAAATAAATGTAAACTATATCCAACAAATTGAAAAACAAGCATATAACCAAGAATAAATATAAACGCATTTAATGAAGAAAGAATACTATTCTTCAAAGCATCTATAAAAGTCATATGTGGATTTTTAAGATGATAAATGACAGTCTTGAATTTCATTAATTGAATATCATCTTTATAAAAAAGAGCTTTTATTAAACTAGGAATAATATGACATAAATATAACATCATTGATTGAGATAATGGAAGTTTTAGTGAAACAAAAATAAAGCTCAATGATGAAAATGAAGCAATAGATAATAAATGTTGTAATTGATGAATCTGAATATATCCTAAATCATAAGACTCTCTAATAATTTTTGCATTTGTTGGATACCCACAAAAAAAAGATACAAAATATAATGAGGACATATGTGGTGAAAGATGAAAAAGTGGTGTAAAAAGAAATTGAATAAAATAACTTAATAATTGAAATAAACCTAGAGATAAGCATAGAGAAATCAAAATCATAAAAGGTAATAATGAGGGTAAAAGATTATTCATAACAATTTGTATAACATTCATGGAGATTTTAACAATTTGAAACATATTAATAAAAGAAAAAATAGTTGTAAAGAAAACAAGACAAAGAGTAAAATAATAGTTGGCTTTTTTCATAGAGACTCCTTATAATAAAAAAGAGGTGATATTGTGAAAGCAATACTTATTGGCGTTGAATATGATCATATGTATTATGATCTTAATGTATCAATGAATGAATTAAAAGATTTAGCTTATGCTTGTCATATTGAGGTAAAAGATACTGTTATTCAAAAATTAACAAAGATTTCACCCCAATATTATATAGGTAAAGGTAAAGTATTAGAAATTAAGGCTATGTTAGACAAAGATGACATGATTATTTTTAATGAAGAATTATCTCCCCTTCAAGTTAAGAATTTAACAGATATATTAGATGTAGAAGTGAGTGATCGTAGTGATTTGATTTTACGTATTTTTGAATCACGTGCTCAAACAAAAGAAGCAAAATTACAAGTTCAAATTGCAAGATTACAATACTTATTGCCAAGACTTGCAGGAATGAAAGAAGAACTTTATTCACAACAAGGAGGTTCTGGATTCAGAGGTAGTGGAGAAAAACAAATTGAATTAGATCGCCGTATTATCCATAGACAACTATTAACAGCACGAAGAGAATTAGAGGTAATTGTTAAACAAAGACAAACACAAAGACGATTAAGAAAAAGAAACCAAGAAAAAGTTGTTTGTTTAGTAGGATATACAAATAGTGGGAAATCCTCTTTGTTAAATTATTTTACTCAGAAAAAAGTTTTTCAAGAAGATATGTTATTTGCTTCTTTACAGACAGCTTCAAGACAAGTTTTATTAAAAGGAAAATACTCTATTATTATGAGTGATACTGTTGGTTTTATTAATCAGTTACCTCATCATTTGGTACAAGCCTTTCGTTCAACTCTTGCTGAAGTTAAAGAGGCCGATCTTCTTGTACATGTGATAGATTCTTCATCAAATTACTCTGATCAACAGATTGAGACAACTTTAAATGTATTGGAAACTTTGGGAGTACAAGATACACCTATGATTTATGTTTATAATAAGATAGATAAAAATAAATATACTTTCATTCAACCGCATGAACCCTCTATCTATATATCTGTCAAAGAACAAATAAATCTTAAAGAACTTGAAGACCTAATAATCCAAACCCTCTTTAAAGACTATGAACTCATTGAGTTATTTATTCCTTATAATCAAGGTTCACTTTTTCAAGAGATTCAACATAAATATGAAATGGTTCAAGAAGAATATTTAGAGGAAGGAATATATGTTTCCTTTTTTATAGATAAAAAAGAAAAGCATCTATATGAAAACTATATATATAAAAGAATAAACTAAAAGAGTGGTCATGACCACTCTTCTTTTAAGTTTTGTTTAATATTTTGTAAAATAGCATGAAAGTTTTTAGTTGCATAGTCAGTAAAATCAATACAATAAACAGGCTTATGAAAATGATTTAATAATCGTGTTTCTAAATGGGCAATTTGAGGTGCTAAATATAAAGCATCAAAAGGAAATTTGTTTTCTTTTAAATCATCTAATGAGAGTGATAAAATCATAATAGGAAGATGACTCATTTGACATGCTTGTTGGATTTCATCAGCAAAAACAGCAGAAGATAGTCCACCTGTACAACAAAGAGCTATTTGATATATTTTTTGTTTATTATGATTAAGAAGAATTTTATAAAATTCTTCAAATAATTCACATCCATATGATAATTCAGCAAGATAATAATGAAGGTAAAATAATTGCTTACCATTATTTTCTTGAATTTCTTCTTCTACAATACCATTTTCCCAAATAGTTATTTTTCCTATAACATTTTCCATTTGAAATGTTAATATTCGAGTAGAAGAATTGGAAAAACTTGTTTCAAAAATAATTTTATCTTTTTTATATGTAGAACGATTTAAAGAAATCCACTGATAAAATAATATTGGATATAATGATTGATAAAATTCTTGAAATATCATATAATCACCTTCATTTTTATCATAACTTAATTCAATAAAAATAAATGATATTTTCTTGAAAAGAAAATATTTTTAAAAATAAGATATGCTTTGGTTTATTATAGAAAATAAATATGCTAAAATAAAATGAGGTGAGGATATATGGAAAAAAGAATATTTGTTATATCGGATCTTCATGGGCAATTTGTTTTATTACAATTATTGTTAGAGAGAATTGGTTTTACAGATGATGATGAATTGTATATATTAGGTGATATTATGGATAGAGGACCAAATAGTATAGATATATATTATTTTGTTCAAGCTATGGATAATATTCATATGCTTAAAGGAAATCATGAAATTATGATGCGTCAATCTATGGTAGCAGCATTAAAATATAATGATTTAGATTCAGAAAGATCCAATCCCTATCGTTTATGGAAGCAAAATGGTGGCTTGAAGACAATAAATAGTATTAGAGAATATTTACAAAAGGACTGTATTCCTTATGAAGAATACTTTGATTTTAAGCGTACTTTTATAAAAGAATTAATAGCTTTTATTGATTCTTTACCAAGTTATATTGAATTAGATTTTCAAGGAAAACACTATGTTATGGTACATGCTGGAGTTGATCCAGAATTACCAATAGAAGAATGTGATGAAGAAATTTTAGCTTGGATTAGAGAGTATTTCTATTTTAATGAAGCCAATCCTGATTATATGTATATTTTTGGTCATACACCTTGTTGTTTTATTAATGATGATCATTCTTTTGATGTGTGGTATGATCCAGATTATCATAATAAAATTGGGATTGATGGTGGTTTAGCAGTTGGAGAAAAAGGACAACTTAATTGCCTATGTTTAAATGATGGCTCAGTAACAGTTATTAAATATGGGGAGGGACAACTTAAGTGAGAAGTGCTTTTTATAATTTAATTAATTTTATTAATATGACAAATGTGCATGATGTCTTTTGGAGTGCTGCCAAGATTATTCTTCAAAATATCTATAAAATTCCTCATAGTACAATTACTGAAGTCGCTAATATGTGTTACGTTTCCACAGCAACTATTTCACGTTTATGTCGTAAATTAAATTATGAATCATTTGCTGATTTTAAAAATGATGTTACAAATAATTTGAATTTTTTTAATCAAGATGTGAAAAGGTTATATTTTGATCATCAATTACCTGCAAAAGAGACAATTAATGATGGGATAGATATTTTTAATAACCATTTTCAAAATGTTATTCATAATCTTCAAGATACATATAATAATATAGCATATGAAGATTTAATGAAAATTGTAGATAAGATTCATGATGCTCATAGAATATGTTTTGCAGGAAACTTTTTTACTCAATCTGTTTCTATGCAACTTCAAATAGAATTGTCTTATTTAGGAAAAGATTGTGTAGCTATGTATCCCTTAGAACAACAAAAAGAAATTTTTAAAACTTTAGATCAAAATGATTTAATTATTATTTCATCAATAGCAGGAGGCTTTTTTAATGATCATCCAGATGCTATGCGTGCCATAACAAGATGTCCTGCATATATTATTGCTATTACACAATTAGAAACATTTGCTTATAGTGATAAAGTTGATATGATTTTAAGAGTTGGTAATAATCATCATTCATTGATTGGGAAATTTTCTATTACATATATTTTTGAAGTTTTAGAAGCTTTATATCATTTAAAATATGGATCAAAAAACAAGTAGTTAAGAGCTACTTGTTTTTAATGTTATAAATTGTATTTCATTTCTTGCAAATAGTTTGTAAGGGAAAGATATAGGTCCAGAGAAACCATTAGAAACAATTAATGTTGAACCAGATTTTTCATATGTTCCATGATTATAAATCATTGCTCCCTCCATAGAAGTGATTGCTCCATAGAATGGAATATAAATAGAACCACCATAACTATGACCAGATAACTGTAAATCAACTGAACCTTGATATTGAGAAAAACTATCTGGTTGATGTGTTATACATAAAATCATATCTTTTTTATTTGTTTTAAATTTTGAGATATCTTTATTTTCCTGACAACCAATCATAGTAAAAGAAGTATCTTTATAATAGATAGTACGAGCTTCATTTGTGATAACTTCAAAACCACCATTATTTAAAACTTCTGAAACTTCTAAAGACATATTTTGATCTTTATCTCCTAGTATAGCAAACTTACCATATTTACATGAAATTTTCTTTAATGTAGCAGATATCTCTTTAGTGTTAAAAACAGGACCATCATAAAGATCACCACCAAATATAATCATATCAAAAGGATAACTGTTTAATTCATCAATAGCTTTATTTAATTTTGTTAAATTTTCTTTGTTATTGAGATTTAAATCACTAATAAAAGCAATTTTGAATCCATTTAATTGTGAACTAATATTTTTGTGTGTAAATTCATATTTTTTAAAACTATAGTCATTAGGAGAAATAAAATAAGCATATCCTCCAAAAACAATAATACTAAAAATGATAATAATTAAAATGAGTCGTCTGATTATTCTAAAAAGTTTCATACTTTTTTATTCATAATAACAGGGATAATCATTGGATTTCTTTTTGTCTTTTGATAAAAATAAGGTCCAAGAGTATCTCTAATTGTGTTTTTTATTTCTCCAAAAGTTGTTTTTCTTTTCAATAATGTAGATAAATGACGACCAACCAATAATTCAGCTTCTCTTATCATCTCTGTACTATCTTTCATATAAACAAATCCACGAGACATAATAATAGGTTTATTTAATAAACAACCTGTACGTGAATCCATAGATATTAAAACAGAAACCATACCATCTTCACTTAGAATTTGTCTATCTCTTAAAACAGCAGTAGACAATCCACTAATATCATTACCATCAACATAAATATCATCAACATGAATACGAGGACCTAATCGAGCTTCCTCATTCCTTAATAAAATAGAATCACCATTAGATAATACAAAAGCATTTCCTTTTGTTAAGCCAACTTCTTCAAAAAGTTTAGCATGTATTTTTAACATACGATATTCTCCATGAACAGGGAAAAAATATTTAGGCTTTGTAAGTAATAACATCAGTTTTTGTTCTTCTTGAGAAGCATGTCCTGATGTATGTAGATTATTAATAGCTTCATTAGTTAGAACTCTTGCACCAGCACGATATAATTTATTGATGACTTTACTTACACTTCCTGCATTACCAGGAATTGGATTAGATGAAAAAAGAACAGTATCTCCAGGTTTAATAGAAATTTGACGATGGGTTCCATTAGCAATGCGACTTAAAGCAGCTAAAGCTTCGCCTTGACTTCCTGTACATAAGATAAGGATTTCATTATCTGGAAATCTTTTTGCTTCATCATTTTTAATGAAAAAACGATCTGGACATTTAATATATCCTAGTTTTCTTGAAACTTGTATATTATTTTCCATTGAGCGTCCAAAGACAAGTATTTTTCGATTGAATTTAACTGCTGCATCAATAATTTGTTGAACACGATGAACATTTGATGCAAAAGTTGCGACAATTAAACGTCCTTCAGTTTTTCTAAATTCTTCTTGAACACTATAAGCAACTTGCTTTTCACTAATTGAAAAATTAGGGACTTCAGCATTTGTAGAATCACTTAGTAATAATGTAACACCTGTTTCACCTAAAAATGACATAACTTGAAAATCAGCAGGATCACCTACTGGTGTTAAATCAAATTTAAAATCTCCAGTTGAAACAATTCTACCATTTGGTGTATTTATGATAATTCCAAGTGATTCAGGAATAGAATGGTTTGTTTTAAAGAAACCAATATTAAAATATTTTGTTTTAATTTGATATAAATTATCTATTTGAATTAGCTTTGTAGCATTTGTTAAACGTTTTTCTTCTAATTTTCTTCTAATCATTGCACATGCAAGAGGAGAAGCATATATAAATTGAATATCTACAACTTGTAAAAGGAAAGGAATTCCTCCAATATGATCTTCATGTCCATGAGTAATAAGTAAACCTTTAATCTTCTTCTGATTACGTTTTAAATAAGAATAATCAGGAATAACATAATCAATTCCTGGTAAACCATCTTCAGCGAATTTAACACCAGCATCAATAATAATAATTTCATCATTATGTTCTACACAATACATGTTTTTACCAACTTCATTAAGTCCTCCTAATGCAAAAACTTTCGTATCATGTATGTGGTTTGTATGTTTTATATTCTGGTTTTTGTTTCTATTATAGGGTCCTCTTTTTTGAGGGTAACGTTTTTGAGGCGTATTTGCCATAATTTCACCTTTCTTTCTTTTGTTTTTATTATACCACTTTGTCAACATTTTATAAAAAATGAACAAGAATGACAAGTCATTCTTTAATGTTTTTAAAGGAATATTATTTTTAGATGTTTATAAAAAACAATGATAAATATAACATCTTTTTAAAAATTATACTAGTCTAATTGAAAGATATTTCTTAATATATAAAAATCATCCTTAAAAAAGGATGATTCAACAAATTTTAAATAAGTTTTTTACAAGCTGCTAAAGCAAGTGAATGTGGTCCAATATGACAAGCAACACTGAGTGAAAGAGGATCACATATAATTTCATGATTAGGGAAAATTTCCTCTACTTGTTTTTTAAACTCTAAAGCTTGCTCTTGATCATATGTATAAGCAATCATAAGACGAGTATTTTCAAAATGATCACTATTTGGATCAATTCTATCCTTAAGGTCCTTTAAAACTGCATCTATCATGATTTGTCTAGCTTTAATCATAGTACGTGTTTTTTGGAATGAGTCCAATTTTTCCCCTTGAATTGTAAGAATAGGTTTTATTTTTAATAAACCACCTAAAGCAGCAGCGGCAGGAGTTACACGTCCTCCCTTTTTTAAGTATTCTAAAGTATTAACTGTAATATAAATTGTTGCATTCATTTTATTATTCATAAGTATATCATGAATTTCTTGTCCTGTTTTTCCTTGTTTGGCAAGTTCGATTGCATCATAAACATCCCATTTTTGAGTTACAGAAATACGTTGTGAATCAACAACAAATACTTTATCTTTATATTCATCTTCTTGAGATAACATTATCGCTGTTTGACAAGAACCACTTAATCCACTAGACATAGGAATATGAACAATTTGATCATATTCTTCTAATATAGTATTAAAAAAATGAGTAACTTCACCAACAGCTGGTTGAGAAGTAAAAACTTCAGCATTATTCATTAATTTATTATAAAACTCATCTTGAGTGAGATTAATATCTTCTAGATATTCTTTTTGATCTATTGTAAAAGGCATAGGTAAAACAAAGATACCAAGTTTTTTAACCTCTGCTTGAGTAATACCGCTATTACTATCAGTCATTATAGCAACTTTCATAAATATCCTCCTTATATGATATTAATATTTTAACATATTTATTTTATCTTATTTATGAAATAATGCAACTATTTTATAAATATTGAGCATAATATAACTGGAAATTTATTACATTTTGACTATAATATTGCCTAAGGAAGTGAGAATATGCAAAACTTTGATTTTTTAGATTATTTTATAAATAAAGGACAACCTATATTAGATAGTATTATAACTTTTATTATTGGATGGTATCTTGCTAAGTTATTATTATACATTCTTATAAAGATGTTAAAGAAGTCAACTATGGATCCTATTGTGATTTCATTTATTAAATCCATATTAAGTGTTTCTTTAAAAGTTCTTGTTATTGTAACTTGTATTGCTCAACTAGGAGTTAATATTTCTTCTTTGGTTACAGTTTTAGCGACAGCAGGAGCAGCTATTGTATTAGGATTAAAAGATTCTATGAGTGGGGTTGTTTCTGGAATTGTTATTTTAATGACAAAGCCATTTGTAAAGGGAGATATTATTGAGGTTAATGGATATATAGGAAAGATAGAAGAAATTCAAATGCTCTATACTTTTTTAATAACATTTGATAATAAAATGGTAGTAATTCCTAATAATGAATTATCATCTTCAACATTTGTGAATTATTCACATGAAGATATGAGACGTATTGATATGAATTTTGATATTCATTATGATAGCGATGTGGAAAAAGCGAAGGCTATTATTTTAGATGTTATTTCAAAACATCCATTAACACTTGAAGAACCCGAAGCTTATGCGAGAGTTTCTCAATATAAAGATAATGCTATTAGTATTGCATTACGAGTATGGGTTAAGACAGATGATTATTATATTTTAAAAGATGATTTGATGGAACAAATTAAGAGAGAATTTGATAATAATGGTATTGATATTCCATATCAACAAATAGATATACATGTTCATAATCAAAAAGAATAGAAGAAAGTAAGTATTATTTATTAATAATAATATTTGGTAATAAACACTTTAAATATAATGATTTAAAGTGTTCTTTTTTATTTAATTCTTATATAAGTGTATACAATTTAAAAAAATAGTGTGTTTTTTTTAGAAAAAATCAAAAAATGCGAGTGAAATTTACAAAAACAAAAAAATAAGTTGATTTTAATTCATATTTTATGTATTCTATTTATATTAAAGATATATTTTTATGAAATGATTAAATGGAAATATAGTCTTTGAATAATGAAAGGTATGAGATAGAAATGGCTAAGTATTTATTAAAACGTATACTTATTGGTATCGTTACATTATTTGTTTTATCCAGTGTAACGTTCTTTTTGATGAAAGCAACACCTGGGTCTCCGATTAGTAGTGAGAAATATAAAACACCTGAAGCTATGCAAGCTGCTATAGAAAAATATCATTTAGATAAACCAGTTATTGAACAATATGGAATTTATATGAATGACTTATTACATGGTAATTTAGGGGAAAGTATGGTTTCTGAAGGTAGAACTGTTGCTTATTTTATAGGAAATGGATTTCCAGTTACTGCAAGAGTAGGATCTATTGCGTTTGTAATAGCTTTGATTGGCGGTATTTCTTTAGGTACAGCTGCGGCTTTATCAGAGAAAAAATGGATTAGTAATTTATGTATGTTTGTTGCAACAATAGGAGTGAGTATTCCTTCATTTTTGATTGCAATGTTATTGATTTTAGTATTTGGGGTCACTTTACATGTATTCCCATTTGTTGGATTGCGTACACCAGCAAACTATGTAATGCCAGTTATAGCGTTATCATTGTATCCAATTTCAATGATTTCACGTTTAACTCGTAGTAGTATGCTAGAAGTTATGAAACAAGATTATATTATTCTTGCACGTTCTAAAGGAACACCTTATAGAAAGGTTGTTATTAAACATGCAATTAAAAATGCAATGCTTCCAGTTGTTACATATGCTGGACCAATGTTTGCATTCTTATTAACAGGAAGTTTTGTTGTAGAAACAATTTTCTCAATTCCTGGACTGGGTTCTACATTTACTTCTTGTATTATGAATAGAGATTACCCTGTTATTATGGGAGTAACAATTTTCTTAGGAATTTTGATTATTACATTTAACTTAATAACAGATGTTATTTCTGCTTCAATTGATCCAAGAATTAAATTAAAGTAAGGAGGAAATGATATGGATCTTAAAAAAGATGAATTAGAATTAACTCCGAATTTATTTGAAAAATTGGATGAAAGTGAAAAAAATGCGGAGAAAATTTCATACGAAAGTAAAACATATTTTCAAGATGCATGGGTTCGTTTTAAACAAAATAAATTAGCTCTTGCAGGATTATGTTTCATTATTTTTATGGTAGTATGTTGTATTATTATTCCTATTGTTTCACCATATACATATGATGGACAAGATATGTCAAATGGGAATGCTGGAATGTCTATGGCTCATTTGATGGGAACTGATAAATTTGGACGAGATATTTTAGTTCGTATTATGTGTGGTGGACGTATCTCATTAAGTGTTGGTGCAATTGCTGCATTAATTGCTTTGGTTATTGGAATTGTTTATGGCGGTATTTCTGGTTATGTTGGCGGAAAAGTCGACATGGTTATGATGCGTTTTGTTGATATGATGTATTCTATTCCAGATATGCTATATATTATTATGATTGTTGTTGTGCTTGAGCCAAGTATGTTTTCAATTCTTTTAGGTATTTCAATATCTTCTTGGATGGGAATGGCGAGACAAGTTAGAGCACAAGTTATGACATTAAAAGAACAAGAGTTCTCACTTGCTGCATTTGTACTTGGGGCAAGTAAGTCAAGAATTTTATTTAAACATTTAATTATTAATAGTATGGGACCTATTATTGTATCTGTAACAATGTTAGTTCCTAGTGCAATATTTAATGAAGCTTTCTTAGGTTTCTTAGGAATTGGTCTTTCTGCTCCTCAAGCAAGTTGGGGAACATTGGCTAATGATGCACGTCAAATTATGATGGCATATCCTATGCAAGTTGTTTGGCCTGTATTAGCAATTTGTTTAACAATGTTAGCTTTAAACTTTATTGGAGATGGATTGGGAGATGCTCTTGATCCAAAGAAAAAGTAGGTGAATGAAAATGGCAATGTTAGATATAAAACATTTATCAACAGAGTTTAGCACTGAAAATGGTACTGTACAGGCAGTAAGAGATGTGACAATTCAAGTTGAAAAAGGAGAAATTCTTGGTATTGTAGGTGAATCAGGATCAGGAAAATCTCAAACAATGTATTCAGTTATGGGATTATTAGCAGCTAATGGTCGTGTGGCTGAAGGTGAAATCTCAATTGATGGTAGGGATATTTCGCCAAAAAATTATTCAAAAAAAGAGTATGATAAGATTATGTCAGATATAAGAGGAAATGATATGGCAATGATTTTCCAAGATCCAATGACATTCTTAAATCCAGTTTTGACAATTGAAAAGCAATTGACAGAACCAATTTTAAATCATAACGATATTTCTAAAAAAGAAGCATCTGAAAGAGCAATTGAATTAATGAGAAAAGTTGGAATTCCTTCACCAGAACAAAGAATTAAACAATATCCGTTTCAATTCTCAGGAGGAATGCGTCAAAGAATTATTATTGCAATGGCATTAGCATGTAATCCTAAAGTGATTATCGCTGATGAACCAACAACAGCTCTTGATGTAACAATTCAAGCACAAGTATTAGATTTAATTGCAAATCTTAAAGAAGAAATTGATTCAAGTATTATTATGATTACACATGATTTAGGTGTAGTTGCAAGTATTTGTGATAGAATTGCAATTATGTATGGTGGAAAGATTGTGGAAATAGGAACTGCAGAAGAAATTTTCTATGAACCTAAACATCCATATACAAAAGGGTTATTATCATGTATTTCTAACCCTGAAGATAAAGTAAAGAAAGAACTTCATCCAATTCCTGGGTCACCACCAGATTTATTAAATATTGGAAATTGGTGTCCATTTGTGGATAGATGTGAAAATGCTATGAAGGTTTGTAAAATGTCTATGCCTGATGAAGAAGAATTTAGTAAGACTCATTCTTGTTCATGTTGGTTGACTCATCCTTTAGCTAAAGAAGGGGTGGATAAATAATGGCAGATCCAATTTTAGAATTAGAAAATTTAAAGGTATATTTTAATGTTGGTGGAGGTTTTCTAAAGAAGAAAGATGTTGTAAAAGCAGTTGATGGAATTTCTTTGAAAATTTATCCTGGTGAAACTTTTGGTCTTGTTGGAGAATCAGGTTGTGGGAAATCAACAACAGGTCGTGCAATTGTTAAAATCAATCAACCAACAGAAGGTAGAATTCTTGTTAATGGAGAAGATATTACAAAAATCAAAGGTACAGATTTAAAGCAATTTAAACAAGATGTTCAAATGATTTTTCAAGATCCATATGCAAGTTTAAATCCACGTATGACAGTTGGAGAAATTATTAAAGAACCAATGGATATTCATGGTATTTATAATACTAATGAAGAAAAAGAGAAGAGAGTTAGAGAATTATTAGAATTGGTTGGATTAAAACCTGATCATATTCGTAGATATCCTCATGAATTCTCTGGTGGACAAAGACAAAGAATTGGGATTGCAAGAACACTTGCTTTAAATCCTAAATTCATTGTTTGTGATGAGCCGATTTCTGCGCTGGATGTATCTATTCAGGCGCAAGTCATAAACTTGCTTGAAAAAATTCAGGCAGAGATGGGAATTTCCTATCTATTTATAGCTCATGATTTGAGTATGGTTAAACACATTTCAGATCGTATAGGTGTAATGTATTTGGGAAACTTAGTGGAAGTAGGAGACAGTGATGAATTGTATAACAATCCATTACATCCTTACACAAAAGCACTTTTGTCATCTGTACCTATTCCAGATCCAAAAGTTGCTAAAAGTAGGGAAAGGATTGTTTTACAAGGTGAATTACCTAGTCCTATTAACCCACCTTCAGGCTGTGTGTTTAGAACACGTTGTCCGAAGGCTATGGAAAAATGCTCTCAATGTAAACCTGAACTTAAAAAAGTGAAGGATCGTATGGTAGCATGTTTCCTATATGATGGTGATAAAGAATAAGAAAGGAGAAAAACACAATGAAAAAATTATTAGGTTCTTTATTATGCTTAGCAATGGTAGTTGGACTTACTGGTTGTGGAGATGGTGGAAGTGAACGTGAAGATAAAACAACACTTCGTACTGCTAAAGGTGGAGACATCGAAGTTATGGACCCTGCTATCGTAGACGACTCAGTAACTGCTAACGTATTATGCCAAATGTATGAAGGATTATATAAGTTAGACAAAGATGGAAATGCTGTTCCTAATGTAGCAGTTGATATGCCAACAATCAGTGAAGATGGTTTAACTTATACAATCAAATTAAATGAAGGGATTAAATGGAGCGATGGTCAACCATTAAAAGCTGGAGATTTCGTTTATGCATGGAAACGTGCAGCTGCAATGGGAACTGGAACTGCATATTATTCTCAATTCATTAACAAAATTAAAAACGGTGGTACTGGTAAAGCTTTAAAATCTATGGATGACTTAAAAGATTTCGGAGCTGTAGCTAAAGATGATACAACTATCGTTATCACATTAAAACAAAAATGTGCTTACTTTACATCTTTATTAACTAACACAGTATTCTACCCAGTACGTCAAGATGCTGTTGAAAAAGATGGAGCTAATCCATTAAAGAGTGTATGGTCTAATAGAACTGAAACTCCAGTTAATGGTGCTTTCTACGCAAGCAAGATTGATTCAAAAGATGAAGTTGTTTTAACTAAAAATAAAAATTATCGTGCTGCTGATGAAGTTTCATTAGAAACTATCTCAATCAAAGTTATGTCAGATTCAAGTTCACAAACAAGTGCATTCCAATCTGGTGAAATTGATTGGGCAGATACAATCAACCTTGATACAGTTAATGCTGATGAAAGTTTAAAATCTAGCATTTATGCTATTGAACCATTTGTATGTAATTACTATGTATTAATGAATGCTGGTGATGAAAATACTAGAAAAGAATTAAAAGATCCAGAAATCAGAGCTGCTTTCGCGATGGCTATTAATCGTGAAAACGTTCTTAAAGCATCTGGTAAAGGTGATTATGCTTATGAATTAAATAACTTAGTTCCTAAGGGAATTCCTGATACAACTGGAGATTTCACTACTAACAATGGTAACAAATGGTCTGGTGGATATAACTTAGCTGAAGCTCAAAAGATCATGAAAGCTAAAGGTTATAGTGAAAGCAAAATGTTAAAATTATCATATAGTTACAATGATGTTCCTATGCATAAAGACGTTGCTCAAGCTATGCAAGCATCATTAAAAGAAGCTTATATTGATTTAGAATTAAAGACTGCTGAGTTACAAACATTCTTCTCTAATCGTGATAAGGGTGATTTTGAAACTTGCCGTCATGCAATGACTGCTGACTTCTTAGATCCAATGGCTTATTTATCAATGTATTATGGTAAAGATACTGCTGCTAATACTGTTGATGATAAGAAATATGAAGATATGATTGATGCAGCAGAAAAATTAGATGGTGCAGATCGTTTTGCTAAATTAGCTGAAGCTGAAAAATACTTAGTTGAAAATCATTATGTAGTACCTTTATTTGGATATACTGATCCATTCTTAAAGGCTGCTGATCTTGAAGGTGTAACATCTTCTCCAGAAGGTCATTTTGATTTAACAAGAGCTAAATTTAAATAAAAAATAACGGGTGTCTATCGACACCTGTTTTCATATGTTATAATAGTTATTGGAAGGATGTGTAAAAATGAAAATTAAATCAACAAGAGAACAAAATGAAATTAAAGATATTTGTCTTAAAGAAAGATTAGAGTTAATTGTTCCTAAAGTTTTAAAGGAATCTAAAGCTGATATGTGGATTGTTGCTAGTAAAGAATATCATGAAGATTTGGTCTTTGATTCTTTAACACCAGCTAGTTATTTAACTGCTAGACGTATTACAATGCTAGTTTTTGTAAAAGCTGGAAATGAAGTGAAGAGATTATCATTAAGTATGCCAGATGGAGCATTAAATAGTTATTATCCACAATATTGGAAATTTGGAGAAGAAGAACAAATGGAAGCATTAAATCGTTTGTTAGTTGAATATGATCCTCAAAATATTGCTATTAATATATCAGAAGATCATACATATGCAGATGGTTTAAGTTATGGTTTATATCAAACTTTCTTAAAAGAGATAAAAGCACCATATAATGAAAGATTTATGGTTGATGCAATGATTCCAATTAAGACTATGGAAATAAGAACTCCAACTGAATTTACTTTATATCCAGAATTAATGAGTTTAGCATTTTCAGTTATTGAGGAAGCATTTAGTTTAAAAGTTATTGAACCTGGAAAAACAACTTGCCAAGATGTAGAATATTTTATGATGGATAGAGTAACACAAAGTGGTTTACAATATTGGTTCTCTCCAACTATTGATTTACAAAGAGAAGGTCATGATGGCATTATATATGATGGTGTTATTGAAAAAGGTGATTTATTACACTGTGATTTTGGAATAAAATATTTAAATTTATGTAGTGATACACAAAGACTTGCATATGTTGCTAAGGATGAAGATGAAGATGTTCCTCAATGGATGAAAGATGGATTTAAAGTTAATAATCGCTTCCAAGACATTGTAGGAGAATGTATGGCAGATGGCAAAAGTGGAAATGATGTATTAGTCGATGCATTAAATAAAGCTCATGAAGAAGGAATAGATGCTTGCTTATATTCTCATCCATGTAATATTTATGGACATGGTCCAGGAACAACAATTGGTTTATGGAATAATCAAAATCCAATTCCTATTAGGGGTGATATTCTTATGTCATATGATACAGTTTATGCATTAGAATTAAATATAAAATATGTTTATGAAGGTATTCAATATACAATATGTAGTGAGGAGACTGTTTCATTTACAAAAGATGGATTGACATTCTTATATCCAAATAGAGATAAAATTTATTTCATTAAATAAGAAAAAAGCTATATTATAGACAAAATAAGGTTTATAGTATAGCTTTTTAATATTTATGTATTGCTTTAAAAATTAGAAGTATTTAAAAACAAGATATTTATAAGTAAAAAGTTATTCCATAAATTCAAGAGGAAGATATATTTCATATAAATTAATAATTCTTCCAATAAATAGAGCTGTTAATAAAGTTCCAATTCCAATACCATAAAATGGACAATGATTGATTAAGCATAAAAGAATAGAAATAAATACTAATGAAACATCAAAGATATTTTTAACTTTAGAAAAAGCGATATCAAAGACATCAGAGATTGTTTTTACAATTCCATCAGGAGGAGTTAATATGAGATTACTTTTTACACAAAAATAAACCCCTAAAGCTGTTATAAACATTGTAAGGCTAAATAGTAGAAATGTGATAAATATATTTAATTGTAATGATGGAATAATCAAATCATACATATCTGTTAGCCATCCAAATACAAAAGATAAAGGAATTTCTAAAATATAAGTTAAAGTTATTTTTTTTGATAATATACATTGAATTATAACAAATAGTAAGTAACATATAATAGATGCTGTTCCTAAAGAAATATTATAAATTTTAGATATTGAGTACATAACTGAGCTAAATGCAGCAACACCAAAATCAAAACGAATATTTAAAACAACTGCAAAAGCAATAAGATTTAAACCAATGAAATAATAAATAATTTTTTTCATAATAACCTCCTGTTTGATGTTATATAGTTTATAATAAAATAATAAAATGTTAAAATATATTAAATTCATTATATTATGATTTTTTGGAATAATAAGGAGGTACTTAATGAATATTAAACAAATAGAATATTTTGTAAAAGTAGCTAAAACATTAAATTATACAAAAGCATCACAACAATTATATGTTTCACAAAGTGCTGTAACTAAACAAATCAATTTATTAGAAGAAGAACTAGGAACAAAACTTTTCATCAGAAATAATAAGTGTGTAAAATTGACAATGGCAGGAGAAATACTTTTAGGAGAAAGTTTGGATATATTATGCAGAATAGAAAATTGTCAAAAAAGAATAAAAGATTTAAAGTTTGGAGAAAAAGGAAATTTAAGATTAGGATATGTTAATGGGCTTGAACGTACATTTTTTGTTTCAATTGTGAATGAATTTTATAGAGAACATCCACAATATCATATGAGTTTTGATAGTGGAATTAGTTATATTTTAAGAGAAAAATTATTGAATGAACAAGTAGATATGATATTAACTCATCGTTATTTTGATAGTCCTGATTATGAAAATTTAATTATATGTAAAGTTCCTATAATGGTCTTTGTAAGAAAAGACTCTCCCTATGCAAAAAAACAATATTTAGAAAAAAGTGAGCTTTTAAATTTAGATATTATGTATGATACACAAGGATTGTATTGCGAGCATGGTGAATCCATACCTTTAGATCATTTGCTATTACTGATATTAGAAGGAAAAGGGACAGCACTTTTACCTGAATTTGCAATTCATTATACACAATTTCAAGATTATCTGGTTGGTATCCCTGTTAAAGATATGGAAGAAAAGATTTATGCAATATATCAAAAGAAAAACTCAAATCCTCTTATCCAAGAGTTTATTAAATATTTGAAAATAGTGAAATAGAAAAGGATAATTGATGTATTAATTATCCTTTCTTTTCTAAGATATAGAAATTTTTATTATAATCCTTTTTCCTTAGCAAGTTTAATAAGACATTCTTTTATTTTTAAGAAAGCTTCTCTTGCTTTATTATCATCTGCTAAACAAGCATGAACAATTCTTAAATATCCCTCACCTTGTTCTCCATATGGTGTGCCTTCGTTAACCGAAATATGAGCATGTTCTAAGATATATGCTGCAACCTCTTGACTTGTTCCAAGTTGAGAAACATCTAACCAAGAAAGGATACCACTTTCTGGTTTTAATACTTTTACATGAGGAATTGAAGAAAAAACTTCATATGCAATATTTCTTCTTTTGAGTAAACGTTCATGATAATCTTTTAAAATACTTTCATCTTCTAGAGCAGTAATAGCAGCTTTTTGAGCTAAAGTATTAGTAGCACCCAATACATTAACAGTTCCTCCATAATAAACATCCATTAATTGATCATCAGCAACAATATATCCCACTCTCAATCCAGATAATCCTAGACCTTTAGATATTGAGAAAGTTGTAATTGTTCTTTCAAACATACCATCAATAGTCATAGGAGCTATCATTTCATTATCATCATAAATATGATCTTCAAAGGCTTGATCACATACAAGAACTAAATCATATTTTTTAATGAAATCACATAAATCCATTAATGATTTCTTATTAAAAACAGTTCCAGTAGGATTGTTTGGATGTGTAATAACAACCATTTTTGTATGATTTGTTATACGTTTTTCAAATTCTTGAATATCAATTTGATAATTATTCTTTGAATATAGTGGAACATGAATAGCTTTTGCTCCACAAAGTTTTGCATTTAAAAAGTTAGAAGGATAACTTGGATCAGGAATAAGAACTTCATCGCCTTCACTTAAAAAAGGAAGCATAGCATATAATAAACCTGAATCTGAACCTGGTGTAATTAAAATATTACGGCTTGGATCAAGTTCTAATTGATAGTTCTCTTTAATTCTCTTGGCAATTGTTTCTCTTAACTTTCTATCTCCCATAGGCATAGTATAATGTGAAGGGAAGCCACTCTTAATCTCATCAATCATTGTTTTTTCAACAGAAGCGGGAATAGATGGATCAGGGAAGAAAGGATCAGCCCAAGACATCATTGTATATCCCTGTGCAATAAGGTTTCCAACATTTTCACCTACATCAGCTTTTGTTACTTTAGTAAAAAGTCCACCTTGTAAATCACCAAAACGATGATTCATTTTTTCTTTAATACTCATCTTATTTCTCCTTTACATTATTTGAAATCAATTTTAATAAAACCTCTACTTGTTTTTCCATCATTGTTAATGAAACAAATTCATAAGGTCCATGACAATTATATCCACCTGTACCTAAGTTAGGACAAGGAAGTCCCATATAAGTTAATCTAGCACCATCAGTACCACCACGGATAGGAATTGTACGTGGTTCAATACCACAATCAGATAATGCTTGTTTTGCATAATCAATAATGTACATATGGTTAAGCATATGTTCTTTCATATTAAGATAACTTTCTTCAATCTCAACTTCAATAATTGTATATCCATATTTTTTATTTAGAAACTCTGCAATATCTTTAAAATTTTGACATTGCTTTTTAGCAAGATCTAAATCATGGTTTCTAATAATATATTCCATAACTGTTTCTTCACAATTCCCATTAAGATCATGTAAATGAGCAAAACCTTCATAATCAGAAGTTGCTTCAGGTCTTTCATGAACAGGAAGTAAATTATCAAATTCATATGCTACTCTTAAAGAATTAATCATTTTATTTTTAGCATATCCAGGATGAATACTTCTACCATGAACTTTTACAATAGCACTAAATGCATTAAAGTTTTCATATTCAAGTTCCGCAATATTTCCGCCATCAATGGTATAAGCATAATCAGCATGGAACTTTTGAACATTAAAACAATCAGTTCCTCGCCCAACTTCTTCATCTGGAGTAAATGCGATTTGTATATCATTATGTTTGAATTCAGGATGTTGTAAAATATATTGAGCCACTTGTACAATAATAGCTACACCAGCTTTATCATCAGCTCCTAATAAAGTTGTTCCATCAGTTGTGATTAATGTATGATGAATTAAATCACTTAAATCAGGAAATTCTTGAGGATCAAGTACAAGTTTTTTATCTTGATTAAGTACAATAGGATTTCCTTGATAATCTTCAATAATTTGTGTTTGAATATCTTTACCAGAAGCATCTGGAGAGGTATCCATATGTGCAATTAATCCAATAATATCTCCTTTATTACCATTATTTGAAGGGATAGTTGCATAAACAATACCAGATGAATCTAATTCTACATGGGGTACTCCTAAAGACATAAGTTCATCTTTTAAATATTCAGCAAGTATCAATTGGTTTTTTGATGATGGTGTTGTTGTTGACTGTGGGTCTGATTGAGTATCAAAACTCACATATTTTAAAAATCTTTCTTTTATATTCATTTTATTACCTCACTTTCTTTTCTATTATACATGGAAAATCAATATTTATCTATGCTATAATAAAACAAAGGAGATGAAATTATGAATCAAACAATTAAAGAACTATACTCACGTAAATCAGTAAGAGTATATACTGATGAAGAAATTACAGAAAAGGAAAAAAGAGTGATATTAGAATCAGCATTACAAGCACCAACTGCAGGAAATATGGCTTTGTATTCAATTATAGATGTTCAAGATCAAGCATTAAAAGATGAATTGGCTAAAAGATGTGATAATCAACCCTTTATAGCAAAAGCACCTCTTGTTCTTATCTTTTTAGCAGATTATCAAAAATGGTATGATATGTTTAAAGAATATACTCCAAATATTCCTAAATTAGAAGAATCAGACTTGTTTTTAGCAACACAGGATTGTATCATTGCTGCACAAAATGCTGTTGTTGCAGCTGAATCTATGGGAATTGGATCTTGTTATATTGGAGATATTTTAGAAAATTTTGAAGAAAATCAAAAACTATTAAATTTACCAAAATATGCAGTTCCATATGTTATGGTTGTATTTGGAAAACCAACTCAACAACAAAAAGATCGCCAAAAGCCACAACGTTTTGATTTAGAAGATATGGTACATATTAATGGATATCAACAAAAATCATTAGAAGAAACAAAACAAATGTTTATGAAACAATCACATAAAACAGAAGAAGATTTAGGAAAGTATATTGAAAGCTTTGCAAAAAGAAAGTTTTATGCAGAATTTAGACATGAAATGAATCGTTCTGCGAGAGCAATCTTAGAATACTGGTTAAAATAAAAAGACAGTTCATTATGAACTGTCTTTTACATACCACGATAAACATGAGGAGTATCCTCATCTACATCTTCTAACTTTTTAATAGATTTATCTGTTATTTCAATTCTTTTGCGATATAATCCAATATTAATAACACGACTACCAACAGCATAAATAAGAGCCATACTTGGAACAGCAATAAGTAGACCAAAGAAACCAAATAAATTTCCAAAAACAATTAATGCTAATAAAACATATAATCCAGATATTCCTACTGCACCACCAACAACTCGTGGATAAATAAGGTTAGATTCAAATTGTTGAATAACAACAAAGCATAATGCAAATATGATAGCTTTTGCAGGATCAACAGCCAATATGAGAATAAAACTTATACCAAACCCAACAAAACCACCAAACATTGGAACAAGACTTGCTAAACCAATAATAATAGCAAGTAATTCAGCAAATGGCATACCAGTTAATCTAAAACCAGAATACATTAATATAGCAAGGATGCAGCATTCTAATAGTTGACCAGAAACAAAACCATTAAAATAATGATTAGCTTCAGCACCAATATCAAAAATTATAACTGATTCTTTATACCCAAAGATAAAAGTAACTATTTTTTTTAGTTGTTTGATATGTGTTTCTTTATTTGCTAATAAATATAAAGACATAATAAATGATGTAATACTATTAATAAAGAAACCAAAAATTCCAAATGATTGTGAAAGTAAATTAATACCAGCACTTCCTAAAGAATTACCACTACTAGATAGAAGGCTTGCTAAATCTAAATTATTAAGAGCTTCTTGTATAGATTCATAATTAATAGCATAATTAACATGAAATTTTAATAAAGTATCATTAATCATAGTAACTAAACGATTTGAGTAATTAAAAATATTACTAATAATAAGTGTGATACTTTCTCCTAATTTTGGAATAATAAATGAGAAAAATAGAATAAGAATAATAATTGCTAAAATAAGTGTTGTAGCAATAGAAAGTCCTCTTAATAAACCTTTCTTTTTTAATTTTTTACTATACAGTTGCTCTATTTTTTTCATAGGAATATTTAAAATAAATGCAATAATAATAGCTATGTAAAAAGGTGTAGCTAAAGATAAAATATAGGCAACAGTTGAGAGAACAGTTTTATAGTTAAATAATATAAATGCTAATACAATAGCATAAGTAATATAAAGCATTGTTTTATTGTTTTTGACGATTTGTGTTTTATCGATCATGAAACCACCTCTTTTATTTAATAATCATACCACAAAAGTATTTTAAAGTGTAGTCAAGCATAATTAAAAAGCATTTTTATTTGACCAAGTTTAAATAACAATATAATATAGAAAGAGAAAGGAGTTTGATTATGAAAGTTGTTGTTTTATTTAAAGATGGATTTGAAGAATTAGAAGCATTAAGTGTTGTGGATGTTTTAAGAAGAGCAAAAATACCATGTGAAATGATTGGAATGGATTCGAATATTGTTACAAGTTCACATCAAATTAAAATTCAAATGGATAAGATTTTTGATGAGAGTGTTTACCAAGCAGATATGGTTGTTTTGCCAGGAGGATTACCAGGTGCAACTTCGTTAAGAGATGATCAAAGAGTGTGTGATTTATTAAAAGACTTTGATAGTCAAGGGAAATGGATTGCTGCTATTTGTGCAGGACCAATCTCACTTGAAAAAACAGGGATAGTGAAAGGTAAAAAGTATACATGTTATCCTGGTTTTGAAAATGAAATTGTTTCTGGTTTATACCAAGATACACTTGTTTGTGTTGATCAAAATATTATTACAGGAAGAGGACCAGCAGCTGCTTTAGAGTTTGCTTATACGATTTTAGAAAAATTAGGTTATGATTCTCAAGATATAATAAAAGGAATGCAATATCATTATTTAAAGGCTCAATAGAGTCTTTTTATTTATTGCTAATATTTGCTATTTGCATATATAAAGTCAAATGTTATAATATATGTATAAATATTTATTTTGTTGAAGAAATGTGTTGATTTATCTTGTATATATGAGTAAGGAGGTTTTTTTATGAATATCAATCAACACATTCAATCATTTATGCTTTTGTATCGTTATGATTATTTTTTTCATTATCTTCTTATCAATAATAAGAATTTAAGGTTATTTCTTTGTCGGTATATTTCTCAAGATAATTCTATTGTCTATACAACCATAGAGAATGGTGAAACATATCATTCATCTTATGATGGCAAAAAGTTAATTATGGATATTGTTGTAAAGGATAATAAAGGAAGATACTATAATTTTGAGATGCAAAATAATCCCATAGAAGAGGAAGATCAGATTAGATTCATGAGATATGGAGAAAGGCTAGTAGATATACAGGAGAAGAAAGGAAAACAACTGCAAAATATCAAACCAGTTTACCAGTTGATTCTTTATACAGGAAGAGAAATAGAAGGGTTGAAGAGATATAGACATGATATCAGAAAAGCAGATGAGCAGGAGAATAGGAGTTTCAAAGGAGATAGAGTTAAGACCATCATATTACAGATAGAGAAAATGAAGGAGGAGTATGAAATGGAAAGAGAGTTAGGAGTGATGGAACAACTGAATTATTTGTTTTATTATAATGAGGTACATAGATTTAGTGAGATGAATGAGATAGTAAGGGAAGTGGTAAAGATGCATGAAGAGTTTATAGAGAGTGAGGACTTTATAAGGGCGTACGAAATAGAGAGGGAAAGAAGTCTTATTGCAGCAAAGATGCAAAGAGCTAAAGATGAGGGAATGAATCAGGGAATAAGCCAAGGAAAACATGAAGAAAAAATAGTAAATGCTAAAAAACTTATTCAAATTTTTTATAATGTTGAAGAGACTCAATGGATTGAAAAATGTAAAGATGAGCAACTTGATAAAATATATAACATTATTAATCAAGTTGATTATGAAGAATTTAAAAAGCTTATGTAAGAATAGAAAATTTAACTTTTCTATTCTTTTTTTACAAATGTAAGAGTTTGATTAGAACTTAAAGTATTATCATATATAAAACCACTAATGTTAAGATTTTTAATTTCATCTAAAGTTGTTATTTCTTTTAAAATCATTTGATTAAGCATTTTCCCTCTGGCTTTTTTAATAATCATAGCATTTCTTCTTATCTTATCATTTTTCATTTCTATAAAATCAATAAAATAAAGATGTGGATGATGAATCATAGAAGTAAACTCTTGAGATGCTAAAGAAATAATCAAATCTTCATTTTCAAAATATTGATAAATAGGAGTATACCAATACTCATAAAGATTAATATGATCAGGTTTCATAGTCATATCTAAGCGATAAGGAGTAATTCCAGTATTATATTTTAAGATACCATAATATGCAGATAAAATATTAAAATGTTGATTAAGATAATGTGAATGCTCCTCATACATTTCTAAATGAAGTTGTTTAAATACTGTGCCTTGATATAAAGACAAGGCAGGGTGAATAGGATATTCTTGATGAAAATAATCATAGACTTTAAGAGCTTGTTTATATGATATTTTCATTAATTCACATAATTTTTCATCATTGTAGTTCATAAGTATAGAATGTAAATAATTTGTTTCGTTAGGATGCAGTAAAGGAGTACATTCAAAATTACTTTTTTGATATTTCATAGTTTTACTAGGAGCGATAATCACTTTCATATAAATCACCTCATTTAAGATTATAAAGTATTTCTTAATTTGATGAAAGAAATATGATATAATCTTGAACGGGTGAAGAAAGATGAATACAATAATTATTAATAAAATACTTATGCATATGTTAGATTTTGAACATAGAAAAATATTTCATTCTACAGCATTTGTAGACTTAAATGAAACAACAATAGACTATTATCATAAGAAGTTAGAAAAAGCTTTAAAATCTCCAACAATGAAAGAGTTGACAGTTGGTTCAATGCATGAATTGATGTTAAGAAGTGAAAAAATGTTAGAGAATGAAGATAATTTTATGAAACAAGCACATGATTTAACTGATCAATTATATCAATTAGGAGCTGTCATTGAAGAAATGCCTAATTGTAATGTTTTGTTTGTTGATTGCATTAAAGATGGAGAAAAACACATTGTTATTTTAAAACTAAATTATCGTACAATACCAATGAGTATAGTAGAAGAAGGGATTGTACGTATTACTAAACAACAAGTTTTACCAACTGCAGGAGCAACAGTAGATGAAGCTATTATTATAAATATGGATACAAAGCAATTATATTTAATTGAAAAAAAATATATGATAGATGGAAAGAATGATTATTATTTAAATCCACAATGGATTAAAGGTGAAGAACAATTAACAGATAAGCAGAAGTTTAATACAATGAAAAAAGTGATAAGAAAAATGGATGATATATATAATGTTAATGATGGAAAAGCTTTACCATTAATGAAACAAGAAATTAATGAAAAAATAGAAACTCATCAACCAGTTAAACCTTTAGAAATTGTTAAAAAGGTGTTGGAAAAAGATTATCAAGCACAAGAAGAGAGTGAATTGATGTTGAAAGATTTAGGGATTAGTGAAGAAGATAAAATTCAAAGTATTTCAACAACATCTATGGATATGTGTAAATTGGTTTTAGATGATGAGATTGAAGTTAGTTTGCCTATTGATGAATATTTACAAGGAAGTCATTTAGAAAAAAGAAAAGAAGAAGATGGAACATACTCTATAATCTTAAAAGATATTAAGGAAGTCATTATTAAATAGAGAAATAAGATTTTATCATTGATTATGAATATAATGCATTTTTGTATGAAATCATGTATAATAATCTATATGAAAGGGGTTTAATTATGGCACAATTAGATAATTTTTTAATTCAGTTATTTCATGAAGGTAACTGTTTACAGGTTTATAAAGTATTTGGAGCACATATTGAAACTGTAGATAAACAAAAGGGTGTTCGCTTTACTGTTTATGCTCCTAATGCAAAGAGTGTACAAGTTGTTGGGGATTTTAATCAGTGGAATGGTGAAAATCATTATATGGAAAAATATACTGATGGAGGGATATATACATTATTTATTCCTAAAATGAAACAATATGATACATATAAATATCGTATTGAAACACCTAATGGATCATTAGTAGATAGAGCTGACCCTTATGCTTTTTTTAGTGAACTACGTCCAGGAACAGCCTCAAAAGTATTTAATATTAATGGTTATAGATGGGCAGATAAAAGATGGTTAAATAAACGTACAAAAAACTTTGATAGAGTTCTTAATATTTATGAAGCTAATATTGGTTCATGGAAAATGAAAAAAGACTTTACTGATGAAGAAGATGGAGAATTCTATAGTTATGAAGAAATGATTGATCAAATCATCCCATATGTGGTTGAAAATGGTTATTCACATATAGAATTGATGCCTTTGAATGAGTTTCCATTTGATGGATCATGGGGATATCAGCCAACAGGTTATTATAGTGCTACAAGTCGCTATGGACACCCAAAACAATTAATGGCATTTATTAATGCTTGCCATAAAAATAATATTGGTGTCATTATGGATTTTGTGCCTGCACATTTTGTTAAAGATGGACATGGATTATATCAATTTGATGGAGGGTTTGTTTATGAGTACCCAGATATCAATTTAAGATATACAGAATGGGATAGTTGTTATTTTGATTTGGGACGAGAAGAAGTAAGAAGTTTCTTAATGTCTGCTGTTCATTTTTGGGCTGAATATTTTCATATAGATGGAATTAGATTTGATGCAATTAGTAATCTTATTTATTGGAAAGGAAATAAAGAAAGAGGTATAAATGATGGGGCTATTGAATTCATGAAACGTATGAATTCACATATGAATGGATTATATCCTGGAGTTATGCTTATTGCTGAAGATTCAACAGATTATCCAAATGTTACAAAAGCACCACATGCTGGAGGACTAGGTTTTGACTATAAATGGGATTTAGGATGGATGAATGATACTCTTGCCTATTTTAAAAAAGATCCAATTTATAGACAATATCCAGATACACATAATAAGTTAACATTTTCAATGATGTATTTTTATAGAGAAAACTATATTTTACCATTCTCACATGATGAAGTTGTTCATAGTAAAGGCACAATTTTAGATAAAATGTGGGGAAATAATGATCAAAAATTTGCACAATGTAAGGCTTTATATCTTTATATGATGACACATCCTGGAAAAAAATTGAATTTTATGGGAAATGAATTGGCAGAATATAAAGAATGGGATGAAAAAAAGGCTTTAGGTTGGGTATTATTAAAATATCCACAACATGATTCATTCCATAGATACTTTAGAGATTTAAATCATTTGGTATTGAAGCATCCTGCATTATATCAATATGATTATTATCCAGAAGGGTTTGAATGGTTAGTTGTAGATGATTATAATCAAAGTGTTTTTGCTTATGCAAGAAAAGCACCTGATGGAGATTTATTGGTTTGTGTTATGAATTTTGTTGGAAATACGCATAAAGGTTATCGTATACCAGTTCCAGTTGCTGGAACATATAAGGAAATTATGAATACAGATACTGACTATTATACTGGAAGCAATTTTGTAAATAAAAGAGCAATAAAATCACAAAAAGTAGCGTGTTTAGGCAAAGAAAATTCAATTTTAGTTGACATTGCGCCATTCTCAGGTATGATATTCATGTTAAAAGGCAAATAGGGGGAATATAGAATATTATGTTTAAAACAAAAGAAGAATTTAAATATGAATTTTCAAAAAGAATTATTGAGTCATATGGTAGAACAGTAGAAGAATCACATATGACTGAAAAGTTTATGGTTCTTGAATCTATGGTAAGAGACTATGCCTCAGTGAATTGGGCCATGACAAAAATGGTTACAAAAACAAATTATCAAAAACAAGTTCATTATTTTTCTATGGAATTTTTAATTGGACGTTTATTAGTAAATAATATGATGAATTTAGGAATTTATGAGATTGCTAAAGAAGGTCTTGCAGAATATGGAATTAATATTCATGACTTAGAAGAATTAGAGTCTGATGCTGGACTTGGAAATGGTGGATTAGGAAGATTAGCAGCATGCTTCATGGATTCTTTAGCATCACTTTCTTATCCTGCATTTGGACATACTATTCGTTATGAATATGGTTTATTTAAACAAAAAATTGAAAATGGTTATCAAGTTGAAGTTCCTGATCAATGGTTAAAATTAGGAAATATGTGGGAAGTTAGAAAACCAAAGCATGCTGTCGATGTTAAGTTTTGGGGACATACAGTTTGGAATGAAGAAACAGGAAAATGGGATCATGTTGATGCTGAATGTATCCGTGCTGTACCATATGATATGCCAGTTGTTGGAAATGATACAACAGTTACAAACACATTACGCTTATGGCATGCAGAACCAAGTGATAACATTCCATCTAATAAAGACTTTAGACAATATGCACAAGAAGTTCGTGATATTTGTCAAAACTTGTATCCTGATGATTCTACACTTGCAGGAAGAACATTACGTTTAAAACAACAATATTTCTTTGTTGCTGCTGGAGTACGTTCGATTGTTAGAGCGCATTTGAGAGTTTATCCATCTTTAAATAATTTTCATGAAAAAAATGTCATTCAATTAAATGATACACATCCAGTCTTAGTTATACCAGAATTAATGAGAATTTTAATTGATGAATATAATTTAGAATGGGATGATGCTTGGCATATTACAAAGAATACATGTGCATATACAAATCACACTATTTTATCTGAAGCTTTAGAAAAATGGCCTGTATCTACAATGCAATCATTGTTACCAAGAATTTATCAAATTATTGAAGAAATCAATAGAAGATTTATTGGATATGTTAAAAACGCAAGTGATCATGATGAAGATTTATTAAATAGAGTTATGATTATTAAAGATGGCCAAGTTCATATGGCTCATTTAGCAATTGCTGGAAGTTTCAGTGTTAATGGAGTTGCAAGACTTCATACACAAATTTTAATGGAACAAGAAATGAAAGATTTTAATTTCTTATATCCTAATAAATTTAATAACAAAACAAATGGTATTACTCATAGAAGATGGTTAGCATATTCAAATCCAGAATTATCTGCATTGATTAATGAAACAATTGGAAATGACTGGATTAAACACCCTGAACAATTAGAAAAATTAATGGATTATGCTAATGATTCAATAGTTCAAGGTAAATTCTTGAATATCAAACAACAAAGAAAACAGATATTAGCTGACTACATCTTAGATCATAATGGAATTGTAGTAAATCCAAATAGTATTTTCGATATTCAAGTGAAAAGATTGCATGCTTATAAACGTCAATTATTAAATATTATGCATGTTATTTACTTATATCAAGAAATGAAAACAAACTCTGAGTTTAGAATTCAACCAAGAACATTTATTTTTGGAGCAAAGGCTGCACCAGCATATTATTTTGCAAAGAAAGTCATTAAGTTAATTAACAGTGTTGCAGATATTGTTAATAATGATCTAGAAACAAATGAATATTTAAAAGTTGTGTTCATTGAAAATTATGGTGTAACAATTGCAGAAAAAATTATGCCTGCTGCAGATGTTTCAGAACAAATATCAACAGCTGGAAAAGAAGCAAGTGGTACAGGAAATATGAAATTCATGATGAATGGGGCTGTAACAGTTGGAACATTAGATGGAGCTAATGTTGAGATAGCTGAACGTGTTGGCGATGATAATGTTATTATCTTTGGTTTAAAAGATAATGAAGTGAATAATTTAAGACAACATGGCCAATATAATGCTTGGGATTATTATAACAATAATCCAAAGATTAAACGTGTTGTTGATTCATTAGTTGATGGAAGTTTCCATGAATCAAGAGAAGAATTTAGAATGATTTTTGATGAATTAATGAATAGAAATGATGAATATTTCTTATTTGCTGATTTTGAAGCATATGTTGCTGCTCAAGAAAAAGTTAATGAGCTTTATCAAGATAAACAACGTTGGGCAAGAATGTGCCTAGTTAATATTGCTCAATCAGGATATTTCTCTTCTGATCGTACTATTGAAGATTATGTTGCTGATATTTGGAAATTAGATAGAGTGAAAAGATAAGTATTACTTGATATATAAATAAAAGGAAAAGATGACTTTGTAAATACATTGTTCATCTTTTTTTATATAGAATTATATATATTAAAATATAAAAATAAGATAATTATAATACTATTATTTGAATTGACTAGCAGTAATAAGTGCTAGTTTTTTTGATATGAATATGACAAAATTATTTATATTTTTTCATATTTTGAAATTAAACTCCAAAAATAGATAAAGTATATTTACATTTACTCCAACATATGTTAATATACAAATGGAGTGAAATTTCAAAATAAATAATATAAAAGGAGTAAAACTGAAATAGGAGTGATGTTATGGTAAGTAAATTAATACGAGCTTTAAAAAATGAGATGAAAATAAAAGATATGATAACTTGGTTTGTATTAAGTTTTCTATGTGTTTTATTTGTGTATCTTTTTATTGTAAAAAGATCATTTCATATTTTACTCTTTATAGAGGTTTTAGGATTTTCTATTATTTTTGTTTTAATGATGATTGGAACAAAGGCTTATGGATATTTTTTAGATGGCTATTATCAATCATATATTGATCGTCAAAATAAAAAGCAGAAAAAATAAACAAAATATGATAGGAAAATAGAGATTCATTTGAAGTGGCTATAATTTGTATTGATTTATTGGGGAAAGACAGTACAAATTTAGTATAGAATCTAATGATAGAAAGGAGATTAGAATATGGCAAAATTAGATTATAAAGCAATGTCAAAAGACATACTCTCCCATGTTGGTGGATCTGAAAACTTAGCAAATGTCAATCATTGTGCAACACGACTTCGTTTAAAGCTTAAAGATTCAGAAAAAGCTAACAAAGCAGAGTTGAAAAAAATTGATGGTGTTCTTGGGGTTGAAGTTGCAGGACAAGAAACACAAATTATTGTTGGTCAAATTATTGAAGATTTATTTTTGGCTTTTGAAGAAGAATCTGGTGTTAAAGGAGGAGTTGTTGATGAAAACTTAGATCCTAATCTGAGTAAAAAAACTCCAGTAACATTATTCTTAAGTTTTCTACAATTAATGGCTGGTATTATGTCCCCTGTAATTCCAACATTAATTATTGCAGGTTTTTTCTCATTGATTTTAACTTTGGGAACAACTCTTTTTGGATTGGATGCAACAACATCAACATATACAATCCTTTATAATATTTCACAGGCACCATTTTATTTCTTGCCAATTATGGTAGCATATACATCTGCAAGAAAATTTAATGTAGAAGCACCAATGGCAATGTTATTAGCTGGTATTTTATTATATCCAGGTTGGGTAGATTTGGTTAATGCAGGAAGTAATTCAGGATTTACTTCTTATTTTGGAATACCTGTTTATTTATGTGCTTATAATGCTTCTACATTACCAATTGTTTTATCTGTTTGGATTATGAGTAAGGTTGATGGAGTATTAAAGAAAATTATCCCAAATACAATCCGTTATTTCTTAAAACCAGTTTGTTTGATTTTTATTATGTCAATCATTACACTATCATTAACAGGTCCTTTAGGATACTTAATTACTGATTATATTGCAGCAGGAATTAATTTTGTTCGTGAGAATGTTCCTTGGTTAACTGTTCCTGCAATTTACTTATTCTCAGCAACATTTGGTATATTCTGTCCAGGATTCCATTTGGCATTGATTCCAATTGCAACAACAAACTTTTCAACTTTGGGATATGATGATGTTATTAATATGTGGTTCTTCTCTGGAACAACAGTTCCTGGGTTTACTGCTTTATGGTTCTCGATTAAAACAAAGAGTGTTAAAGGAAGAAATGTGGGTATTCCAGCTGCAATCGCTGCATTATTTGGGGGAATTTCTGAACCAACGATGTATGGAATCTTATATAAAGTCCCTATTCTTTATATAGTTAATACCATTGCAGGAACAGCTTTAGCTATTTTTAACGGAATTGTAGGAACAAAAGCATATGCTTATGGGGCTTACTATTTAACGAATTTACCATTATTTTACTCTGAGTCAGATCCAGGTAATTTATATAAAGCTTTGATTGGTATTGCCATTGTTGCAGTCATTACTTTTGTAGGTGTTATGTTTACAAAATGGGAATATCTCGAAGATGATGATGCGTCTGTTGCTCCTCCAACAATGAAATTATTTAAAAAAGATTAGCTGGATAAAAAGGGTTGGAGCATTGCTTCAAGCCCTTCCTATTTTTGTAAGTAACATATCATAAAAGCCTCAATATATGACAATTTACTTAATTTAGTTCATAAGTTATGATATACTTTATTTATATATGGAGGTACTTTTATGACAACAACAATGAGTTTAAGCAGCCAAATTAAATCAATTTATCCAAGTTTAACCAAAGCAGAGAAAAAAGTGGCTGATTATATTTTAAAACACTTAGATATCTTGAATACAAAGACCCTTTCTCAAATGTCCAAAACGGTACATGTTGGTGAGGCAACAATCATGCGCTTTATTTATAAACTAGGTTATGAAAATCTAGCTCAATTTAAAGTAGCTATTATTCAGGAAAATTTAATTAATGATAAGAGTGAAGAGGATAATGAATCAGCTGAAGGATATGCAAAATTTGTATATAAATTATTAAAAGATACAATACGTGCAAATGCAAAAGAGGATATTGAAAAAGTTGCAAAATTGATTGAAACTGCTTCTCATGTTTATTTCTTTGGAAATGGAACTTCAGGATATTCAGCTCAGGTAGCTGCTTATCGTTTCTTTAGGGCAGGAGTATCTTGTGAAGGTATTACAGATGTTCATATGATGACAATGAAATCTGCTTTAGTTAAAAAAGACGAGTTGGTTATTGCTTTTTCTCAAAGTGGTGATAATTCAGATATGATTCATGCAGCAAAGTTTGTTAAAAAAAATCAATGTCCTATTGTAACAATTACAGGACGTACACATAGTTTTTTATCAAAATTAGGAGATGTAAGTTTATTCCATGCACCTTTATCATTAACAGATAAAAGTTATTATGGTGGAACTTTAGGAATTATAATTCAAGAATTTATATTAGAATTAATTTTTAAAATTTATTCTCAAAGAAATTTAGAAAAAGTAGATGAAATACAAAGAGTTACAACACTATCAACAGACTTATTTCATAAAACTTTATACAATGACACAGAAAAAACAAAAGATGAAGATTAATTTTTTTTAGAAGTATGAAAAGAGGTGATAAGTATGCTAGAAAAACGTATTTTTATTTCTTGTGATGATCATGATATTCCTATGGTCTTAGCTTATCCTGATAATAAAGGACCATTTCCATGTATGCTTTTGTTACATGGTTTTATGTCATACAAAGAAGGAGATGGATATCTTTTTAGAAAAACTGCAGAAAAGTTTGCAGAGGTTGGTATTGCTAGTGCTAGAATTGATTTTTGTAGTATGGGAGAAAATCGTTATTCTCGAGTTCACTATGGTACAGAAATATGTATTAAAGAAGCAAAAACAGCATTTGAATATCTTCAATCAAATGAAAATATATTAAGTGATCATATTGGTATTTTAGGTCATAGTATGGGTGGAAGAATTACTTTTTTAAGTTCTACTTTACCTTCAAAATGCTTAGTAACATTTAATGGAGCAGTAAATGTTGAAAAACCTAGTCAATTGATGATGAAAGGATTAGATCAAAAAGAGATTGAAAAGCAAGGATATGCAATTTATCAGACAAGTGATGGACGTTCAGAATTATTGTTTCCTAAATTTGTAGAAGATTTACAGATTCATTCAGACGCCATTTATAAATATAAAAATCCAATCTTAATATGTGTAGGGGCGAATGATCCTACACTTAACCCTCATGTTAGTTATGATTTTGTTGAAAAATGCCAAATGCAAAATGTTGATATGCTTGTTATTGATGAAGCAAATCATACATTTAATGCAAAAACAGGCGATTATACAAAAGTTTATGAGCTTTTAGAGAAAGTTGTCTTATGGCTTAAAGAATATTTATAATATAACAACAAATAATGAAAGGAGGAAGAATATGCGAGAATATGATCAAAATTTGGTTAATATGATTCAACAAAAATCCTATATAAAAAATATTGATGGAATTGATATTATGATGAAGCCAGTTCCAGATGATGAAAGAGAACATGTTGTAGATCCACGTGTTATAGAAACAACTAAAATTAAAATGAATGTTAAATCTTTAGATCCTCATGCTAAGTTTTCGTTACATGGAAATCGTGTGCGTTTAGATAAAATTAGCCATGATATCACTACAACAAATGTTCAAGAAGATGAAGATCTTGTAGAAATTAATCATGATCATTATATTGATGTTTATACATTTACACCAGAAAATTATGAAAACGGACGACCTGTTCTTATATATTTGCATGGTGGAGGATATATGACAGGTGATATTGCTGAATTTAGAATGGCAATGCGTTTTATATGTGAACAATCGGGATGTAAGGTTATTTTTCCTGAATATCGTTTATCTCCAGAAAATCCATATCCTGCAGGGATTGAAGATTGTCATGGGATTATTGAATGGGTTTATGAAACTGCTGATGAATTAGGTGTTAATCGTCATAAGATTATGGTTGGTGGTGATAGTGCTGGTGGAGGACTTACAAACTCTTGTCTATTTTTGGATAAGGATTTACATCATATCCATTATGCATATGAATTTTATGCAGCTTTTGATTTGAATTTTCAAAAATATGAAGCCGTTTATTCTGATGATCTTTTTCCTGTTATTGAAGAGCATAAAATCTATGCTAAAAATAGAATTGACCGTATCCGTTTTAGTGGAAATGTAGGTGATTTATACTTACATGGACGTATATCTCATAATGAACCAATCGTTTCTATTTTATCATGTGAAGATCTCTCTTGGTTGCCATCTATGAGTGTTGTTTGTGGTGAATATGACTATTTACGTTTACTTTCAGATATCTTTGTTAAACGAGCATTAGAAGCTGGAGTAGAAGTTCGCTCTTTAAGATATCTTGGTTGTGACCATGGTTTTATGGAAAAAGTTGGGGTATTGCCTCAAGCAGAAGAAGTTTTATTAGATTTAGCAAATATTTTAAAAAGATTATAAAAAAAAGAAACCCTGTAAAATCATCTTTACAGGGCTTTTAATTAATAACTTGTCCTTTTTCAACAGTATTGATACAAGAAAATTCTACTTTATCATCCTTATTGATTGGTTCACTAATAATTAACATAGTCGTTAAATCATATCCAGCTTCTTTTATTTTTTCTCTTTTTATTTGTAATAGTTTTTGACCTGCTTTCACTTCTTCTCCTTGTTTGGCATAAAGTTTAAATCCTTGTCCTTTAAGGTTAACAGTATTGATACCAACATGAACAAGAATACCCATTCCATCTTTTCTACGTACAGCAAACGCATGACCTGTTGGATACATCATTTCTAATACACCATTACAAGGTGATACAATTGTGTTGTCATTAAGTTCAAAAGCAATAGTTTGACCTAAAAGCTCCTTTGAAAAGACAGAATCCTGAATTTCATTTACTGGAACAAGTGTTGCATCAGCTATTGCAACAATATCTGTATCACTATATTCTATTTCTTCTTTTTTAAATTTTGAAAATAATCCCATAAATTTTTCTCCTTTGTTTATTGTTTAAAATACATAAAATAAAATCATATCTCTATTGAAAATATTTATAATGAGAAATATAAATGATTTTTAATAGAAATGAATGTGTTGGAGTGATTTTATATCAAAATGTAAAATAAATGGAGTTTTACAATTTCTATAATATCATATTTTCAATGATTTTCAAGTTTTACAGTATGAGATTATATACTTTTTATGGGGTATTATATTCTTATTTTTTTGTTATATCATCACTCTTTGATAGTTTTTTTAAAAAGTTTATGTTATACTGTTTGAGACAAGAAAAGTGAAGGCTTTTCTTATTTTGCGTTTATAAAAAGGAGATCAGTTATGGAAGAATCGGCAATCAGAATGAAAGCTTATGCAGTGAGTTTTAATGAAATTCGTGTTTATCTTTCAAAGAATTATTATAATGGAATTAGTAGTAAATTTTATTTAAAAGATTTATGGACAGAAGAAATTGTTTTGCTTCAAGGTGATGCTTTAGATAGTTCGAATTCTGATTTTCAAGAATATGCTTTACATACAACATTTGAAATTGGTAGAGTTTATAAGATAATAGATGCATATGGTTTAACATGTTTTTTAGATTTCTCTAAGTTATCTATGTGTAAAGAATTTGATGATTTTTATTATTATGATGGGAATGATTTAGGGTGTACTTACACAAAAGAAAGATGTACTTTTAAAGTATGGGCACCTTTATCAACAGGAATTATATTAAAAATAATTAAAGATCATAAGGAACATCTATATTCAATGGAAAGAGGAGATAAAGGTGTATATCATTGTGTTGTTGATGGTGATTTAGAAAATGCTCAATATTTTTATTTAGTAAAACATGCTGGTAATTATGAAATTACTATGGATCCATATGCATATGCAGCTTCATCTAATGGAAGAACGAATATTGTTGTTGATTTAGAAAAGATCCAAATACAAAGTTATCAATTACCTCCTATGAAACAAAAAACAGATGCAATCATATATGAAACAAGTGTAAGAGATTTCTCTATGGCAGATTCAAGTGGAATGAAAAATAAAGGAAAGTTTTTAGCTTTTACTGAGGAAGGAACATCAACTGATTGTGGATATTCAACAGGATTAGACTATCTTACTCATTTAGGTATCACCCATTTACAATTAATGCCTATTAATGATTTTGCAACTGTTGATGAAAGAAATCCCTTAGAATTATATAATTGGGGATATGATCCAGCACAATATAATGTTACTGAGGGGAGTTATGTTACTGATTCAGAAGATGGGTATAAACGTATTGCTGAAGCAAAACAAATGATTGAAGCATTACATTCAAGAGGAATACGTGTTGTTTTAGATGTTGTTTATAATCATATGCATGATGTAAATCAAAATGCTTTAGAAAAAACAGTTCCACATTATTTCTTTAGAAGATATGCTGATGGAAATCTTTCAAATGGTTCATGGTGTGGGAATGATGTCAATACAACAGCTAAAATGTGTAGAAAATATATTTTAGATATGTGTAAAAGATGGCAATTTTTGTATGGAATTGATGGTTTTCGCTTTGATCTTATGGGACTTATTGATATAGAAACAATAGAATTAATTAATCAACAATGTAAAAGTGTAGATCCTTCTTTTATGATATATGGAGAAGGTTGGAATATGATGACAGCAATAGATGAGGATAAGCGTACAACAATTCAAAATAATAGACAAGTTCCTGATATTGGCTTTTTTAATGATTTCTTTAGAGATACATTAAGAGGAACAAATCAAATGGAATCAAAAGGATATTTTTCAGGAGATACTTATAAAACAAATGATGCTATAAGAGCAATGTGTAATTTTGAAATGTTTGATAATATTTCACAATCTATTAATTATATAGAGTGTCATGATAATGCAACAACATATGATAAATTACAGATTTCTAATTATGATGAAAGTGATGATATAAAGAAGAAAAGATTAAGATTAGCATTAGCTGCTGTTATTTTATCTCAAGGAATACCATTTATTCATAGTGGTCAAGAATTCTTTAGAACAAAATATGGTCTTGAAAATACTTATAATGCAGGTGATCAAGTCAATGCACTAGATTGGAAACGCAGGGATGAAGAAATTGAAACAGTGGAACTGATTAAGTTTTTGATTCGTTTAAGGAAAAATAATCCTTGTTTTAGATATAATGATTATGAAATCATGCGAGAGAATATATCTATGGAGAATTTAGAACATCGTATGATTAAGTATCAATTACATCAAGATGAAGGAGAATATAGTGATTTTATTATATATTTAAATCCTTCACCAGATTCTTTTGATGTAGAAATAGAAGATAAATATAAAATTATTTATCATAGTGAAAATAATCAAATTATTGATGGAAAAGTAACAATATCAGGAGTGAGCTTTGTTATTGTTGCAAGATAGGAGAGTATATGAAATTAATTGTTGGGTTAGGAAATCCAGGAAAAGAATATGAAAGAACAAGACATAATGTTGGGTTTATGGTTATAGAGCGTTTGGCTCAAGAAATGAATGTTTCTATCTCTAATTCTAAATTTAAAGGAGAATATGTTAAATTGAAGTATAAAGGAGAGGATATCATTTTATTAAAGCCAATGACTTATATGAATTTATCTGGAGAATCAGTAATTCAAGTTATGAAATTTTTTAAGTTAGATATCCAAGATCTATTGGTTATTTATGATGATTTGGATATGCCTACTGGTAAACTTCGTTTAAGAGAAAGTGGAAGTGCAGGAGGACATAATGGTATAAAGAATATTATTTCTCAAGTAGGGACACAATCTTTTAAAAGAATAAGAGTGGGGATTGATAGACACCCATATATACCCGTAGTTGATTATGTTTTAGGACGTTTTCAAAAAGAAGAACAATCACTGATTGAAGAAGGAATTGAAAATGCAGTGAAAGCCATTCAAGTTTATTTAGATAAAGGGTTTCATATTGCTATGAATACATTTAATTAGGAGAAAAAAATGAAAAAGATTACTCATATTTTAAAGAATAATCCTGCTTATTTAACAATGCTAAAAGGAAAAGGAGAAATTGTTGTATCTCACGCTAGTGATGAAGCTATACTCATCGCTAGTGCTTTTTTCACTTCTCCTCAAACAATGCTTATTGTTAAAGAAAATCAATATCAAGCACAATTGCTTTATCAAGAACTTTATCCATTACTACATAATAGTGTTTTATTTTTTCCAAGTGATGAATCATTAAGAATAGAAGCATTAGCTTATTCAAAAGAATTAATGGGTGAAAGAGTTAATACTTTGGCATCTCTTTGTGAAGATGAACCATATGTTGTTATTTGTCATACTCATAGTTTTTCACGCTATGTCCCAAATCAATCCCTTTTTATGGAAAATATTATTTCTTTAAAAGAGGGAATGACTATTGATCCATTAGAGTTAAGAGAGAAACTTATACATAGTGGATATCAAATGATACAAAGAGTTGATGAACCATTTTATTATGCTAAACGAGGAGGAGTCATAGATGTTTATTCTATTCAATATGATAATCCTATTCGTATAGAATTCTTTGATGATGAAATAGAAAATATAAGATTTTTTGATAAAAACTCTCAAAAATCACTCAATACAGTAAAAGAAGTTTCTATTCTTCCAGCAACTGATATGTTATATAGTGATAATGAAATAGTTGAAGTTATTAAAAAAATAGAAGATTTAAAGGAAAAAACAGATTGTGAAGAATATCAAGATGATTTAGATGAAGAAATATCAATAGATATAGAATCTTTAAAAGGACATGACTATTCTTCACGTATATATCAATATTTAAGTTTATTTACTTCTACAACACATCTATTATCATATTTTAAACAACCTCTTTATATCACTTCTGGATATGATAAAATCATGCAATCTTATCGTCAATATGTTGAAGAAACTTTTTTCTATACACAAGAGTTACAAGGAATAGGAAAGATGATTAAAGGCTTATCTTTATATCATAATATAGAAGCAGATATAAGAAAGGCTGATATAGAATTTGTTGATTTTAGAACAAATGATAAGCAAGTTTCTTTTCTAACAAGAGAAGTACAACTATCATTATTGAATGAAAAACAATTAATTCAACAGATAAAGGATTATTTAGTAAAAAATAAAATATTAATGTGTTTAGATAATAATCATCAAATCCAACTTATGATTGATTTATTAGAAAATAATCATATTTTATATACAATGGTTGGGAATGATGATCATATTTATGAAGGTGTTAATATTTATATGGGAAATTTAAAATCTGGTATGGATTTTTATGAAGAACATATTATTTTATTAACAGAAACAGAATTATTTAAAGTATCTTCTCAAAAGAAGAAAGGTTATATAAAATATAAAGATGCTAAAGTTATTAATGATTATACAGAACTAGAAATTGGTGATTATGTTGTTCATGATACACATGGTATAGGGCAATATATGGGAATTAAAACATTACAAGTAAAAAATGCTCATAAAGATTATCTATATATTGCATATAAGGGGAATGATACGCTCTATATTCCAGTCGAGAATTTTAAATTAGTAAGGAAATATGCTTCCAGAGATGGAAAAGCTCCTAAGATACATGCTCTTAACAGTACAGAATGGCAAAAGACAAAACAAAGAGTACGAAATAAAGTTGATGATTTAGCAGATAAATTAGTTGCATTATATGCAGCAAGAATGAAGCAGTCTGGTTTTGCTTATCCTCAAGATAATGCATTGCAAATTCAGTTTGATGAATGTTTTGGTTATGAGTTAACTCCAGATCAGCAAGATGCAGTGAGAGAAATTAAGGCAGATATGGAATTACCAAGACCAATGGATCGTTTATTATGTGGAGATGTTGGATTTGGCAAAACTGAAGTTGCTTTAAGGGCTTGTTTTAAGGCTATACTTGCTAATAAACAAGTAGCATTCTTATGTCCTACAACAATTCTTTCTTCACAGCACTATCATACGATGATTAAACGTTTTGAGAATTTTCCAGTAAATATTGCTTTATTAAATCGTTTTACAACTACACAAAAGAAAAAACAGATTTTAACTGAACTTAAAGAAGGTAAAATTGATTTATTAGTAGGCACACATAGAATATTATCTAAAGATGTTGAGTTTAAAGATTTAGGTTTATTATGTATAGATGAAGAACAACGTTTTGGTGTAAGACAAAAGGAACAAATTAAGGAACTTCGTCAAACAGTAGATGTTTTAACTTTAACAGCAACACCTATTCCAAGAACTTTACAAATGTCTTTGATGGGAATTAGAGGTTTATCGCAAATAGAAACACCACCTTTAAATAGATTGCCAGTTCAAACATATGTTATGGAAAAAAGTGAACAATTAATCAAACAAGTTATTGAAAGAGAATTAGCTAGAAAAGGACAAGTCTTTTATCTTTATAATAAAACATCAAATATTGAATCAGTTGCAAATAATATTGCAAGAATTATTCCTTCAGCTAAAGTAGGAATAGGTCATGGAAAGATGACAAAAGATCAATTAGAGGATGTTATGCAAGCCTTTATTGATAAGGAATATAATGTTTTAGTTTGTACAACCATTATTGAAACAGGTATAGATATACCAAATGCCAATACAATTATTATTGAAGATGCAGATAAGTTTGGATTGTCGCAATTATATCAAATTAAAGGACGAGTTGGACGAAGCGAAAGAATGGCGTATGCTTATCTTTTATATCCTAAGAATAAACAAATGAATGAAGAAGCAACAAAACGATTAAAAGCTATTAAGGAGTTTGCTCAATTAGGTAGTGGATATAAAATAGCAATGAGAGATTTATCGATTAGAGGATCAGGAGATATTTTAGGGGGAGAACAAGCTGGTTTTATTGATAGTGTTGGATTTGATATGTATATGAAAATATTACAGGAAGCAATAGATGAAAAAACTGGTGAAAAGAAAGAGGAAAAAGAAGTACCTGTTAAGAATATTAATGTAGATGGCTATATTCCAGAAAACTATGTAGAAAGTGATATTGAGAAATTAAATTTATATCAACGTATATATCAAGCTCAACATATGACACAGATGAATTTATTAGAAAAAGATCTCAGAGACTTATATGGAACATTGCCTAGAGAGGTTAATAATATTGTATTAAAGCGTAAATATGAAATATTATGTACTGAGCCTTTTATTGATTGTATTGAAGAAACCGGAGATAAAATTCAAGTTATGTTAACTCAAGAATTCTCTGCTCATGTAGCTGGAGATCAATTATTTGAATTGGTTAATCGTTTATTTAAGAAGCCAAGTTTTAAATATATGAAAAATGAAATTGTCTTGATTTTATCTATAAAAGGTAAGTGGTTAGAGGGAATGGTAGAATTACTAAATGAATTAAAAAGAATCTATAATAAATAAAATTGGGCTCCGTGTCAAGAGTGGAGGATTAAGGGATAGTTATCGAGAGATAGCTAT
>CAJUOS010000004.1 GCA_910588075.1 uncultured Erysipelotrichaceae bacterium | reverse complement strand
TCTTTTAGTTTATTACTAAGAGAAAAGGAGAGTATATGAAACCATTTGTAAAGTGGGCTGGTGGTAAAACACAGCTATTGTCAAAAATAGAAGAATTATTACCTCAAAAATTTAATCGTTATTTCGAACCATTTGTTGGTGGAGGAGCAGTTTTATTAAATTTTGGATTTGATGATGCAATAATTAGTGATATTAACAAAGAATTAATTCATACATATAATTGTTTAAAGAATGATAAAAACAAGTTAATTGAGGAGTTAGCTAAATTAGATTTAAGTCATGAAAAAAATCCAAAAGATTTTTATTATCAAACAAGAGATTTATACAATGAAAAAATAAAAAATAATACAAAGGATTTTGAATTAGCCGCAATGTTTATTTATTTAAATAAGCATTGTTTTAATGGGTTATATAGAGTCAATTCAAAAGGTCTGTTTAATGTTCCATTTAATCAAAAAAAATCTGGTTTATCTTACTCAAAAGATAATTTAGAAGAAATTTCAAAATATTTAAAAAAAGTGAATATTCAAAATAAAGATTTTGAAGAAATATGTAAAGATTGTCAAAAAGGAGATTTTGTATTTTTTGATAGTCCATATGCTCCATTAAATGATACATCTTTTGAAGCATATACAAAAGAAGGATTTTCCAAGGAAGAACATATAAGATTAGCCAGTTTGTTTAAAGAATTAACTAATAAAGGTGTTTTCTGTATGCTAACAAACCACAACACTGAGTTTATAAGAGAATTATATAAAGATTATTATATAGAAGTAGTACCAGTTAAAAGATTTATAAATTCTGATTCATCAAATAGGAAAGGTGAAGAAGTTATTATAAGAAATTATACAAATGATAAAGAGATTGAGCTTATTTATGGAGATGCTTTTGAAATTCTTCCAACATGGAAAGAAAAAAGTGTAGATATGATATTCGTAGATCCACCATATTTCTTATCAAATGGTGGAATAACTTGTTCAGGAGGAAAACAAGTATCTGTTGATAAAGGAGAATGGGATAAAAATTATACTTTTCAAGATAAAGTTAGTTTTAATAGAAAATGGTTAATAGAAGCAAAACGTATTCTAAAAGATACAGGAAGTATATGGATTTCAGGTACTTATCATAATATTTATATTATTGGATACTTATTAGAGGAATTAGGTTTTAAAATTATTAATAATGTGACTTGGATGAAAACCAATCCACCACCTAATTTAGCATGTCGTTGTTTTACACATTCAACAGAGACATTATTATGGGCTAAAAAAAATATAAAAAAGGCGAAATATACATTTAATTATTCTTTGATGAAAGAGTTGAATGATGGAAAACAAATGAAGGATATCTTTGCAGGTTCTTTAACTCCTCAAAAGGAAAAAAAATTTGGAAAACATCCAACTCAAAAACCAGAATATTTATTAGAAAAAATCATTCTTGCAAGCACTAATGAAGGAGATTTGGTTTGTGATTTCATGGCGGGAAGTTTTACTACAGGAGTTGTTTGTAAAAAGTTAAAGCGAAAATTTATAGGAATAGAAAAAGAAAAAGAATTTTATGAAATAGGTATGAAAAGAATAGAGGAAGTTGTTTATGGAGAGAAAATTTAATGACTGGTTATTGACATTGAGAAGTTCAATATCTGACTATAAATATTATGTTGATTTTGAAAAAGTATATGAAAATATAAATAAGATGAAGATAGAATTAAATATATTAAATTCTTTAATTGGGGCAAATAACTTTAATAATGAATTTCGTGAAATATGTACAAATTATCCAAACACATTAAAATGTATTCCTATACTATTAGCAGTTAGACAATATGAAATAGAAGTTCAAACAAAATATAAAAGTATAAAATATAACTTTTCTTTAAAAAATAAAGAATTAACGCAATCAAGTATAGATGTATATTTAGAATTTATGAAAGAAACTGGTTTAAAAAATTTAATACAAAATCATGTTATTAATAATCTTGTAGATTATGTTACAGGAGTAGAAGTTGGATTAGATTCAAATGGTAGGAAAAACCGAGGTGGACATTTAATGGAAGATTTATTAGAAAGTTATATACAAGAATTAAATGTTCAGTATTATAAAGAAATGTATACAAGAGATATTGAAAAGAAATGGCATATTGATTTATCTCTGCTTACAAATGCAGGAGATGTTGCAAAGAGATTTGATTTTGTTGTAAAAACAGAACATCAAATTTATGTTTTTGAAACTAATTTTTATAAAAGTGGTGGTAGCAAGCTCAATGAAACTGCAAGAAGTTATAAAAACATAACGCAAGAAATAAAAAAAATAGATGGAGTTACTTTTGTTTGGGTTACTGATGGACAAGGATGGAAGAGTGCAAAACACAATTTAAAAGAAACATTTGATGTGTTAGATACTTTGTTTAATATAAAAGATTTAGAAGATGGTGTTTTAAAAAAGATAATAAAATAAATGAAGGTTACAAAGTGTGAACTAAACCCCAAAAGTTGAACTAGCAACAGGAGGGGTTTTATTATGTCAAAATTAACATATGAAGAAATAGTAAGACTATATGATGAAGAATATTATGGTAGTTATTTTGTTACTAATCATTAATTTTTTATATAAAACCCAAATAAAATATGTTATAATCCACATTATGCAGTAGATAAGAATAAATACTTAATTACTGATAAGTGAGATACTACAATTATTAAATAGCAAACAAATAAATTGACAGAGAAAAATATGTAATGAGATGAAAAATTTGAAGATTATGATGAATATGAAAAAGTAGTAAGTCAAATTGAAAAAGAAAATGAAAGATATTTAGATGTTTTTATAATGATTGAGTCAAACAAGGATTAAAGGACAAAACAATATGAAGACATCTTAACAATGTGTCTTTGTATATTAATGATTTTTTAAACTATTATGATTGTAATGAAATAAAAAAAGGTTGTTATGAAATTGATAGTTTTTTAGGAGAGTGGTTTGTAAGAAGAGCAATGTGGTCTAATGCAACAACTGTCAAAGAAAATGGAGCAAGCATTAAGAAATTTTATAAATGTATGTTAGAACACGGCTATATTGAAAAAGAAGATTATGACCAACTATATTATACAATCAAAAATTGTATGAGTGATTGGATTGAAAATTTCAAAGAATATAATAATGTTGATAATTTTGATTTCTAATCAATAATCATTATTTATAAGGATCAATGTAGTGTTTCAAATAAAAAAAGATTTAAAAACTTTGTTGAAATTTATGTAGTAAGAGGGGGATTAATGAAATGATTCAATTTTTTAAATCGAATATTGAACCAAATAAAAAGTTAAGAAAAATAGAAATATTTATTCTAGCTTTATTATGTATATGTTCAATTGTTTCTGTTTGTATTGGTTTTTCTAAAATACATTCAGATGTTGGAGAAATCGAATATATTGGAACTGTCAATATGGTAAGAGATGTAGAAGAAGAGGATTATGATTCAGACAGTACAGTATGTGATGTCATTTATCGAAATGGTGATAAAAAAATAGTTGTTTCTTATCCATATGAAGAATATGAAAAATTAGAGGAAACATCAATAATTGCTTATGAATATAAAACTGAAAATGGAACACGATTATATTTTGACCATAACGATGTAAGCAATAATCAAATTCAATATACATATCAACAAGTTATGGCAGAAAAATCAATAGCTATATTTAATCTAGGAACTTCAACATTCATTCTAGCCTTATCATTAGCTATTATGATGTTATTTTCTAAACGATTTACAACCTATGAAAAATCATGGTTCATGATTATCATGGTTTTAGCAACTATTTTTTCAGTCGCTTTTCCAGAAGAAAATGCAAATGGTGTTAATGGAATTATCATCATGTTATTGTATTTATTAGACACATTCTTAAATATTCTTTGTGAGTTATTAATTTCAAAACAATCTAGATATAATTTCCTTGTATCTGTATTCGTTGAAATCGTTGAAATTATCACATGTATTGTCTTAATGTATAGATTTGCAACAATGGCAGTTACTTTATTTTTCTGGTTACCTATTGATATTATGAGTTATATCAACTGGTCTAAACATAAAGATGTAGACGAAAATGAATTAACAGCAGTAAGAAAATTAAAAGGATATCAAGAAGCATTGGTTATTATTGGTATCATTGTTTGGACAATTGTTATTGGATATTTCATTAGTGGTCTTGATATTGCAACAGATTTTTACAACAATAAAACATTAGAAACAGCAATTATCTATATTGATGCATGTGCATCTGCTGTAGGTATTGCTAATGGATTGTTTATTTTCTTTAGATTAAGAGAACAATGGATTGCGTGGTATATCTGCTCATTCCTTGAAGCAATTATTAATATTATTTCAGGACAATATGTATTATTAATTTTAAAAATTGGATATTTTACCAATACAACATATGGGTATATTAAATGGAGTCAATATATCAAAGAACATCAAGGGAAAGAAAAATTATCTATATTTTAATTTTGTCTGACTTGAGAATATGACATAAAACTGTTACAATAAAATATGTGAAAAATATAAAAAATAGGAGTGATAATTATGGCAATTGCAGCAGGAGATTTTAAAACAGGATTAACTTTAATTGTTGATGGTGATCCTTGCCAAGTTTTAGATTTTCAACATGTGAAACCTGGTAAAGGAGCAGCAATTTTAAAAACAAAGATGAGAAACTTAAAAACTGGAAATATTCAAGAAAGAAACTTTAATGCTTCTACTAAATTTGATCAAGCTAATATTTCTAAAAAATTGGTTCAATATTCTTACAGTGCAGATTCAACATATTATTTTATGGATTTAGAAACATATGATACTTATGAATTAACTGAGGAACAAGTAGGATTCAATAAATATTTTATTGTTGAAGGAGCTAATGCTTATTTAATGTTCTTTGATGGAATGTTATTATCTGTTTCAGTTTCTGAAAAAGTAGAATTAACTATTGTGGAAACAGATCCAGCTATTAAAGGTGCACCATCTAATCAAACAAAAGATGCTGTAACAGATACTGGTTTATCATTAAGAGTTCCACAATTCATTGAACAAGGTGAAAAAATTGTTGTATTTACAACAGATGGGAAATATGCAGGAAGAGTTTAGTTAAACTCTTTTTTAAAATAATGAATAAAGTTGTATTAATAACAGGAGGAGCAAAAGGTATTGGGAAAGCTATTGCTTTAGAGCTCGCTAAAAATAATTATGATATTGTGATTAATTATTTAACCTCTAAAAAAGAAGCGATGGAATTAAGGGAAACGATCATTAATGATTATGGTGTCAAATGTTTGGCTATAAGAGCGGATATTTCCTTAGAAAATGAAGTCGATCAAATGGTAACAACAATAGAATCTGAGTTACATGGTGTAGATGTTTTAATTAATAATGCAGCTGTTGATTTATCAAATTTGTTTCATTTGAAAAATGCTGAAGAATTTAGAAGAACATTAGATGTCAATGTTGTGGGAGCTTTTAATTGCAGTAAAAGGGTTTATAAGTATATGCTTGAAAAAGAATATGGAAGAATTATTAATGTTTCTTCTACTAATGGTATCAATACATATTATCCAATGTGCATTGATTATGATGCTTCAAAGGCAGCGTTGATTTCATTGACACATAATTTAGCTTTTGAATTTGCTCCATACATTCATGTGAATTGTATTGCACCTGGTTTTATTGGAACAGAAAATGAATTAGAAGGTTATGATGAACAATTTTTAAAAGAAGAACAAGAAAAAATTATGATAAATAGATATGGGAAACCAGAAGAAGTTGCTTATCTTGTTAAGTTTTTAGTTAGTGATGAAGCCAATTTCATTAATAATACCATCATTAGAATCGATGGTGGTCAAAAGGGAAGTTGCTAATCGTTTGATTTTGAGATAATTCTTATATAAAAAACTGTGATTTATAGAAAGTCACAGTTTTTCGTCGTTTTATCTATTTTTCATTTTTGTTAGAGCAAGTAAGATAGAGAGTTTTCCATATTCAAAAGTTAAGCCACCTTGCATATATAAAGTATAAGGTTCAATAACAGGAGCGTCTGCACTTAATTCAATTGTGCTTCCTTGTGTAAAGCTACCACTTGCCATTACTTCATCAAAAGGGTATCCTGGCATTGGAGCAGGTAATACATGAACAAATGAATCAATTGGACTTGATTCTTGAATACCTTGAGTAAAAGCAACCAGATTTTCTTTTGTTTCAAGATCTAATGTTTGAATAATATCTGTTCTTTGCTCATTATATAAAGGAGAAACATTTTTATATCCTAATTTTTCTAACATATAAGAAGTGAATATAGCAGTTTTTAAAGCATTCTTTACAGCATGAGGAGCCATAAAAATTCCTTTAAAGAAAGAATTGTTTAAATTAAAGTTTGCTCCTAAATCTTTTCCTATCCCTGGGGCTGTCAATCTTTCAGCTACCGCATAAATAAGATCACTTCTTCCAGCAACATATCCTCCAGTAGGGGCAATTCCCCCACCAAGATTTTTCATCAATGAACCAACAACAATATCTGCTCCAACATGTCCAGGTTCTTTCTTTTCTACTAATTCACCATAACAATTGTCCACCATAATAATTACATCTTTGTTCACTTCTCTAATTTTTGTGATAATATGTTCTATTTTGGAAATTGTTAAAGATAATCTATGAGAATATCCTCTAGATCTTTGAATTTCTACTAATTTAACATTATTTTCTTTTAAACGCTTAATAATTTTTTCCTCATCAAATTCATTATTAATTAAATCGATTTGTTCATAATGAACACCATTTGCTTTTAAGGATTGTGTCGAATTTCCACTTAAACCAATCATTTCTTGCAAAGAGTCATAAGGAGCTCCTGATATAGAAATCATTGTATCTCCATGTTTTAATAAAGCAGAGAGAGTTAAATACAATGCATTGGTACCACTCATAATTTGAGGTCTTACTAAAGCATCTTTGCATCCTAGCACTGTAGCAAATATTTTTTCTAATTTATTTCTTCCTTCATCATAATTGCCATAACCATTAATATCTGCAAAATCAGAATAAGAAACTTGATTTTCTATAAATGCAGATAAGATTCTATTTGAATTATGTAAACATATATCATCAATGTTTTTGTAAATATCTTTGAGTTCTAAATCAGATTGTTCTGTTAAATCCATTAAATCTTTATCTATTTGTTTTAAAATCATAAAATTATTACACTCCTTTTAAATCGCATTTATCATATTATACATGAAAATTGATAAGATTTTAATAGTTTTTGTATATGTTAAAAATGGGAGGTATACTATGAATTACAAAATAAGTTCAAAAGTATAATTAAGTAGAAAATAATATAAATATTTTATGGTATAGATGAATATACATTCTTAAATATACGTTTATCAAAATAAATATTTTATAAAACTTTAAAACATATTCTTAAATAAGAATATGTTTTTGAGATATATATGCTAGTGTATATATGTTAAATCCAAAAAAAAGGATTTAATAGTGAAAATTGTCTATTTATATAATACGACTGTTCATATATATGATATAATAGTTATATCATAATAACAAAAAAAGTTGCTATCGCAACTTTCATAATCACCTAAGTGATAACCACTGATAAGTGGTATTTGAGCATAAGCTTTATTTTAACTCGTTATGTTATTTTGAATAGACAAAACATATTGTTTTGACAATAATAGAATATCTCAATTAGAAAGGAATGTCAAGAACTATGAAAGAAAATGTTAATTATTCAATAGGTGTAGATATTGGAACAAATTCAGTAGGATGGGCAGTTGTTGATGAAAGTTGCCAATTATTGAAAAAAGGGAATAAGAATTTATGGGGTGTGAGATTGTTTGATACAGCTGAAACAGCACAATCAAGAAGAATATCTCGTTCTTCAAGAAGACGTTATAATAGGAGAAGAATGAGAGTTAGACTTTTACAAGAGATAATGAATAATATGATTATGGAGGTTGATGATACTTTTTTTATTCGTTTAAAAAATATTTCTTTTTTAGATCAAGAAGATAAATTATTATATTTAAAAGATAATTATAAAGATAATTTTAATTTGTTTATTGATGCAAAATATAATGATAAAGATTATTATTTGCAATATCCTACAATTTATCATTTAAGAAATTATTTAGTTCATTCAAGTGAGAAAGAGGATCCACGTTTGATTTATTTGGCATTACATCATATTATTAAGTATAGAGGAAATTTCCTATATGAAAATCAAAATTTTTCATTAAAATCAGATAATAATATGGTGGATAAATTTAAAGATTTATTTCAAGATTTTTGTGATTTTAATGAAATAAATAATATTATTTTGGATGCTGCTCAACAAGAAAAGTTGTTAAATATTTTAAAATCAGTAAAAACAAAATCAGTTAAAGTTGAGGAGTGCTTAAAAAATATAGAGTTTGATAAAGAAAATAAAAATGCTATTAAACAATTTTTTTCAGCTTTAGTAGGCTTAAAATTCGACTTAGTTAAATTGTTTACTGATAAATCATTATTACATGATGAAAAAAATATTTCATTAAATTTTTCTAGTGAAAATTATGAAGAAGAGTTTAGTGAATATGAAAACGATTTAAATGAATATACAGATTTCATTCATGTGATGAATGAAATTTATAGTTGGATAGAACTTCAGGGAATTTTAGAAGATTCAAATTCTATATCAGAGGCAATGATAAAAAGATATGAAAAGCATAGTGATGATTTGAAATTACTGAAGAAAATTGTAAAACAATATATTCCACAACACTATAATGAAGTTTTTAGAATTAAGGATAAAGATGTACATAATTATTATCAATATATACATAATCCATCAAAAATAAAACAAGAAAATTTTTATACATATATATTACAACTATTAAAAAAGTGTCCATCAAGTGTGGAAGATGTTCAATATTGTATTAATGAAATTAAAAATGAGAGATTTTTGTTAAAACAAAATGACAAAAAGAATGCTAATATCCCATATCAATTACAATTAGATGAATTACAAAAAATTATTAAAAATCAATCAGTTTATTATCCTGATTTAAAAAATAATTCTAAATATATAGAAAAACTTTTGACTTATAAAATTCCTTATTATATAGGACCACTTAATGAAAAAAGCCCATTTTCATGGTTAGTTAGAAAAGAAAATCATAAGAGTGATGAAATAAGACCTTGGAATTTGGAAGATATTGTAGATGTGGATCAAACAGCAGAAAAATTTATCAAGCGTATGATAAATCACTGCACTTATCTTCCAAATGAGGCAGTCATGCCTAAAAATTCATTAACTGCTAACATGTATGAAGTTTTATCAGAATTAAATAAGATTAGAATTAATGGTAAATTACTATCAGTTGATGTGAAAAATAAAATTATAGAAGATTTGTTTATGAAGAATAAAACGGTTACTGATAAAAAGTTAAGAGTGTGGATAAAAAAAGAACAATTGTACTTAAATAATGAAGATTTAGAGATTACAGGTTATCAAAAGGAAAAAGTATTTTCTTCTTCATTAAATGCTTGGATAGATTTTAAAGAGATTTTTGATAATATTTATACCAATTATGATTTGATTGAACATATTATTTATGATATGACCATATTTGAAGATGAGAAAATCTTAAAAAGACGATTAAAAAACATATGGCATTTGTCTAAAAGTCAAGTACAGAAACTTTTAAAAATGAAATATACAGGATGGTCTAGACTTTCTAGAAAATTAATTGATGGTTTATATGCTGATAATTATATTAATTCACAATGTACTATTTTAGATGTAATGAAAGAAACAAATAAGGTATTAATGGAGATTATTAATGATGAAAAATTAGGATTTAAACAACTCATAGAGAATGAAACCTATCAATACAATGATGGTAAGTTTAATTATAAAGAAGTTGAACAATTAGCTGGTTCACCAGCTATCAAGAGAGGTATATGGCAAGCATTAAAAATAATTGATGAAATATCAGGGTATATGAAACATCGTCCATCCCATATTTATATAGAATTTGCTAGAGAAGAAGGCGAAAAAAAGCGAACAGTTTCTCAAATAAAAAAATTAAAGGATATATTTAACTCGCTACCATCAAATGCATATAATGATGAAATTGTTCAAGAGAATTTAAAAAAAGAGGATGAATCTAATAAAATAAATAATGAGAGACTATATTTGTATTATACTCAAATGGGAAAATGTATGTATTCTCAACAATCTTTAGATATAAGTAAACTGCAATTGTATGAGGTAGATCATATTATACCACAATCTTTAATTAAAGATGATAGTTTGGATAATAAAGTTCTTGTAATTAAAGACCAAAACCAAAGAAAGTCAAATGATTTATCACTATCTACTCAAATTATTAATAATAATTATAATTTTTGGAAATATTTATTAGATAATAAACTTATTTCACAAAAGAAATTCTTTAATTTAGTTAGAACTCAATATGATGAAAAGACAACAGAAAAATTTATTAATCGTCAATTAGTAGAAACAAGACAAATTATAAAAAATGTTACACAATTAATTTTAGAACATTATACAACAACAAGAGTAATGACTGTACGTGCAAATTTATCACATCAGTTTAGAGATAAGTATCAGATTTATAAGAATAGAAATGTTAATGATTTACATCATGCTCATGATGCTTATATAGCTTGTATTATTGGAAATTTTATTCAAAAATGCTATCCAAAATTAGAAGCTAGATATATTTATGGTGAATATCAAAAGTTTATTAAGAATAAAACTAAAAAACACCTTAATAATGGATTCATTTTAAATAGTATGGATAATGATCACTTTAATTTAGAAACAGGAGAACTTATTTGGAATACATCTAAAATTTCTAATTTATTGAAATGTTTTCAATATAAAGATTGTTATATAACAAAAAAATTAGAGAGTAATAATTCATCACTATTTAAGGTAACAATAGTGCCAGGAAATAATAATTCTGAAAATAAAAAAACGAAAGCAACTATACCTGTTAATAAGACTAGAGAAAATGTGGAAAAATATGGAGGTTATACAGGGTTACAGTATGAAATTTTAGCTATAGAGGGAAGAAAGAAAAAGAAAATCATTAGAAAATTGGTTGGAATGCCACTTGTATATAAATCGTATTCTCTATCTCAGAAAATAAAATATATTGAGAAACAGGAAAAGCTAGAAGAAGTGCATATTATAAAAGTAATAAAGAAAAATCAACTTATTGAATATAAAGGTGGATTATTTTATATAACAAGTAGTCAGGAACTTATCAATGCACAGCAACTCATTTTAAATTCAGAATTAATGAAAGTTTTGTGTAATATAGATAAGGCTATTTCTTTGAATAATTATAGTGAATTAAAAGCAGAAGATATTATATTATTATTTAACACATGGTTAGAGAAATTAAATAAATTTTATCCATTATATAACAATCATTATAATAAGATTTCCTTAAAAAAAGAACAGTTTACTCAATTATCAATTGAGGAACAATGTAAAGTTATTAATGAATTGTTAGTCATAACACATGCTAATGCAACTAATGGAAATATTAAGCTTGATAATTTTAATTTGGGTAATAGAATTGGACGGTTAAATGGTATAAAATTATTGTTAGATGAAATCCAATTCATAGAATCCTCTGTTACTGGTATTTATAGTAAAAAAATAAAATTATGACATGGAGAACAGTAGTTATTGAAAGTTCTTGCAAACTTTCATATAAGAATGATTATTTAATTATTCGTAATGAAGATGTAAGAATGATTCATTTATCAGAAATAAATACAATTATTATTGATTCTACAGCTGTAACAATAACTTCCTATTTAGTTTCAGAAATGCTAAATAGGAAGATTAAAATTGTATTTTGTGATCAAAAAAGAAGTCCTATTGGTGAAGTAATACCATATTATGGAAGTCATGATAGCAGTAAAAAAATACATTTACAGATGCAATGGGATTCTGAATATGCAAAATTAATTTGGACAGAAGTAATAAAAAGGAAAATATATTATCAAGCACAATTATTAGATTATTATGAATTACAAACATCATATATGTTATATCAATATTATAATAATGTTAAATTTTTTGATGAAACAAATAGAGAAGGGCATGCAGCTAAAGTTTATTTTAATTCATTATTTGGGAAAAATTTTAGTAGAGAAGAGAAAAATAATGTAAATATAGCTTTAAATTATGGTTATACGATTATTTTATCTCAGTTTAATAAAGAGATAGTTGCTAACGGATATTTAACACAAATAGGTATCAAACACACTAATTATTTTAATCCTTATAATTTATCATCTGATTTAATGGAACCTTTTAGACCAATTGTTGATAAGGTTGTCAAGGATAATTATGGAGAAGTATTTGGAGGAAGTATGAAAATTAAGTTACTAGACATTCTTAATAAAAAGGTTATTATAAAAAATAGTAGTCAATATTTAACTAAAGCTATTAGTATTTATCTGAAGAGTATTTTTTCGGCACTTGAGAAGAAAGATATTTCTTTAATAGAATTTTTTGAATATGAGTTATAGATATATGAGAATAATTCTATTCTTTGATTTGCCTACAACAACCTACAATGAAAGAAAAATATATCAAAATTTTAGAAAAAAGTTGATACAAGATGGATTTATTATGATGCAAGAAAGTGTTTATTGTAAGTTGGCTTTAAATAATTCAGTAGTTAAAAGTGAAATGATGAGACTAGAAAAGTATAAACCATTAAAAGGTTTAGTTGCAGTTTTAATTGTCACAGAAAAACAATTTTCACAAATTAAATATCTTACAGGAGAAAAGAAATTTAATGTAGAAGATAGTGAATCGAGGTTAATTATATTATGAAATTACAGATTATTGGATTTGAAGATATAATATTTACAAATATTGAGAATACTTTACTTATTATTGAAAATCATAAGTTATTTTCAAAAGTAATCCTAAGCTTATCAAATTATATAGACAATATTTCAATCAATGATGAAATAATAATATTAGATAATTTAGATAATATAGTAAAAGGGAATCAAATAAATCTTATTTTAGATCCAATACATTTTAATTTTAATGATAGATTTCTACTGACTAAAATTTATTCAAAAATAAGTCAAAGTATAATTAATCAACAAGACATATATGAGATTTTTAATACTTATATCAGTAGTCTAAATAATATTATTATTAATGAGCTTAATGATTTTAACTTTAATTTTTCTGCTAATTATGATTTGTCTATTATTTCTTATTTAAAATGCTTAAATGTAAAAGTTGAAGATATTAAGAATAAATCAATATTTGATAAGATATTGGATTGTATTGATTTATATTCAGAAATTTTGCCAAATCAAGTATTTATTTTTGTTTGTTTATTACAGTATTTGGATGATAAACAAATAGAAGAGATAAATAAATATATATGTTATAAAAAGGTTTGTTGTTTATTTATAGAGAATGAATATAATCGTTCTAAAAATTTTAAAAAATATATTATTGATAATGAATTTTGTGAACAAATATATTAAAATATTTATATATTTAAAATAACTATAGGAGTCGTGTCTTGAAAACTTTTACCTAATTTGAGTTTTAGAGTTATGTTATTTTGAATAGAAGCAAAACCGCTCAAAAAATGTATGATGATGTTACCGAGTTTTAGAGTTATGTTATTTTGAATAGAAGCAAAACTATTAACTTTTGCATATAAATTAAAGTTAAGTTTTAGAGTTATGTTATTTTGAATAGAAGCAAAACTATGATTGAATGTTCATGCAAAAGTGTATAGTTTTAGAGTTATGTTATTTTGAATAGAAGCAAAACCCAAGAACAGAATTAGGATATTTCGACTGTGTTTTAGAGTTATGTTATTTTGAATAGAAGCAAAACAGAATATCTTGAAAAAGTTAATGAAAGATAGTTTTAGAGTTATGTTATTTTGAATAGAAGCAAAACAAAAGTTACTTATATTCATTGTCTTGCTTAGTTTTAGAGTTATGTTATTTTGAATAGAAGCAAAACAAATAGAACTATCAAATTTTCTTCAAATAAGTTTTAGAGTTATGTTATTTTGAATAGAAGCAAAACGAGCAAAACAACCTAGATTGTTCTTTGTTCGTTTTAGAGTTATGTTATTTTGAATAGAAGCAAAACGGCAGATATGGGTGTTCATTTGCAAATGAGGTTTTAGAGTTATGTTATTTTGAATAGAAGCAAAACTAAAAAACCCTGTTTCACATAAATATCGTAGTTTTAGAGTTATGTTATTTTGAATAGAAGCAAAACTTTAATAACAGTCTTATGCTTTTTCCAACCGTTTTAGAGTTATGTTATTTTGAATAGAAGCAAAACTTTGCCCCTTTTACAGATATTAGCCCAGCGGTTTTAGAGTTATGTTATTTTGAATAGAAGCAAAACAGGAGTTAATATCTATGAGTTTGGATTTACGTTTTAGAGTTATGTTATTTTGAATAGAAGCAAAACTACATATACATACAATGAGGGAGCATTTACGTTTTAGAGTTATGTTATTTTGAATAGAAGCAAAACGGAAATCCTAGAACCAGTTACAAGTCCAACGTTTTAGAGTTATGTTATTTTGAATAGAAGCAAAACTACGAAATCTTCTGGTTTATGGAGTTATATGTTTTAGAGTTATGTTATTTTGAATAGAAGCAAAACTTGAATTGCTCGATTGATGTTTTAGCTACTGTTTTAGAGTTATGTTATTTTGAATAGAAATTTTTTTGTTATCATAAAATACACAGTATATAAAAAGAATAGAAATATTATAGTAAATACTTTAAAATGTCTATTCTTTATGTATTTATGTTTGAACAGTTTTTGATTTATTTTTTTATAGAAATTTTTCATTTAGAAATTTCTTAAATTTATCTACTTGTTTTGCATTTCCAGATATTTGAATTTTTCCGCCAAATCCAATAATCCATGAATAAAAAGTACTATTAATTACATTTTTAACTTGTATTTTATAAGTATCATTAGAAAACTTTTTAGGCTTAATATTTTTACCAAATTTATCAATGATATTAGAGTAAACGGATTCATGAAATTCTAATTCGATAATTTCCATTTTCCCCTCACCATACATGTAAGTAATATTTTTTAATTTTTCATGAAAGGATTGTATTTCTAATTCACTAAAGAAAAAAGAAGAATCATTAATTATTTCAACATTTTTAACATAATCTAAACGATATGTAATACATAATTGAGAATCAATTGCACCTTGACATAGTAAATAATATTCATTATTTGCAAAGTATGTATCTATAGGAGCAAGTTCTATTTTTTTATTATTTTCTTTTTTTGTTAGAAAAGGTTTATGATATTCGAAACGAATTTTTTTATGATTTTTTATGGCATTAACAACGACTTCTAATTCTTTATAGAATACTTGGTCATTTTCATTTTTTTCAATATGTAAATTCAAAAGTTTATCAAAATAAGCATGATAATGGATACTAAACATATCTTGAATTCTTTTTTTATAATTTTCTTTAGTTTTTAATGTAAAAAAATCAGAACTATATATAAGATCTACAATTGCTTTTGCTTCCATAGTATCTAATGTTGTATTAACAAAATAATAATTATCATTTCTTCCTTTCTTATAACATTCTATAATTGTATCCTCATAATATTCATTATAATATTTTACATATTTTTTGATTAATCTATAATCAATATGAAAATCATAATCAGATTCATATAATTTATCTTTGATATCATTGACAGTCATAGGATTTTTTTCATCACTATTTTTAATAATAATATTAATAACAGATAAAAATTTAATAAATGAATATTTATCTTTATTTCTTTGCATTATATACCCACCTCACTATCATATTAGAATAATAGAATAATCAAGTCAATATTATACGCTTATATAAGCATATAATAGGTGGTTTTTAATAGGATATAATATTGTAGTGATAAATTAATGATTAAAGAAAATGAAATAAAAAAGACTCAGGAATATATTTTAAATATACACTAAAATATAGATTATGAGTTCTTTAAAAATTTTCTTCAAATAACTTTTATATTTGTAATCCAATAATTATATACAAATCTCAAGATTCAAATAATAAGCAAGTTAAAATTATTAATATTTATTACATAAACAATATATTAAAAATGAAATAGATTTTGTGTTATCACTTAACTAAAAAGATTATCTAATATATTAAGTTTTCATTAGTATATTAATCAATTTATAAAGAGAAAAAATATATCTTATCAAATAAAAAGACATCCATTACTTATAGAATATTATATTTAAGGGGGGGGGTTCAAAGTATTTTAAATATTTGTGTATGGAAAATAAAAAAATAACCTTTGCTTAAAAACAAAGAGAAAAGTTTGTTATTTATTATTATAAAGATTTTTGAAAAAATGCAGTTTATATAATATGATATTTATAGAAATATATACATATTGTATTATTTTAAAGATATCATAAGAAAAGAATATAAAATTTTAAAAATATAAAATAAAAGAAAATATGATTTTATATTTAGATTTTTAATAATTAATAAATATTACTTTTTTAATCAGTCTTAAATAAAAAATTATATTCAAATTTTTATGTCAAATCATACAAATATTTGATAGAATGTATTTGGACATAAAAAAGGAGTTACAAACATGAATACAAATGAAGTCGATCAGTCAATAGAAACAAAAGATGAACCTACAGGAAAAGTGGAAAATGGAATAATAGAAGTTTTACCTGATGGTTTTGGATTTATAAGAAGTGATAATTATTTAACAGGTAAAGAAGATATATATGTATCTGCTTCACAAATACGACGTTTTAATTTGAAAACAGGAGATGCAATTACAGGATATATTCGAGAACCTAAGTCAACAGAAAGATTTAGAGCTTTATTAAGAGTTGAAACAATCAATGATTTAGATTGTGCCATTGCCAAGTATCGTAATCCTTTTGAAGATTTAACCCCGATTTTTCCAAATGAAAGAATTAAATTAAATCATAGTTTATCTATGCGTATTATAGATTTATTATCTCCAATAGGTAAAGGACAAAGAGGTGTTATTGTTTCACCACCTAAAGCAGGAAAAACAACATTATTAAAAGATATTGCTATATCTGTGAAAGAAAGTCATCCAGAAATTCATTTAATTATTTTGTTAATAGATGAAAGACCAGAAGAAGTAACAGATATTAAAGAAGCTATTGGTGGTGAAAATGTAGAAGTGATTTATTCAACATTTGATGAATTACCAGAACGTCATAAAAAAGTATCTGAAATGGTTATTGAACGTGCCAAATGTTTAGTAGAGTGTGGTAAAGATGTTATGATTTTATTAGATAGTATTACAAGATTAGCACGTGCATATAATTTAACAACAACTCCTTCTGGAAGAACATTATCAGGAGGGCTAGATCCAAATGCATTATATATGCCAAAACGTTTTTTTGGTGCTGCAAGAAATACAAGAGAATGTGGAAGTTTAACCATTTTAGCAACAGCATTGGTTGAAACTGGAAGTAAAATAGATGATGTTATCTTTGAAGAATTTAAAGGAACAGGAAATATGGAAGTTGTATTAAGTCGTAAATTACAAGAAAGAAGAATTTTTCCAGCTATAGATCTTCTAAAATCAGGAACAAGAAGAGAAGATTTATTATTAACTGAATCAGAATTAGAAGCTGTTAATAAGATGCGAAAAGCATTAAATGGTTTAAAATCTGATCAAGCTGTAGATCAATTACTTTATTTATTTAGAAAAACAAAAAACAATGAAGAACTTATTCAACAAATATTAAAAAAATAAAAAGAGATATTTGAAGTAAAGTTGATTAAAACTATTCATTTGTGTTACAATGAACAACATAATAAAAGAAAGGAAAGTAGTATGAGTAAAATAAATAAGTTAGGACAATACAAAGAAATTGAAGTAACAGTACAAAAACAAAGTGTTACTCCTGAAGAAGTTGAACAACAAGTTCAAGCATTAGTCGCTCAAAATTCAACATATGTTGAAAAAGCAGGAGATACTGTAGAACAGGGAGACATGACAACTATTGATTTTGAAGGATTTAAAGATGGTGTTCCTTTTGATGGTGGAAAAGCAGATAATCATAGATTAGAAATTGGTTCTGGACAATTTATTCCAGGTTTTGAAGATCAGATGATTGGAATGAAAAAAGGAGAAACAAAAGAATTAAATTTAACTTTTCCAGAAAATTATGGAATGGCAGATTTAGCAGGAGCAGATGTTATTTTTAAAGTGACAGTTCATAAAATAGAAGTAAAAAAAGAAGCAGAGTTAAATGATGAATTTGTAGTATCATTAAATGTACCAGATGTTAAAACAGTTGCAGACTTAAATGAAGCAATGAAAGCAAGTCTTCAAGCACAATATGACCAAACATATAGAAGTGAAGTAGAAAATGCTATTTTTGATAAGTTGCTTAAAAATTGTGAAGTAGAAGTAAGTCAAGAAGATATTGATGTTGCAATGAAACAACATATTCAACATATTAGTATGGAATTAGCAAGACAAGGAATGCAATTAGAACAATACTTACAAATGATGGGAATGAATGAAGAAGCACTTCGTCAACAATTAGAACCATCAGCTAAACAACAAGCTATATTCGAAGCTATTATTGATGAAATTGTTGTTGTGGAAAATTTATCAACAACTGATGAAGAAGTTGATCAACAAGTAGAAGCTATTGCACAACAAAATCAAATGACAAAAGAACAAGTTTTAGAAAAAGTCAAAGTTGAAGATTTAAAACGTGATTTTAATCGTGTAAAAGCAAGTCAACTGATTATTCAAAGTGCAAATATTAATGAATAAGGAATGTGAGATATATTCTCACATTTTTTAGTATATATAATCATAGTAAGATATATAGAATTGATATATAAAAAAACTATCCATATAGAAATAAAGATGATATAATGTTTTCAGAAATCGTGTTTATTAAAAATAGAAAACAAATAGAGATATTAAAATATTTCTCAATTAAAGTAGGAGAAATGAGATATGAAAAAAGAAGAAATGATTTCATTAGTAAAACATTTGAATATAATCTTTGATACTGTGAGAATTGTAGATTTAAGAAGTATGAATCAGTATGTTTATATAGATAAAGAAGGATTAAAAAAAGAAACTGAATGTTGTTATGAAATATGGGAAAAAGAAAAAAAATGTGATAACTGTATAGCAACAAAAGCTTTAGTTCAAAAAACAAAAGTTTCAAAATTTGAATTTGTTGATGATGACATATATTATGTAACAGCTATGTATATAGAAGTGGAAGACACTCCTCTTGTTTTAGAAACAGTTTTACATATTACATATGAAATTTCATTTGATGCATATGGACAAAATGAGTTAGTACAGTCTATTCTTAATACAAATAAAAAGATTTATGAAGATGCACTCACTGGAGCATATAATAGACACTTTTATGAAGATCAACTTGTTGGATTGTATGATGACTTTTCAGTAGTAGTAGTTGATGCTGATGATTTTAAAAATATTAATGATACATATGGACATGAAGCAGGAGATATAGCTTTACGTTCAATTGTTCAAACTATTCAATTTTTTATACGAAGTAATGATTTGGTTATTCGCTATGGTGGAGATGAATTTGTTATTGTTTTTAGAAATATTCCTAAAGATATTTTTATATTAAAATTAGAAAAGATTAGAAAAGCGATAAGTGAATTAGTTATTGAAAAATATCCAACAATGCATATAACAGTGAGTATGGGTGGAGTTAATGAGGAAGGAAAAGTAGAAGAATTGTTTAATAAAGCAGATTATTTGCTTTATCAAGCAAAAAAAGAAAAAAATAAAGTATTGATTCAATAAGCATTAAAACTATTAACAAGATTTTTTGTTAATGGTTTTTTATCTTAAAATATGAAATAAAGTGGTGATAAAATGAAAAAAACAGTGATAGGAATATTAGCCCATGTTGATGCAGGAAAAACAACTTTATCAGAAAGTATGCTTTATTTAGCAGGAAGTATTAGAAAATTAGGAAGGGTTGATCATGGGAATGCCTTTTTAGATTATAATCATCAAGAAAAAGAAAGAGGAATTACTATTTTCTCTAAACAAGCTATGTTTGATTGGAAAGATGTAGAAATAACTTTAATAGATACACCTGGACATGTAGACTTTTCTTCAGAAATGGAAAGGACTTTACAAATATTAGATTATGCAATTCTTGTAATAAGTTCAATAGATGGAGTACAAAATCATACAAAAACAATTTGGGAATTATTAAAATATTATCAAATTCCAACGTTTATTTTTTTGAATAAAATAGATATTTTACAAACAGATATACAAAATCTAATCAAAGAATTACAAAATACAATAGATGATAAATGTCTTGACTTTACTCATTTTTCTAAAGAATCCTTAGAAACCATAGCATTAAACAATGAAACATTGCTTAATGAATATTTAGAAACCCAAACATTAAAACATTCATCTATACAAGAGGCTATATATAAAAGAGAAACTTTTCCTTGTTATTTTGGTTCAGCATTGAAGATGGAAGGAGTTAAAGAATTTCTAGATAGTATAACTTCATTTATAAAAGAAAAAAATTATCCGCAAGAATTCAAAGCAAAAGTTTATAAAATAACAAGAGATACTCAAGGACAGCGCTTAGTTCATATGAAAATAACAGGAGGAAGTCTCAAAGTTAAACAACAGCTTGATCATTATGGCAAAGTTGATCAAATTCGTCAGTATATAGGAAATAAATATCAAGTATTAGATGAAGTATATGCAGGAAGTGTTTGTGCTATTCAAGGATTAAAAAATATTCAACTTGGTGAAGGTTTAGGAACAGAAAATTATATGTATCAGCCTTTATTAGAACCATATATGAATTATCATATTATCTTACCTCAAGATTGTGATAAATATACAATGATACATAATATAAAACAATTAGCAGAAGAAGATCCTAATTTACATATTCAATTTTCAGATGAAAATGATGATATATTGATTCAATTAATGGGTGAAATACAAATAGAAATATTAAAAAAGATAATTGCTGATCGATTTCATGTTGATGTAGAAATAAGTCAAGGAAATATTATTTATAAAGAAACAATTATTCAAGCAGTAGAGGGAATTGGTCATTATGAACCGCTTCGTCATTATGCAGAAGTGCATTTATTGTTAGAACCAGGAGAAAGAGGAAGTGGTTTACATTTTTCAACACAGTGTAGTGAAGATGTTTTGGATAAACATTGGCAAAATTTAATTCTTACTCATTTAAAAGAAAAAAAACATATAGGAGTATTAACAGGAGCAGCAATTACAGATATAAAAATAACATTACTTACTGGAAAAGCACATTTAAAACATACTGAAGGTGGAGATTTTAGAGAAGCGACATATCGAGCTGTAAGACATGGACTTAAGTGTACAGAATCTATTTTATTAGAACCATATTTTCAATTTCGTTTAGAAGTACCTCAAGAATATTTGAGTAGAGCTATATTTGATATAGAAAACATGAAAGGGCATTTTACTATTTCTACAACATTAGAAAATATAGCTGTTGTAGAGGGACAAGCTCCTGTAAGAAAAATGAAGAATTATCAAAAAGAGGTTGTTTCTTATACAAAAGGACAAGGAAAATTGTATTGTTCTTTAAGTGGATATCAACAATGTGAAGATCAAGATGAAGTCGTTGCAAGTATGCAATATGATAGTGAAAAAGATATTCATAATCCAACAGGATCTATATTTTGTTCTCATGGAGCAGGTTTTTATGTTAAATGGAATGATGTGAAAGAATATATGCATATAGATAGTGAATGGAATAAACAAAGTCAACAATATCAACATGTTAAATATTCAACTTCTCTCAATGAAGAACAAGAATTGGAAGATATTTTTACACGTACTTATGGAACAGTTAAACGTAGATTATCTGATAGTTTTGATTATAAGAAAGAATTAGATTCACAAGTAAAGATTGTTCAACCATTACCAGAATGTTTATTAGTTGATGGTTATAATGTTATTTATTCTTGGCCAGAATTAAAAAACTTAGCTAAAAACCATTTAGATACAGCACGTACACGTTTGATTGATATTTTAGGAAACTATCAAGGTTATAAACAATGTCTACTTATTATTGTTTTTGATGCTTATAAAGTGAAAGGAAATTTGGGAACAGTTGAACAATTACATAATGTTCATATTGTTTATACAAAAGAGGCACAAACTGCAGATATGTATATTGAGCATGTAACACATCAATTGAGTCAAAAATATAATGTTGTTGTAGCAACATCTGATGCTCTAGAACAAATGATAGTTATTGGACGTGGAGCAAGGCGTATGTCATCTAGAGAATTAAAACTTGAAGTAGAATCATTAGTAAAAACCAAAAAAGAAGAATTTGAAAGAAAACAAGAAAAAAATCATAATTTATTATTAGAAGATATTCAAAAATATCAAAAATAGATACTTCATTTTTTTAGAAGTATCTTTTTTTAATTAATTCATTTTTACAATTTTCATAGAGTTCATATGTTGAAATACAATCTGCTAAAGCTCTATGTTCGTTGTTAGATAAATGTAAATATTCAACCATATCACTTAAACGATGATGTTTTAATTGAGGATAGACAAGTCTTGAGAACTGTACAGTATCCATATATTGATTTTTTAAATCTATTTCAAAGTGATTTGCTATAAAATTCAAATCAAAAGATGTATTATGACCAATAATAATATCATTTCCAATAAAGTGAAGTACATCTTCTTTGATTTCATCAATACTAGGCATATTTCTAACCATTTCATTTGTAATACCTGTTAATTGAGTTATAAAAGCACTGATTCTTACATGTGGTTGAATGAGCTGTGAATAACGTTCAACAATTTTATTATTTCTAATTTTTAAAATCCCTATTTCTATAATAGCATCATCTTGCCAAGAAAGTCCTGTAGTTTCAATATCAAGTACACAGTAATTATCAACTTTCTTCTTTACATAAAAACCTCTACTATACATTACTCATCACCTCTTATTTATTATAACATAGATGAAAGCTAATGAAATCAATTCTTATCTAGATAATTGCTTTTATTTATAATATAATATATTTGATAGGGGAAAATTGAAGGAGGAAAAGGATATGACTTGTGATACTAATCAAGATACAAGGGAAAGAACAGCATTAATAGAAGAAATTAAATCTGTTTATTATGAAGTTTTTGAATCAGAACTTGATGAATTTGATCATTTATCTTTAGAGGATTTAAAGGACATGCTCATAGAGTTAAATATGAAACAGCCAATTGTTGAAAATATTAAAATTCTTGTAGGAAGAGATGATGATTTAGATTATACAAATCTTAATGAATTAACAGTAGAAGGTTTATTAGAACTTGAAGAACGTCTAGAAGATGATATGAGATATGAAAACTAAGATTTAACTCTTAGTTTTTTTCATAAAAGCTTGTTATAACTCATTTGTCTTCTAAAAAAAGATATGATAAAATCTTACATTAATATAAATCAATAGTTTTAATATTTGTTCATTTTGAAGGTTATAAAATGGGGAGGATATTTATGGATAAAGTTGTTGTTATTGGAAGTCCAGGTTCAGGAAAAAGCACTTTTGCTAGAAAATTAAGAGACAGAACAAATCTGCCATTATATTATTTGGATATGATATGGCATAAACCAGATCAAACTAATATTTCAAGAGAAGATTTTGATATGAAACTAAAAAAAGTGATGAAAAGGAGTCAATGGATTATTGATGGAAATTATCAACGTACATTAGAGATACGTTTGAAAAAGTGTGATACAATATTCTTGTTGGACCTTCCATTAAGTGATTGCCTTAAAGGAGCAAAATCTCGTATTGGTAAACAAAGAGAAGATTTACCATGGATAGAAAATGAATTAGATGAAGAGTTTAAACAATGGATTATTGATTTTCCCAAAAATCAATTACCTCAAATATATGAATTATTAGAAAAATATCAAGCTGATAAAAACATCATTATTTTTAAATCAAGAGAAGAAATTGATCATTATTTTCAAACTCTATAAAAAATAAAGGATAATTGGTTTTGTTATTGTGAAAATAAATGCAAATGATAAGATTAAACAAAACTTATTAAAATCTCAAGTTAAATTCATAATAGTAGAAAAAATATAAGTTATGTTTATGAATATGTAGAAAGAATAAAAAATTATTTAATAAAGAAAAAGGAAAGTGGGGAAAATATAATGAAAAATATTTTAATACACGGATTAGGTCAAAATAATGAAAGTTGGCATGATGTAAAAAGTGACTTGAATAAAAATAATATAGATGTTGAATGTATTCATTTGTATAAAATGAATGATGCTGAAATGACTTATCAAAACTTATATAATGCTTTTTGTGAATATTGTCATAAGCAAGAAGGGAAATTGAATTTATGTGGGCTTTCATTAGGTGGGATATTGGCACTTGAATATGCAAAAGAATATCCTGAAAAAGTCAATTCTATTATTATCATTGGAATACCTTATAAAATTCCAAAAACGTTAATGAAGATACAAAATATTGTTTTTCGATTTATGCCTAAAAAAAACTTTGAAAAAATGGGAATAATGAAAAATGAATTTTGTTGTTTGGTGAATTCAATGAGCCATATAAAAATATCCGAAAATTTAAATAATGTAAAATGTCAAACAATGATTTTATGTGGTAGCAAAGATAGAGCCAATTTAAACAGTTCAAAATTATTAAATCAAAATATTAAAGGAAGTTATTTAAGATTTGTTAGTCATTCTTCGCATGAAGTTAATGTTGATAATCCTCAAGAATTATCTCATATCATATATGATTTTTGGAGAAAAGATATTATTGAAAAAACAGATAAGGAGGTAACAAAATGAATATAGGATGGATTGCTTGTAGTTTATTAAGTATGATTTTTTTGTTATTTGGAATTGTTTTTGCAATTTTTAAGGAAAAGGCAACGATTTTTATAAGTGGATTTAATGCTATTTCAAAAGAAGAAAGACAATTTTATGATCAAAGAAAAATGAGTAGAGATTTAAGAAATAGTTTTTTTATTTGGGTTATTATCTTAGCAATAGGAGCTGTTTTATCTTATTATATTTCTCAAAATATAGCTATAATAGCAATTATTGTATGGCTTATTGTATTTTTTAAAGATGTTCATTTAGATGAGAAAAAAGCATTTGAAAAATATAAAAAATAAAGATTTTATTATTAAAATGAGATTTGAAAGGAAAATAAAATGACAAATCGTCTATATAAATTTAAAGCAAAAATTCATATTGTTCCTAATAAAGGTGGAGCATATATAGAATTTCCATATGATATTCGTAAAGAATTTGGAAAGGGTAGAGTGAAAGTTCATGTAACATTTGATGGTATTCCATATGATGGAAGCATTGTCAACATGGGGATAAAAAATTCTGATGGAAGTATTTGTTATATTATTGGAATGTTAAAATCAATTCGTCAACAGTTAAATAAATCTGAAGGTGATGAGGTTGAAATAACAGTTTATGAAAGAAAAGATATATAATTTTGAATAGGAGAGAGACTGAATATATGGAGAAAAAAGAAATATTATTATCTCATTTAGATAAAATTCATACAACTGAAATGGGTGTTAATCGAATTAAAAAGAATTTAAACTTAGATACGAATGATGTGGTTGAATATTGTAAAGAGAAAGTATGTGATAAAAATTGTTATATATATAAGCAAGGTAAAAATTGGTATTGTGAAGTAGATAATATAAAAATCACAATTAATTCATATAGTTATACTATTATTACTGCACATATTATAAAAAAATAAAAATTAATTATTTTGAAGTATAAAATAAACAAAGGACTCCATAATATAATGGGAGTGATAATATGCAATTATATAAAAATAACGATAAGCATTTCTTTATACAATTAGATCAAGATGAATTTAATCATGATGATTTTACACAAGTTTATGTAGAAAAACATGAAGGAGCTGGTGAAAAGCATACACCAGTTATCACACAAGAAAAAAATCAAGTGAAAGTAAAAATTGGTGATGTGATGCATCCAATGACACCTGAACATCATATTTCAATGATTTTCTTAAAGACAAAACAGGGTGGACAATATAAGTTATTGACACATTTAGATACACCAATTGTTACATTTGAAATTTCTGAAGGAGATATTCCATTAGAGGTATATGGTTATTGTAATTTACATGGTTTATGGAAAGAAGAATTTTAGAACATACTCTTGTATGTTCTTTTAATTATGTTAAAATAATATACAAGGTGATAAAGATGAAATTAGCAGAACAATCTCAATTAAAACAAATATATCAATTATTTGAAGAGTCCTTTATTCCTAGTGAATTACGTTTATTTGATTCATTTTTACAATTATTTTATAATCATGAATTTAAAATTTATATAGAAGAAAAGGATTTACAAATTATAGCAGCACTTATTGTTTGGGAATTTAATGATTATATATTTTTAGAAAATTTTGCAGTTAATAAAAAAATACGTGGACAAGGAATTGGAGGTATTTTTTTAGAAACATTAAAAGATATTTATCCAAATCATTTTATGGTTTTAGAAGTTGAAGAAAATAAGAATGAATTAACAAATAGACGCATACAGTTTTATCAAAGGCATCAATGGTGTTTGAATTCATTTCATTATAAACAACCATCATTTAGAAAAAATATTGATGGAGAAGAATTATATATGATGAGCTATCCTCATTTATTAAGTCATGAACAATTTTTAAATATAAAAAGTGATTTGTTTCATAGAGTTTATCAATGTCATTGTCAAAAAGAAAGTGAGAAGTAAATATGTATTGTCAAAATTGTGGAAAAAAGTTAGAAAGTAATGCTATGTATTGTTCTGATTGTGGAACAAAAATGAAAAGTCTTCAAAAACATTGTCAAAATTGTGGGGCAGAAATAGAACCAGGTACTAATATTTGTCCAACATGTGGTTTTCAAATACCACCAGAAGTTGTCAAAATTGTTTCGCCTAAATATAAAATAACAGCTGGATTATTAGGAATCTTTTTAGGTGGTTTAGGTATTCATAATTTTTATTTGGGATATAGTTCAAAAGGTGTTATTCAACTATCATTATTTTTTGGTGGTATTTTTAGTTGTGGTTTAACAACAATGGTAGCAAGTTTTTGGGGATTTATTGAAGGTATTCTTATTTTAGTTGGTAGTATAGATAGAGATGTAGATGGAAATTTTATAGAGTGATGAAATTATATCAGTATCGAACATTCTCTTTTTTGAGAATGTTTTTCTATATTAGTTTATATCTTTTTATCATTATACAACCAGTTTATTTTATGGATCACCAATCTCTTTGCATAATAAAAGGATTATTTGGTATTGAATGTTTTTTGTGTGGTATGACAAGAGCTTGTATTCATCTCCTTCATTTTGACTTTAAAGGAGCATTTTCATTTCATCCTCTATCATTTATTGTTTTTCCTATATTATGTTTTATTGTCTTACAAGATTGTATAAATATTATGAAATCCATTAAAAAAAGTTGATAAAATCAAAAGAATAATGTATTCTTATTATTACATAATGAAAGTGGGGGAAAAGAATGAGTAAAGTTGTTAAATTTGGGGGATCGTCTTTAGCTGATGCAACACAATTTCAAAAAGTTTATGATATTATTCAATCTGATAAAGAAAGAAGATTTGTAGTACCAAGTGCACCAGGTAAAAGATTTAAAGAAGATACAAAAGTTACTGATTTATTATATAAAGCATATAATGCTACCAATAAAAGTGAATTTCATGCTACATTTGAAGAAATAAAAGCAAGATATCAAGATATTATTGATGGGTTAAAATTAGATATATCTTTAGATAATGAATTTCAAATAATTCAAGATAATTTTGAAAAAAAATTAGGTGAAGATTATGCAGCAAGTCGTGGAGAATACTTAAATGGAATGTTGTTGGCTCATTATTTAGGATTTGAGTTTATTGATGCAAAAGATGTTATTTTTATTGATGAACATGGTAATTATGATATTGAAATGACTGACCCTATTTTATCAGAAAAACTAGCAAATGTAGAATATGCAGTTATACCTGGATTTTATGGATCATTAAATGATGGAACACAAACAATTAAAGCATTTTCAAGAGGTGGTTCTGATGTTACAGGTTCAATTGTTGCTAAAAATGGTAAAGTTGATTTATATGAAAATTGGACTGATGTTTCAGGTTTTTTGATTGCAGATCCAAGAATTATTAAAAATCCAGCAGTTATTCAAACAATTACATATAAAGAATTACGAGAATTATCTTATATGGGGGCTTCTGTTTTACATGAAAATTCAGTTTTCCCAGTACGTAAAGAAGGTATTCCTATTAATATTAAGAATACTAATAGTCCAACAGATCCAGGAACACTTATTGTTGAAAGTACATGTCATAAACCAGCTCATGTTATTACAGGAATTGCAGGGAAAAAAGGTTTTGCAACTGTTATGATTGAAAAGGATATGATGAACTCTGAAATTGGTTTTGGACGTAGAGTTTTACAAGTCTTTGAAGATCATCAATTATCATTTGAACATATACCTTCAGGTATTGATACTATGACAGTTATTGTCAATACAGATGAGTTTATTGATAAAGAACAAGATATTCTTGCAGGTATTCATCGTGCAGTACAACCAGATTCTATTGTTTTAGAATCAGATTTAGCGCTTATTGCTGTTGTTGGTCGTGGTATGAAAGCTAGTCGTGGAACAGCAGCTAGAATATTTAATGCACTGGCACAAAAAAATATTAATATAAAAATGATAGATCAAGGATCAAGTGAGTTAAATATTATTATTGGTGTACGTAATTGTTATTTCAATCAAGCTGTTAAAGCTATTTATAATGAATTTATTGATTAATAGGTGCTTTAAATAATAGCTGTATATATTGAAAATCTTTAAATAAGTAGCGAGGTAAATTTACCTCGCTTTAATTTTAAAGATATGTGAATAATATTTATTATCAGTACATCACATAAATTTAGATATCATCTTTCATAAAATAACATTAAGTTTATAAACAAATTAAAATTATTTATGTACTTTTCTTAACAAATCCTCAACAAGTACAAATTATATGAGAACAATAGATTTTATGTTCTTTCATGAATTGAATATAGAAATAACATACTATATATTCTCTTACATTTATATTTTCTTTTTTTATCTTACAATTACACTCATCTTTATCAAATACGATATATATATTATACTATAATTTCTAAATTATTATAAGCCTTATTATCTTTTCTACTTTAGTATATAATATAATTAAGAAATAAATTTATATCTTAAAATAATCTCATCTATAAAAAATTTATTATATTGATATGATAGTTTCAAAAACAATTACAAAGAAAGGTATGATTTTAATATGAAAAGAAAAATAATTATGTTATTAATTTCAATCTCTTTTTTACTTTTAACTGTTGTACATAATGTTTCAGCTAATGAAATTAATTATGAAGACTATATGAGAGTAATAAATAATGATACACAAGAAGAAGTAGCTATTAAAATAATAGAAATAAATACAGAGACTATATCTACAAAAGCATCCTTATTATCATTTAATATTTCAAATGATTTCACGAAAGAAGTTCAAATTAAATTTGATATTCTCGAACTTGGTGGTATTAATCCACTTGCTTATGATGATGCTTCAAAAAATAATGGAGCTTTTGTTGCCTATCTTAGATATGATTATCAAAAGGGTGGAACTACAGCACAGCCTAAAATCAAAGTAACATCTGTTCAAGGGAATTGGAAATGTACATCAACTAGTTATTCTGCACGTTTTGAAAATAGAGAAGTTTTAGCTAAACAAGGAAATTGGATTAATGATAGAAAATGTACTTTAAATGAAAAACCAACATCTAATTCCTTTAATTACAGTACAGGTTGGGATTTTGTTTCTGATTTACCTAAAACAGAGTCCTCTGGTGTTTATGTTTTTTCAACTGCAAAAGCAATTATAAATGGAATGGGAGGAGGTTATACTCTTGAAACAAAATTATCAAGTTAAAAAAATTATTAAATTCATTTTAATTATAATTATTTTATTTATTTATTATTTGTTAAAAATGAATAGCTTAAATCCTTTTTCAATATTCCTTATGTTACCAATTGGATTTATATTTGGATTTCAGTTAAGAGATAAAGCAATTGATTTTATTGATATAATGATATTTGTCATATTATTAATTTTAATAGTTATGTTTATGCTGCCATCAATAGATTTCTTAGGAATTTTTAAGCAATATATACAACCATCTATGAATATATTAAGCCTTATCCTATTTTTACTTGGTTATTATCTTAGTTATCTTCTAACAAAAGACTGTCGTAGTATTCAATAAATAAAATGTATAAAAAGAACAATTATAATATTTTAACCTAATTAGGAGATAAGGCAAAAATATCTTTAAAACCATTGAGGATTTGATATAAAAATTTCGAATCCTTTTTAAAATTCTATGAGGAAAAGTGGTGTCTGGTTGCATTCTCCTCCTTTTATTTTTTCTTTATTTATAAAATTCATCTATATCATCATCAAATGATAAATCTGATTTTTCCATTTTTATTGAATCTGTATATTCTATATCTAAATCATAGCTTTCATATCTGTTCTGTGAATATAAGATCCAGTTTTTTGCACGTTCAAAGCATTGCTATTATATAAAATTTTCTTTATACATTAGTTATTTGCTTCAATAGGAGCATTGTCTATGTAGCAGCGAACTCTTGACATACTTTGTGGCATTCTTTGTTCCCTAAACATATTAATGAATGCAGGACTTGTATATTGAAATACTCCATCTGAATGAAATAAAAGATGTGTGTTAGGATTACCTTTAAACACGTTATCAAATACATCACCACCAAATGCCTTATATCGTTTAACCCAATTCCTCGCAATTCTACCTGCTGTATTTATTTTTTCTTCTCAATATAAAAAACTCCCATATAAGCACTTAATTATTGACATTGTTTACAGGGCGGTCATCATATCAGGGGAGATGAAAGATTTATGATTTTTCGCTTTTAGAAATTAAAAGATTTGTATAGTAACACGCCTTTACAGGATAAGTCTATATGTTATTTATTATTTAATTTGACAATAATAAAAATAAAGGTATAATAATAATATACCCCATAGGGGTGGGAGGTGCTTATATGAAACAAAAATATGATATTATTGGTATGAGTTGTAGTGCTTGTAGTGCAACAATAGATAAAGCTGTTAGAAAAATAGATGGCGTACAAGAAGTTAATGTAAATTTATTAAATAATAATATGATTGTTGAATATGATGAACATAAAATTAATGATACTTTCATTATGCAAACAGTGGAAAATGCAGGATATAAAGCATTATTAGAAAAAGAAAATATTCAAAAAGAAAATAAAGAAGATAAAATGGAAGATAAGAAAAAATCATTAATTTTATCATTTGCTTTTCTTTTACCACTTTTCTATATATCTATGGGACATATGATGGGTGCTCCATTACCTGCATTTTTATTGGGACATGAAAATGTTATGGTATTTGCTTTAACACAATTGTTTTTAACATTGCCAATCATGTATTTTAATAGAGGTTATTTTCAAAGAGGTTTTAAATCTTTGCTTCATAAAAGTCCAAATATGGATACATTGATTGCTATGGGATCAAGTGCTGCTGCTATTTACAGTATTTATGCTATATTTATGATGGGATATGAGTTAGGACATGGACATATGGGTATAGCTCATTCTTATATGATGCAATTATATTTTGAATCAGCAGGAATGATTTTAACATTGATTTCATTAGGAAAATATTTGGAATCACGTTCTAAAAAGAAAACATCAGAAGCAATTGAAAAATTGATGAATTTAATGCCATCAACAGCTATATTATTAAGAGATGGTATTGAAGTTGTTGTCCCTATTGAAGAAGTTAAAATTAATGATATTGTTATTGTGAAACCTGGACAAAATATTCCTGTTGATGGAATTATTATAAAAGGGCAGACATCAGTAGATGAATCCATGTTAACTGGAGAGAGCTTACCTGTTGATAAATCTGTTGAAGATAAAGTTATTGGAGCAACTATGAATATAGCAGGTTATATACAAGTAAAAGTTACACATACAAGTCAAGATACAGTTTTATCTCAAATTATTCAATTAGTAGAAGATGCCAGTTCTTCAAAAGCACCTATTGCTAAATTAGCTGATAAAATAAGTGGAATTTTTGTTCCTGCAGTTATTCTGATTTCATTAGTAACTTTTATAGCTTGGTTACTTGTAGGTCAAACATTTCACTTTGCTTTAACTTGTGCTATTGCTGTTTTGGTTATTTCTTGCCCATGTGCTTTAGGTTTAGCAACACCAACAGCTATTATGGTTGGCACTGGTAAAGGAGCACAATTAGGAATTCTTATCAAGTCAGCAGAAAATCTAGAATTATTATCTCAAGCAGATACAATTGTTTTAGATAAGACAGGAACAATTACACAAGGGAAACCACAAGTTACCGATATTGTTACACAAGCAATATCTGAACATGAATTATTACAATTGGCTGGGACAATTGAAACAGCGTCACAACATCCTCTTGCTAAAGCTATTGTTGATTATGTTCATGAAAAGAATGTAAAAATAGGACACTTAGAGTCATTTGAAATGATTCAAGGACAAGGCTTGAAAGGAATTTATCAGCAAAAAATTCTTCTTTCTGGAAATAAACGTTTAATGCAAGAAAATAATATTGATTTATCTCAAGTTTATCAACAATCACAAAAGTTTGCTGAGGTTGGGAAAACACCACTATATTATGCTTATGATGGAAAAATAATTGGTCTTATTGTTGTAAGTGATGTTTTAAAATCTACTAGTCAACAAGCTATTGATTTATTAAAAAGAAGAGGTTTATCAATATATATGTTAACTGGGGATAATGCTTTAACAGCTTTGGCAATAGGAAATCAATTAGGTATTCAAACTATAGCGGAGGTTCTACCTCAGGATAAAGAAAAGCATGTAAGAGATTTACAAGAAAAGGGACATCGTGTTATTATGGTTGGAGATGGAATTAATGATGCTCCTGCATTGATGCGAGCAGATGTGGGAATTGCAATGACATCAGGAACAGATATTGCGATGGATAGTGCTGATATTGTTTTAATGAAAAATGATTTGAATGATGTTTTTGTTGCTATTGAGTTAAGTCATGCAGTTATTAAAAATGTTAAACAAAATTTATTTTGGGCATTTTTCTATAATGTTATTGGAATACCAATAGCAGCAGGGCTATTCTATACTGTTTTTGGGTGGTTATTGGATCCAATGTTTGGAGCAGCAGCAATGAGTTTGAGTTCGGTATTTGTTGTAACTAATGCATTAAGATTAAGATTTTTTAAACCAAAATATATTCAAAAAGAAAAACAGGAGGAACATGAAATGAAAAAAATGAATATTGAAGGAATGATGTGTGCACATTGTCAAGCACATGTGGAAAAAGCATTAAATAGTCTTGAAGGAGTAAAAGCAACTGTTGATTTGAAAAACAAATGTGCTTATCTTGAATTAGAAAAAGCAATTAACGAAAGTACTTTAAAAAAGGCAGTAGAAGATGCTGGTTATGAAGTCAAAGGATTTGAATAATGAAAGCGAATAAATCACAAATAACAAGATTATTGAAGACTGCTCAAGGGCAAATCAATGGTATTTTAAAAATGGTAGAAGAAGATAGATATTGTGTTGATATTTCTAATCAGTTAATGGCAACTCAAGCTATTTTAAAACGTGCTAATAAGGAAATTATTGGAGCACATATGAAACATTGTGTTTATGATGCTTTTAATAATGATGATGTAGAGAAAAAAATAGATGAAATGATAGGTGTTATAGATCAATTGTTGAAATAATTTATAGTCGAATGTGAAAACATTCGGCTATTATTGTATATGTTTTTTTAATATATTGCTTCAAACATTAACTATACAAATCTTTTTCTTTACTATATAATGAATCAAAGGAGGAAAAAGCAATGGAAAATGGAGTTATGATGCAATATTTTGAATGGTATTTAGATAATAAAAAACATTTATGGACAACCTTGAAAGATGATGCTAAACATTTAAAAGATATTGGTATAACTGCTGTTTGGATGCCTCCAGCATTTAAAGGAATTGGTGGAATGGATGATGTTGGTTATGGAGTTTATGATATTTATGATTTAGGAGAATTTTATCAACAAGGAACAATTCGTACAAAGTATGGAACAAAAGATGAATATTTATTAGCTATTCAATCACTTCATCATTATGGATTATATGTTTATGGAGATATTGTTTTAAATCATAAAATGGGAGCAGATGGAGTAGAAGTTGTTAAGGCACACGAAGTGAACCAAATCAATAAAAATGAAATGATAAGTCCAGAAGAAACTATTGTTGTTCCTACCCTTTTTACTTTTCCTCATAGAAAAAATAAATATAGTGATTTTATTTGGAATTGGAAATGTTTTGATGGTATAGATTATGATATGAAGACAAAAAGACATGCAACTTTTTTATTTAAAGATAAAAATTGGGATCAAGAGGTAGATGATGAAAATGGAAATTTTGATTATCTGATGGGTGCAGACATTGATTTTTCTTATCCTCCAGTTTTAAAAGAATTAGATAGATGGGGAAAATGGTATTTAGATATGACGCATTTGGATGGTTTTCGATTAGATGCTATAAAGCATATAAGTGCTCACTTTTATAAAAATTGGATTCAAAAATTAAGAGAATATTCTAAAAAAGAATTATTTACTGTTGGAGAGTATTGGCATGGTGATGTTCAACATCTTTTACATTATTTAAAACAAGTTCATCATGAAATATCTTTATTTGATGTTCCTTTACATTATCGTTTTTATGAAATTAGTCATGCTAATGGACAATTTGATTTAAGAACAATTTTTGATAATACACTTGTTCAATGTGATAGTGCACATGCTGTAACTTTTGTTGATAATCATGATACACAACCTTCTCAAGGGCTACAATCATGGATAGAAGAATGGTTTAAACCACTTGCATATACATTAATTTTATTAAGAAAAGATGGATATCCTTGTGTTTTTTATGGTGATTATTATGGTATTCCTTATAGCCATATTCCTGCAAAAAGAGATTTATTAGATCAGTTGCTATTTTTAAGAAAAAACTATGCAATTGGTCATCAATATGATTATTTTGATCATCCTGATATTATTGGTTGGGTAAGAAATGGTCATACTTCAAGTGCATTGGTTTGTATCATGAGTGATAGTACAGGAGGACAAAAATATATGTATGTTGGTAAGGAATACGCTCAATGTTTTTATGTTGATGTTTTGAATAATATACAACAAGAGGTTCTCATTGATGAAAATGGATATGGATGTTTTATTTGTGATGGTGGAAGTGTCAGTATCTATCTAGTTAAAGGAGTTTATAATGGATAAAAAAGGTTTGTTTTTCATTCATATTGCTGTTTTATTATTTGGAGCAGCAGGACTTTTTGCTAAACTCATTCCTATGTCAGCACTTTTATTGACAATGGGAAGAGCTTTGTTTTCAGCTATTTCATTATATATTTTTATTCATTTTTATCATTATTCACTAAGGCTAAATCATATAAAAGATTATTTTTGGAATGGTTTAGCAGGTATTTTTTTAACAATTCATTGGTTTTTCTTTATCATGTCTATTCAAGTTTCTAAAGTTTATATTGGAACAATCACTGTTGCTGCCTATCCTATCTTTGTTATGTTTATGGAGCCTTATCTTTTTAAAGAAAAGTTTCAATTTCGAAATTTAATTAGTATTATTATAATGAGTATAGGAATTGCATTTTTAATTCCATCATTTCAATTGAACGATTCAATGACATTGGGTATTTTTTATGGATTGATTAGTAGTTTTGCTTTTGCCACTTTATCTATTATTAATCGACGACTTGTATTGTCTTATGATAGTGTTGTTATTTCTTTATATGAACAAACTGTAGCAACATTTATTATGACACTTGTTATTTCACTTGTTCATCCTGTATTGGGAGAAGGAACATTTATTGATTTTATTAATCTTGTTATATATGGTGTTATTTTTACAGCATTAGCTCATTCTTTATATATAAGTGGATTAAAAGATATAAAAGCACAAACAGCAAGTATTATTTCAGTATTGGAACCTGTTTATAGTATTTTTTTAGCTTTACTTTTCTTAAATGAAAGATTAACATCACAAGAAATGATAGGAACAATGATTATTATTTTAGCAGTTATCATACATACAATACAAAATAATGATAATCAAGAGGGAGGAAATAATGAGAAAATATCAAACACAAATTAAATCTATTTTTCATTTAGCTTGGCCTGCCATTGTTCAAGAAGCATTAAATGTTGTTGTTACATATGTTGATACAGCTATGGTTGGAGCTTTAGGGGCAAGTGCATCAGCTGCAGTTGGTTTAACAGGATCAGTTGGTTGGCTAGTTTCATCTATTGCTGTTGCTTTTGGAATTGGTGTATTAGCAGTATGTGCTCAAGCTGATGGAGCTAAAAATGAAGAGAAGGTTAAAAAGGCAGGACAACAAGCATTGTTTATGACTTTTATTGTGGGTATAATATTAACAGTTATTTGTTTAATTATTTCACCTTTTTTACCTACTTGGTTAGGTGGAGATGTTTCTATTCGTCATGAAGCTTCTATGTATTTTATGATTATCTCTGTACCACTCTTGTTAAGAACGGCAGTTTTGATTCTTTCTTCTGCATTAAGAGGTGTGAGCGATATGAAAACACCAATGCTTATTCATTTTTATATGAATATAGTCAATATTATCGTTAATTTCTTTTTGATTTATCCTACTCAAAAATATTTTGGAATAACTATTTGGGGTGCTGGTTTAGGGGTGAAAGGAGCAGCAATAGCAACAGCTATTTCTTTTGCTTTTGGAGGGGTATTAATGTTTAAACATTATTATCAAAATCCATCTTTTGATTTTCATCATACAGGTTTTCACTTTGACTTACCTATTTTTAAAGAGTGTTTGCGTATTGGAATTCCTGTTGTTATGGAAAGAAGTGTTATTTGTTTAGGGCATGTAACCTTTGCATCATTAATTGCTAAATTAGGAGTTGTTCCTTTTGCTGCTCATACTATTGCTCTGCAAGCTGAACAAGCATTTTATATTCCTGGATATGGCTTTCAATCTGCTGCTTCTACTTTGGTAGGAAATGCAGTAGGAGAAAGAAGCGAAAATAAAGTCAAACAAGTAACATATTTAATTTGTATAATGACATTTTTATTAATGTTAATAGCAGGTATTTTATTATTTTTCTTTGCAGAGCAATTAATGAGCATTTTTACTCCTGATTCTCATGTGATCGAGTTAGGAACAAATGTTTTGCGAATTGTTTCTGTTTCAGAACCAATATATGGAGTCTTGGTTATCTTAGAAGGAACATTTAATGGAATGGGAGATACCAAAGGACCATTTCTTTATTCTCTTTTTACAATGTGGGGAATAAGAATATTAGGTTCTTGGATTATGATTCACATATTTTCTTTAGATTTACAAGCAGTATGGATAATGATGGTCTGTGATAATATAGCAAGATGTTTTCTTTTAACAAGAAGATTCTTTAAAAGAAAATGGCTTTATCGTTTTAATATTGAATAATATTTAAAGAACTGCATAATATAGTGTTATATAAATAGTAGATATAATAGATACAAAAAGTAAGAACTGAATGATTTTAAGACTAAAATGATGAGGTTCTTTTATTTTTATCATTTGAATTAATTGATATGATGTAACCAATGAAATAAAATTAAGAATTCCTAATAATGATCCTATAAGAGATAATAAAGTAAAAATGAAAGTTAAATTGATAAGATAATTTCTTTGGAGTTTCATTGTATCACCTTCTTCATTTATGATTATAATGAAAATAGGTAAATACAACTATCAAAAAAGTATAAATATTATGTTAAGATTATCTAAAGAAGAGTATTTTAAAAGTACATTAAAAATGTACTTTCTTCATATTATTTTGCTTTTTTCTTGTTTAATACGACTGTAACAATAATGATAATGACAAGCATAACAACAGCAGCTATTCCTGCAACAGGTAATAAATCAGGCTTTGCAAAAGCTTTTGTCCAAATCGCAACTTTTCTAATAAAAATAGAAATAGCATATCCAGAAGTTGCAGCCCCTAATAAAGCAAGAAATGCTTTTAACCATTTAGGAAAAACTTCAGTAAATAAAATTGCAGTCACTAAACATATAAACGCAATAAATGCACAAATAACAAAATGCATAGAGTAACCTCCTTTGTATACAACATTTAAAATAACACAAAATAATGATGATTGCAATATATTCTTTATATTGAATTTGCAAATAAAATGTTATTTTTGGATAAAATGTGATATTATATATAATATATAGTATATTGAAATGAGGTTGGTATAAAATGAGATTTAATCGAGGTAAAAGATATTCATATTATAGTAGTTATACAAATTCTAGAAAATCTAGAATTCGTTGGGATAGAATTGCGCTCATTGCAGGAGCAGTTATTATTGTTTTAGGAGTTGTGATTTGGTTTAATTTAAGTCGTCTTCAATTAATGTTTAAAGGGTATTCATTTGGACAACAGAATGATATTTTATCATTAAGTTCAAAAGCAGTTGATGAAGTTTTATCTCATGATAAAATGGAAAATATTACAAGTTGGATTGATGAAAGTAAGAATTATCAATATTATGATGAATATGAAAAATATTTATCATTACATAAAGATACAAAAGTAAAAACTGTTGTCAAAGTTATAGATGATATTTATGATAATTATGTTCCTAGATTAACCACTTTAAAATATACTGAAAAACAGATTTGGGAAATTTTAAAAACAGCAACTGTTCAAGATGTTCAACATATTGTTGAAAAAGAATATACTTTTGATAATATTGAGCCTTTTATGAAAGTGAAAGGATTTATCTTTGCTGATTTAGATGATTATATGAAGGTTTATGCAGAGAAGAAAAACTATAATTATGCTGTTTTAATAACTACATATCCATTTATTGTTTCTTCAAATGATGTCAATAAATCATATACTATTCAAAATACAAATGATGTTTCTATCTTGGTAAAAAAAGGTTTCTATTTACCAGAAAATTATGTTCCTAAAGATTTAGTCACACCAAAGATGCCAATAGAGGCAAGTTGTAAAGATCCTCAATTAAGAAAAGAAGCTTCTGATGCTTTAATTGAAATGTATAATGCTGCTAAAAAGGAAGGATATCACTTAGTTATTAATAGTGCATATCGTTCATTCAAAGCACAACAAGAAACATATGATGATTATTTTAAAAAATATGATCCTGTAACAGCAGCTTCATTAGTTTCTTTACCAGGAGCTAGTGAACATCAAACAGGATTAAGTGTTGATTTAACATGCCAAGCTGTTATTGATGATAAGCGTAATGGTATTCAAAATAGTAAATTTGGATATAAGCCTGATTATAAGTGGTGTGTTGCTAATTCTTATAAATATGGTTATATTTTAAGATTTGAGGAAGAAAAAGCGAATATTACTGGAATTGGAAATGAACCATGGCATTTTAGATATGTTGGCAAAGAAGCAGCTAAAGAGATATTTAATAATGGATGGACACTTGAAGAATATTGTTTATATAAAGGCATTATACCAACTGTAAAGGAAAAGAAATAATCTAGGAAAAACCTAGATTATTTTTTAGGAGAGATTATGAAAACATTAATAACAACATTAAATTCAAAATTTATTCATACATCATTATCATTAAGATTACTTTTTGTAGCAACAAAAGAAAAACATGATGTTGATTTTAAAGAATATACAATTAAAGATAATATTGAACATATTGTTGATGATATTTTAGAAAGTCAAAGTGATATAATTGCATTTTCTTGTTATATTTGGAATATTGAATATATTCAAAAAGTTTCATCTTTATTAAAACAAAGAAAACCTCACTGTATTATTATTTATGGTGGACCTGAAGTAACTTATGAGCCTCAATATTTTTTACAGAATAGTAGTGTTGATTATATTATGAGTGGTGAAGGCGAAATTGTTTTAGATGAATTGTTAACAGCACTTGAAAAACATGAAGAAATTTTTATACCTAGTGTGAGTTATCTTAACCATATAAGTCAAGAAGTTGCTTGTGTTGATTTGTCATATATTGAAAGACTTGATTCTCCATATGTTTTACCTCGAGATAAAGCCAATATGAGTAAACGTATTTTATATTTTGAAACAAGTCGAGGTTGCCCATTTCAATGTCAATATTGTTTATCTTCTTTAGAAAAAGGATTACGTTTTTTTAGTGAAGATTATTTAAAGAGACAATTAGATATGATTTGCCATAGTGATGTGAAAACAATTAAATTATTAGATCGTAGTTTTAATGCAAAAACAGAACATGCTATTATGATTTTAGATTATATTTTTAAGAATTATCGTCAAGGACAACAGTTTCAATTTGAAATTAATGCTGATGTATTACAACAACCTATTATTGATTTTATAAGAGATAATGCACCACAAGGATTATTACGTTTTGAAATTGGAATACAATCTACATATGAACCAACTAATAAAGCTGTTAAACGTATTCAAAATTTTCAAAGGTTAAGCGAAGTAGTAGAACAATTAATGAAAGATAATAAATGTGATTTGCATTTAGATTTAATAGCAGGTTTACCATATGAAACATATGAACGTTTTCAGCAATCATTTGATGATGTTTTTCATTTCAGAGCTAAAGAATTACAATTAGGATTTTTAAAGATGTTAAGAGGAACATCTTTAAGAAATAATGCTGATGATTATGGATATATATATCAACAACAACCACCATATGAAATGATAGAAAATAAATGGTTATCAAAAGAAGATGTCAAGAAGATTCATATAGCAGAAGATATGTTAGAAAAATATTGGAATAGTGGACGTTTTGTAAGAACAATGAATGAAATTATGAATTATCAAAAATCACCATTTGATTTCTTTTATCAATTAGGTTGTTTTTATCAAAAACAAGGATTTAAAAAGATTGGTTATCAATTAGATGAATTATTTCAATATTTAGATTGTTACTTAAATCAAAAAGAATATCATGAATTATTAATTCAAGATTATCTATCATTATTTAAAGTAAAACCTAAAAAATGGTATACATCAACACTTACATCTCAACAAAGAAAAGAGATTATTAAAGAATTAAGTGAGAGATACCATTTAGATAAAGAAACTTTATTTAGATATGCTGTTGTGGAGAAGATTCATCAGGGTTATCTGGTGGTAATTTATAAAGATTATCAATGTAAGATGGAAATTTATAAATAAGATAAGTCATAATAAAACCACCAATCAGAGATATAATCATATCTTGCATTGTGTCATGAACACCAGTGGTATAATGATGTGAAGCATCATAATTAAAGAAGATTAATCCACAATATTCAAATATTTCCCATAAAAAAGCAAAAGACATTTCAATACAATTTATCATAAGAAATAGAATTTTTTGAACAGAAATATATTTTTTTAAGAAAATGTATCCTATACATACAAAAATCATGCCAGAGAAAAAGTGCATTATCTTATCATAAAAAGGCAGATTATAAAATTGGCAAGTTGTTCCAAGAACTTGAGTGAAATAAATATAAAATATATATTCTATTTTATAAAGTAAATAAGGGATAAAACAAAGAGGTATCAATAATAAAATTGATACAATTATATTGAAATTAAAGTTTATAGTTAAAATATATATGAGGGTTAATAAATATATAGATATAAGTGTTCGATAAATTATTTTCATAATTCTATTATAGAATGTTATTATAATTTTATACTTGAAAAGGAGAAAAAAATGTTATCAATGATTGAGTATGTTCATCAAAGAATAAAAGCATATCCAAGTGGACTGATAGGTGTTGATATGACAATGGGGAATGGTTGTGATACTGTTTTTTTAGCTGAACATTGTCAAGAAGTTTATGCTTTTGATATTCAAGAACAAGCACTTTTAAAAACACAAGAAAAAGTAAAAGATTTATCTAATGTTCACTTGATTTTAGATAATCATGAGAATATAGATTTATATTTTCATTCTTTTGATATAGGAATATTTAATTTAGGATATTTACCAGGATTAAATCATCAAACAACAACTGTATTATCATCTACAAAGGTAGCAATCAAAAAAGCTATAAAAATGATGAATGAGGTTTTATTTATTGTTGTTTATGTGGGACATGAAGAAGGGCAAAAGGAAAGTGTATGGATTGATCATTATGTAAGTCATCTTGATACACATCTTTATAATGTTTCATGTTATTCTATGTTAAATAAAAAGAATGCTCCTTATGTTATAGAAATTCAAAAGAGAAAAAGCCAAAAACGTTTTTAATAAAATATTTATGAAAATGTTGTATAACTTAAAATAAATTGAAAAATATGCTCAAATCGTATATTATATATATGGATTTATGACTATTGAATAAAAAAAGGTCTCAAAATGTTATAAACCATTTTGTACCTTATTTTATAATATAAATTATTATTTATTGACATGTCATGATTTTTTTTCCTTTTTCTATAGTTGAAGCAGTTGTAAGAGATTTTACAGGGTGCTTTTGATAATTGAGTATAACCATAGGAATAATGATTTGATAGTCATGTGCTTTGAGAAATGCTTCATCTAGTGTAAGAATATGATCATGAGCGGAGATGCTTTGACCAACTTCAAAATGATAGTGAAAAAAATCATGTTCAGGCTTGTTGTGATAAAGTCCAATATGAATAAGTAGTTCTGCACCACTAGAAAGTGTTATAATAAAGACATGCTTAGTAGCAGCGATAGTAGAAATAACACCATCACAAGGTGAATAGATATTTGGTGAATTGATTTCTAATGCTAAACCATCACCAATAAGACGATGAGAAAATGCAGTGTCAGGAATGTTTTCTAAACGTATGACTTTTCCATCAGCAATCGCATGAATAGGATAGTTTTTATTTTTAAATAATTGTCTAAAGTTTTTCATTGACATACTCCTTTTTCTCATAAGATTTAAATTCTTTGATTTTATTATACGTTTAGATAAAATGATTTGCAAGATAATTAAATAAATAAAAAGAGGGGTGATTGAATGGTAAATTATTTACAACGATTAGGTAAATCTTTGATGTTACCTGTATCTGTTATGCCAATTGCTGCTATTTTAAAGGGAATTGGATATTGGATTGATCCTGTTGGTTGGGGCAGTCATAATATTATAGCGGCATTTTTAATAGAATCTGGGTGAGCTATTATTGATAATCTTCCTTTCTTATTTGCTGTTGGTATAGCTATTGGTATGGCAGAGCAGAAAGATTCAATGATTATGATGAGTACAGTTGTTTCTTTCTTAATTGTTGAAAATCTTTTATCAAAATCGACCTTAGCTTTATTGATGAATATTCCAAAATCAAATGTACCACAATGTTTTGAAAGTACACCAAATGCATTTATAGGTATTTTAATTGGTTTAATAAGTGCACAATTATATGATCGTTATTTTGATATTCAATTACCTAAAGCTTTTTCGTTCTTTGCTGGAAAAAGATTTGTTCCTATTGTTTGTACAGGAGCAATGTTAGTGTTATCATTAGTATTAATTTTTGTATGGCCAATATTATATGATTTCTTTGTGCATTTTAGTGAGATTATTGCTGGTTTAGGATCGTTAGGTGCTGGAATATATGCTTTCTTAAATAGATTACTTATTCCTACTGGTTTACATCATGCATTAAATTCTGTATTTTGGTTTGATGTTGCCAATATTAATGATATTGGCAAGTTTTGGGGAACAGTATCAGGAGGAATTGTGGGACAAACAGGAATGTATCAAGCTGGCTTTTTTCCAGTTATGATGTTTGGTTTACCAGCAGCAGCTTTGGCAATGTATCGTTATGCAAGACCTGAAAATAAAAAAAGAGTGGGAGTTATTTTGTTATCAAGTGCTGTTGCTTCTTTTTTAACAGGTGTTACTGAACCCATAGAATTTGCATTTATGTTTGTAGCTCCTTCATTATATTTTATACATGCAATGTTAACTGGAGTTTTTGTTTTTATTGCAGCATCAATGAAGTGGATAGCAGGTTTTAGCTTCTCAGCAGGATTTATTGATTATTTTCTCAGTATGAGAGCACCTTTTTCAAATCATATATTTATGCTTATTCCATTAGGCTTGATATGTGCTTTTGTTTATTATTTTCTTTTTAGGTTTATGATTTTAAGGTATAATTTAATGACACCAGGAAGAGAAATAGATGATGTCGTTTTTGATGATGTAATGACACAAGAACATATAACATTAGAAAGTGATGATTATGATGAGTTAGCAATTATTTATGTTGAAGCATTAGGTGGAAAAAGCAATATTTTATCAGTGGATAGTTGTATTACTCGATTAAGAGTTCAAGTGAAAGATATGAAATTGGTTGATGAAGAAAAGATTATGAGTACAGGTGTAAGTGGCATTGTGAAAATGGGGAAAAATGGATTACAAGCCATTATTGGGACACGTGTTGATTTTATAGTTGAGGCAATGAATGATATTATTAGGTAGGTGATAAAGATGGTTATTTTAAAAGTATTTAATAATAATAGTGTTGTAGCTTTATCTGAGGATAAGCAAGATATTATTTTAACAGGTCCAGGTATTGGATTTAAGAAAAAACCAGGAGATTTAGTAGATGAAAATAAAATAGAGAAAAGGTATGTTTTTCAAGATGAACAATTAAAAAGACTTGAGTCATCATTAAATAAAATACCCGTTATTTATTTTGAGATTACAGAACAAATTATAAAAAAAGCAAGAAAATATTTAGAAACAGATTTTAGTAGTGAAGTTTTTATTACAATAAGTGATCATATCTCTTTTGCTATGAAGCGTTATCAGGAAAATGTATATTTACCAAATATTATTCTTAATGAAACAAAAATTCTATATAAAAAAGAATTTGAAGTAGGGTTATGGGCAATTCGATATATTTTTAAGAAAACAAGAATTCTTTTAGATGAAAACGAGGCTGGTTACATTGCTTTACACCTTGCTAATTTCTCTTTATCTAATAGACATAATAATGCTACAAGAATAACAACACTTACAAAAGAAGTCATTGAGGTCATTCAAAAAACAATGAAAAAAGAATTAAAATTAGATTCATTAGAATATGCACGTATTTCTATGCACCTTAAATATTTAGGTGAACGTATTTTTAGAAATGAACCTATTTCAAATGTAGATACAACTTATGATATTAGAAAAATGTTAAAAGATGATCCAAGATTATCTATGTGTATTAATAGAATAGTTGATTTAATTTTAAAGAAATATAATTATGATTTATCACCAGATGAACAAACGTATCTATGTGTACATATTAAAAGAAATATGAATAGCAATTAGAAAGTGTTAGGGAACCATAAGGTTTCCTTATTTTTGTATACAATAAAAACCACAGATAGTTTGTGGGTCAAGAAAAAGCTTTAACGAAGTGATAATGGAAAAAAACTCCTGTATAATAGAAATGTGGTCTAGGAACTGCAAGACAAAAACAGAAGGAAAATCAAATGAATGAAAAAAATCAAACAAATGACTTACATAGTTTATCACGTACGAAATGGAGTTGTAAATATCATGTCGTATTCGCATCAAAATACAGGAGGCAAGCCTTCTACGAATAAGATATTAAGAGAATTATGTGAATGGAAAGAAGTGTATATATTAGAAGCAGAAGCATGTCTATAACCATTTGATACTGCTTTGAAGGCATAAAACCATAGGAATCACTTTTTATGTATAAATGATTGAATAAATCAAGTTTTAATATGCTGTTTTCCTCCTTGTATTATTGATTACAATTACAATATAAATGGAAGAAGAGGAAAAAGATATCAAACTCACATAGAAATGACAGGAAAATATCTTGAATTATATAGACACATATTTCAGTAAGATGACATAATATATTTGTATTTGGCAAAATAAAAATGAGAGAAAGAAGCATGAGCATCAACAGAAGAAAGGATAAGTCTGATGTCACTGTAGCTTAGATATGAAAAGAGAATCATATTTTCAACAAGAATGACATAAGTTGCTACACAGATGATTCTGGTGATTTTGAGGCGCATAGAAAGGAAATTAACATAACGTTCATATGTGGAATGAGTAGACTAGTCATTATGGTCGCAATAAGGATAGATAATGGTAGAAAAATTTAAACGAGAAATAATTTTATCATAAATTGATAATTATTGGTTATTATCATATTGTTCATTGGAACAGAGTAATACATCAAACTTTAGTCAGAGAGAAGATTATTCTTTTTTCTTTCTTAGGATTTTAAATAAATTGATAAGATAATTATATCATGAAAATGAAAAGGTGGAAAAAGCAAAGAGCAAAATCCACCTTAAGATATGAAAAAGGTCAAAAAAGAGAATATAATAAATACCTCAAAGTAATTTACATACTCAAAATTCATATACTGCATTTTTTAGAGATTGCATAAATTCATCAAAAGTATTTGCAGAAATTAAGGGTGAGATATTTTTTTGATTTTTTAATACTTTTACAATGCCATTATATAACTCCATAAATTTTTTTCTATCATTTTCTTGAATAGTAATCATTAAAACAAGATGAATTGCTTTATCATTCCATTGAATACATGATTCACTAGTCATTACACATACCATTGTTTTTTTTGCATTCATTTCTAATGCATGAGGAATAGCAAAGTTTCCATAGAAACAAGTTGATGAAAGTCTTTCTCGTTCTAATACAGAATGAATAAAGTCGGATTGAACAACACCATTATGAATAAGTTTATTTCCTAAAAATTGAATAACTTCTTCTTTTGTTGAAAATTTGGTGTTTTTAAACCACAAATCTTTATGAAAATAGTTAGAAAATAAATCTGTTTGTTTTTTTCTTTCACTAATTGCTACACAATTTTTGATGGCTAAATTTATACAGGTTTGATCTTCTAGTGTATAAAAGGGAGAAATCATAATAACTTGTTGACCTATTATTTCTAGTGGTTGTGTTGTAATGATTAAATCCCATTTTTTTTGTGAAAGAATATCAAATTGTGTTTTTTCTATTATCGTAAGATTCATGAAATTTTTATATTCAGATTCTATCCTATTTTTGATATTTGTTAAAATTTGATGATATTCTGTTCCATATAATGCAACATTGACTTTTGTATTATTATCAATAGATGATTCAATCAAAAAACCAATATGAATACAAATATAGCCAATTTCAGTATCAGGGATCTGAATTTGAAATTGTTTTTCTAATTTGTGTGCAATTTTTACAGCAACATCATAAATAAACGGGCAGTTCTTTTTTATATTATCAAGTAGATCATTATTAACAGGATAAGTTGTTTTTATTCTTTTAATCATACTATCAATATGTAAAGAAAAACCATATAGGTATTGAGATGAATCTATGTGTAATGAATATGATTGAAATGCAGAATTTAATATATTATTGATTTTATTAATAAATTGAGATGAAATCACATTTTTGAATGTATTAGTTTCAATTTGTGATGATATTGGTTTCATTTGTCCTATAAGTAAAGAGCCAATATAAGTTATATCATCTTTCATAGGATGGATTGACCAATGATTTCCATATATTTGACAAATTTCTTGTGCTATTAAGTATGATTCTGTTTCATTTTTTACATATGAACTGTTGTTTTCTACATAATGATTAGTTCGCATTCTATGAAGTGCAATGACAGTATTAATGACAACATTTGTTCTATAAGGTTCATCTATTGTATAACCATGTTTTTGTATAGTGCTTAAAATGATTTTTTCAATGCGTGAAAAATCAATATCTGAAAAATAGTGTTCTAAATTTTGGATGCTAATAAAGGCTGGAATTGTCTCGTTGATGATAAAATCTTTAATACATCGTCTTTTATCAGATTCTTTACCAGAAACATAGATATGATTTTTATTTTTTTCTATTTTAAGATGATAAGGTTTAAGAAAATGATTACATTTTTTTAATTTGTTTTCTAAAGTTGTACGACTCATATATAATGAATCAGCAAATTCATCAATTTGAAATGATGTTTCTGTTATTAATATATTATTCAAAATAATATGTTCATCATCTGATTGTGATTGAACTATCTCATTATTAATGTTATATAGTTCTTGAGTTAAGAAATAACCTTTATGAGAAGAATTGATAATTTTTTTACTTTTATTTATTGAAGATATTTCAGATTGAATAGTTCGCATAGACACATTTAAGGCTTGACTTAATTCTTTGCCAGTGATTGGCGTATGAACATTAGAAATAATGTTTATAATTTGCTTTTGTCTGCTTGTAAATTGTTTCATGAGCAAATACCACCTCTCTATAATATGTCAATATATATCTTATATTTTCTGGTTATATTATTTCATATTATGTATAATTTAACAAATATTATTTTGCGGTATACCTCGCAAAACTTTGTTGGAAATAAAATCATATATAAATTATGATTAAGTTGTAAACAAGGAGGTATACACATGAATCAAAGTGAAGTTCAAAAAATATCGTTTAAAATGATAAGCCATGCTGGAACTGCTTATTCATTGTTTTTTAAAGCGATTGAAACTGCAAGAACTCATGACTATGAAAAAGCAAAAAAATTATTACAAGAAGGTGAAGATAGCTTGACAGGTGCACATCAAGCACAAACTGATCTTCTTATTAAGGAGGCAAGAGGAGAAAGTATGGATTGCAGTGTTATTATGATTCATGCTCAGGATCACTTGATGAATGCAATTCTATTAAAAGGATTAGCAAAGGAGTTTATTATGTTATATGAAAAAAATGGAGGATAAACAAATATGATAGACATTGTTTTATGTTGTGCAGCTGGATTATCAACAAGTATGCTTATGAGTGAAATGATTGATGCAGCTAAAAAAAGAAAAATGGATTTGAAAATAGAAGCCATTCCAGAATCTAATTTACATAAAAGGGAACCATTACCTGATATTATTTTATTAGGGCCACAATTATCATACTGTTTAGATGATTTGAAATCAACATATGAACCAAAAGGAGTAAGGGTTGCTGCTATTAATATGATGGATTATGGTATGTTAGATGGTAATGCAGTATTGGATATGGTTAGTAAAATGAAAGGAGAGTAAAAATGACATTGGAAGTAAATAAGTTAGGAGAAAAATTACAGAGGATAACAAATATCTTAAAGAAAAATAAATATATTAATGCAATATCTGATGGTTTAATTGCATTATTTCCCATTTTAATGATTGGTGCTTTTTTCACAATATTTAATGGATTAGCATGGGAACCATGGGTTCAATTTATGGAAAAATCAGGAATTAAACAAGTAGTAAGTCTTCCTGTTCAATTAACAACAAATATGATTGCTGTTTATGCAACATTTTCAATTGCATATAAATTAGCAGAATCTTTTGATAAAGATGGATTTTCAGCAGGATTTATAGCTATGATTAGTTTCCTTATTGTTACACCTTTAACAACATTTGAGGATGGAACGATTGCTCTTACCTTTAGTTGGACAGGTGCAGGAGGTTTATTTGTTTCTTTTGTTATAGCATTATTCATTACGCGAATTTATGTTTTATTAATTGATAAAGATTTAGTCATTAAAATGCCAAAGGGAGTTCCCCCAACAACAACAAAGGCATTTGCAGGATTAATTCCTATGATTGTTATTGTTTTTATTGATTTGGCCATTTACTTTGGATTTAAAGCAACATCATTTGAGAGTATTCATGGATTTGTATATAATCTTTTGCAAATTCCACTTTCAAATTTAGGAAATACATTACTTGTTTTCTTATTTCTTAAAATTTTAACAAATATTTTATGGATGTTTGGGATTCATGGTGGATTAGTTATGTATTCTATTGCTGTACCATTATGGTTGTCTATGGACTATGCTAATATAGAAGCCTATGCAGCAGGAGGAAGTTTACCTTATATTTTAGGATATGCTTTTGGAATGCTTTATTTCCAATTTTCAGGAACTGGAAATACAATAGGTCTAAATTTATTAATGTTAAAAGCTAAGAGTAAACGCTATCGAACATTAGGAAAACTTGCATTACCAGCAGGAATTTGTGGAGTGAATGAACCAATTATTTTTGGAACACCTATTATTATGAATCCAATGCTTGTTATTCCATTTATTGGATGTCCATTAATAAGTGGATTACTTGCCTATATTTTAACTATTATAGGAATTCTTCCGCGCTTAAATGGTGTATTTATGTTTGGGATACCATTTGGTCTTTCTGGATTTTTAGCAGGTGGATGGAGAGTTGCTTTATTCCAATTAGTTATTCTTGTACCATTATCTTATTTTTGTTATTTACCATTCTTCAAGAAAATGGATACAATTGCTTATGCTGAAGAACAACAGGAGGTAGAAAAAAATGCCATTGCTTAAAGAGTTTCCTCATGATTTTTTATGGGGTGCTTCTACTAGTGCTCATCAGGTAGAAGGTGCTTGGAATGAAGATGGTCGAGGATTATCAACAGTTGATTTAAAGAAAATGCCAGAAGGCATAACCGATTATAAAATTGCCAGTGATCATTATCATCATTATAAAGAGGATATAGCACTTATGGGAGAAATGGGATTCAAAGCTTATAGGTGTTCAATTTCGTGGACAAGAATATATCCAAATGGAAATGATGAAAAACCAAATGAAAAAGGTTTAGCATTTTATGATCATGTTTTTGATGAATGTTTAAAATATGGGATTGAGCCAATTGTTACAATTAATCATTTTGATTTTCCTATACATTTAATTGAAGAATATGGAGGATGGCAATCTAGAAGGGTTATTGATGATTATGTTCGTTATTGTCAAACATTATTTGAACACTACGGAAAGAAGGTTCATTATTGGTTAACAATGAATGAACAAAGTATGATGATTGTATATGGACAATCAAGAGTTGCATCATTATTTTATGGCGAACCAATTAAAAGTCGTAAAAAAGTTATGGATGTGAATCACATAATGTGCATTGCACAAGCAAAAGTTATGAAGATGTATCATGATATGAATCTTGGTGGAAAAATAGGACCAGCTCCTAATATTGTTCCTGTATATGCTGCATCTAATAAACCTGAGGATGTACTGGTAACAATGAATTATAATGAATTTAGAAATACATTATATTTGGATTTATTGGTTAAAGGTAAATATCCAAAGGCATTATGGAGTTATTTAGAAGATTGTCATTGGACACCAGATATTTATGAAGGCGATATGGAAATTTTAGCAAATGGAAAACCAGATATAATTGCATTTAATTATTATTTTTCTGAGTGTACACAAGCCTATCAAGATGAAGAAGAAAAGGTAGAGGAATTTAATGATAACGTGACATTTATGGCCCAAAGTGGAAATAAACCTAGAATTGCTCAACAAGTCGCAAATAAAAATATTCAATTAACAACAAGTGGTATGGGTATTGATCCAATTGGATTAAGAATTGTATTAAGAGAATTATCAGATCGTTATGAATTACCATTAATTATTACAGAGAATGGTTGTGGTGTAAAAGATGTATTGGAAGCTGATGGAACAATACATGATACATATAGAATAGATTATCTAAAAAAACATATTGAGCAACTTCGTTTAGCTATTCATGAAGGTGTTGATTTAATTGGATATTGTCCATGGAGTGCTATTGATTTGGTAAGTACAGGAGAAGGAATAGAAAAACGCTATGGTTTTATATATGTTAATAGAAGTGAAACAGATTTAAAAGATATGAAGAGATATCGCAAAGATAGTTTTTATTGGTACAAAAATGTTATTGCAACACATGGAAAATGCTTGGATTAAATGAATGAGGGTTTGTAAAATAACTTGATGTTTTGAATAAAAGAGATCATCTAATAACATGAGGTGGTGTTGATTACATGCTATTAGAAAGGTCTCTTTTTTATAATATGATATCATTATCTTTTAGTTCTAGCTATCATTTATTATTTCATGCTGATTATGAAGTATTGATATATTCAGGTCATATAGGTTTTTAAGCAGTTCTTTGATTTCATCAAGTAATTCTTTTTCATATGTTTTAGCTATCATTTCAACTTCTTTATTAGTCGCTTTTCTTGAATTGGCATTGGCTTTTCTATGTGTACCATCTCCAAATACTGTCATTGTATCTATAAATCCATTATCAATACCTTGTTTGATAATATGATTAAAGATTTGATCAAAGACCTGACTGTCTTTGTATCTTCTTTGATAGTTTTTTGACCACGTAGAATAGTTGGGCACCTCTTCATCAATACTGATACCCAAAAACCATCTATATGCCATATTGACTTGAATTTCTTTACAAGTCTTTCTCATAGAATTGATACCAAATGTATAATTGATAAAAATCATTTTAAAAAGTACCACAGGGTCAATAGAATGTCTTCCTACATGACTATAAAGTGGTTTTACCAATGGATAGACAAACTTCCAATCTATAGTCTTTTCAAGTATTTTTACTAAATGATCTTGTGGTACTATGTCGTCTAAAGTACTCAAAATAATTCCATCAAATTTCATATTTGCACGATTTGTCATTGCCATAATATTTTACCTCCAAGTATGCATCTATATTATACCATATTTCCATAATATCGTAATATAATAAAAGGTCGTGGAGCTTCAAAGTTTGCATACTTGGAAAGAAGTCATCCACGACTATAGAAATAATATCATATATTTTTCTATTTGAAAACAAAAAGCTGTTGACTTTCTACTTTGTCAACAGCCTGAAAGTTATAACATAAATAATTGTTATAACTTTTCTTTTTAACATAAGATATATTTGAAGTCCTCTTTATCGACAGAATAGATGAGATCTTCTGAAGCGTCTTTACGGAAATGGAATACTTGACCATCTTCTATTTTACCATTCCATGTTGCAATAACAGGAATTATTTCACTTATCTCTTTTAAGAAGGCTAATAAATCAATTGTACTATTTTTTGCATAGAGGATTTTTTTATTGTCAAGTAATAGTACATTTTGATGATATGTTGATAAAAAGTTTTTCATTTCATTCATAAGTTGATCTGAAGGAGTATGCATAAAAATTGTATCTAAATCAATAATAGGAATACCAGTTTCTTGGCTATACTCTCTGATGATTTTTGACTTACCACTACCAGGCGTACCAATAATTAATAATAACTTGTGCTTTTCATTGTTTAATTCTTCAACTTTTTTATTTAAGTCCATGGGTATCGTCTCCTTTTCTATATAATGTTTTCTTGTTATGGTTATTATACCATTTTTTGAAAGCGGTTTCCATGAAATGTTGAAAATTTATAAAGTTTATGAACTTTGTGCACAAAGAATCATACTACCCAATAAACTATATTCATTCAGATTATCGATTTTAATAATATGAGGTATATATTCTTGGGGAATATATTTTGTCAATTCTTCTTTTAATTCATCAGTTTGAGGAATCAGAGAAGAAAATAAAATAATAGCTTCAGGATTAATAATACTTATAATAGAAATCATAATTTTAGATACAAGTTCCAATGTTCCCTCAGGAGTTTTATTTAATTGGAAAACTTTATCAGATAAATTAAGTGGTAAATATTGTACTTCACCAGCTAAATTTGATGGTCCACAAATTAATTGACCATTAATAATTGTTCCAGCACCACCAAAAAAACTTGTTGGTTGAAATAAAACTGAAAGAGACTGATATTCTTTTTGTGAGGCATAGTAACCAACAGCAACTGCATTCACATCATTTGTAAAAATCATTTTTTGTATATATTTTTGTTTTAAGTAATCAATGCTGACTTCATCTAATCCTGGAATAGATAAAGACGTAATAAGATTATCAGTAATAATACCAGGTAATGAAATACCAATCTTTTTGGTATCAGGATGTTGGACAAGAATTGTATCAATGACATCACAAATATCTTGTAATACCAATTTATTTTTAATAATTTCTTTATCTATAATAATATGATTATGTGGTCCATAAAGACGATAAGCAATATGAATTCGATTACTATTTCTAATAATTGATAAACTCAAGACTTTAGAAGTACAATGTATATGAGAATGAATAGTTAATGGTTTGGTTTTTATTTGAGATAGTGAATCATTTTTTTTATTATCAAAAGCTTCTTTCATAATAGCTATCATTTTTCCTACATCATATTTAGCAAACACTTGTGGTGGGATATTAATAACAATTTGATTTGATAAAATTTCTTGCACTTTAGCATGCATAAAAGATATTTGGGGTGCTAACATGATAATGTCATAATCATTTCCAACATCAAATAATTGGTTATATCCAATGGCTTCAACATGATAATTTAAGAATAATAAACGAGCTGCATCATTCATCTTAGAAGCAAAGAAGGAAGTTGTTAAACCTCCACTACAACTTAATAAAATTTTAGTAATAGGTCTATGTACTAATTTTTTTAAACAATCTAACATTTCATAAAATAATTCTAAAGCATGTTTCATTGTTTTCATTTGAAAATGTAGATAAAATTCAGTTTCATTATTTAATGTATTAATAACTTGAAATTCTATAATATTATAGTCATTAAAAATAATTGTTCCATTTCCATATTCAGTAGTTATATAAATTTTATCTGGATCTTCTTGATTAAAATTAATTTGATATTCATTATATTTTTGAAAAAGTATCCATTCTTTAAAAACAGAGACACTTATATCTCTTAAAAATTCATCCATACCTATCACTCCTTATCTATTATTATAAAATGGAAGGGTGTATTTTTGAAGAAATTTATTAATTATATATAATAAAGATTATTCATAATTACTATGTTTTTAATTTGTATATATTTTTATGTTAGCATAGTATGATAAAAAAAGAAGAAATTTTCTTAATTGGAAACTTATTTTTATAAAAGGAATATCAAAAAATAATAGATGATTTCAAGAAAAATAGAAATATTTTAGCAAAAAATGTTAAGATAAAAAGATTTTTGATTAATATTAAAAAAATAAAAAGTGGTTTTATGTCTTATTTTATAGAAGATACTAGAAATTTAGTTATATTTATAATATAATGGCAGAGTCTTAAGTGATTTTATTTATAAGGTCTTAAGGGAGAAAAGTGGAAAGGAAAAGGAAAATGGAAAAAATTTCAAAATTATTTAAGTTTCAAGAACGTGGAACAACATTTAATACTGAACTTATTGCTGGATTAACTACATTTATGACTATGGCATATGTTTTGGTATTACAACCTAATGCAATTGTAGGTTTTGGTGTGCCTGAATTGATTGATGTTAATGGTGTTTTGATTACAAAAGAAGCTGTATTGATTACAACTGCTTTAGTGTCAGGAATCATTACATTATTTATGGCATTCTATGCTAACTTACCATTCGCACTTTCTTGTGGTATGGGAAGTAATTTTATGTTTGGTGGTATGTTACAAAGTGGAAGTATTTCTTTTGGGGAAATTGTAGGTATGACTTTAGTAACAGGAATTATTTTTGTGGCTTTATCAGTTTTTGGTATTCGTGATTTAATTGTGCGTATGATTCCAAAAAATATCAAAACAGCTATTAGTAGTTGTATTGGATTCTTTATTGCTTATTTAGGATTAAAAAGTACAGGTATTTGTGATTTTTCTGCTGGATTAGCAATGGGTGATTTCACTCAACCTACTGTTTTGGTTTCATTATTTGGATTACTTTTAATTGCGACATTAACTGCATATAAAGTTAAAGGGGCTATGTTGATTGGTATTGTTGCAACAACATTAATTTGTATTCCTTTAGGAATTACAAGTTTACCTGATACAATTTTTGATGTTCCTTCTTTCTCAGCTGTAACAAATGTTATTGGAAATATCAATTTTTCTACAATTTGGACTGCCGAAGGGGTTGTCTTAATGTTTATTGCTTTCTTTGGTGATTTCTTCTCTACATTAGGAACTGTATTGGGAGTTGCCTCAAAAGCAAATATGTTAGATGAAGATGGAAATCTTCCAGGAATTGAAAAACCATTCTTAGTAGATGCTATTGGAACTTGTGTTGGTGCTATTTGTGGATGTACAACAATTACAACTTATGTAGAATCAACTTCTGGTGTAGAAGCTGGTGGACGTAGTGGTTTTGCTTCTGTTGTTACAGGAATTATGTTTATTATTATGATGTTCTTTGCACCACTTGTATTAATTATTCCAGATTGTGCAACTGGACCAGCATTAATCTTTGTAGGATTCTTAATGATTAGTGGATTTAAGGATATTGATTTTAGTGATTTTACAGAAAGTTTTGGACCATTTGTTATGATTATGTTTGGAACTTTTATGGGAAGTATTGCTGCAGGTATAGCAGCTGGTATTATAGCTCATTTATTTATTAAAGTGATTACAGGTAAATTTAGTGAAATACATATTGGTATGTATATTCTTGCTATTCCTCTTATTTTATATTTTATTTATGGATAAAAGGAGACATATATGAAAATTAAATGTAAAGATAAAAAAGTATTGTTAAAGGCTGCTTTAGGAGAGATTAATAGTGATTTAGCTATTACGAATGCTAAGATTGTAAATATGTTTAATGGAAATATTGATCATGGAACTGTTTATGTTAAAGATGGTTTTATTGCTCATATTGAATTAAATGATGAAGAAACAATTAAAGCAGATGAAGTGGTAGATGCAAAAGGAATGTATCTTATTCCAGGATTAATTGATTCTCATGAACATATTGAAAGTTCTATGATGGTTCCTCGTAATTTTGCAAAAGCTGTTATTCCTTGGGGAACAACAACAGTTATTACAGATCCTCATGAAATTGGAAATGTTTGGGGTGTTGAAGGCGTTAAATATATGCATGATGATGCTGATGACTTACCAATGCGTCAATGTATTGATATTCCTTCATGTGTTCCAGCTGTTCCTGGTCTTGAAAATGCAGGAGCTGATTTCTTAGCAAAAGAAATTGAAGAATTAACAAAACTTCCAAGAGTTCTTGGACTTGCAGAAGTTATGGACTTTTTAGCAGTTATTCATGGAGAAGATCGTATGATGGATATTCTTGATGTTGCTGAAAAGAAAGGATTATATTTACAAGGACATGCACCATTTTTAAGTGGTAGAATGTTAAGTGCATATTTATGTGGTGGACCAAATACTTGTCATGAAAGCCGTGATACAAATGAAGCCTATGAAAAATATCGTAATGGTATGTTCTTAGATATGCGTGATTCAAGTATGTGTAAAAATATTCCTGCTGTTTGGAATGCAGTAAAGGATAGTCGTTATTTAGATCATTTATGTTTATGTACAGATGATCGTGAATCAGAAGATATTTTAGTACATGGACATATGAATGATGTTGTTCGTATTGCTATTCAAAATGGAATGAATCCAATTGATGCTATTCGTAGTGCTACATACAATACAGCTAGAGAAGTTGGTTTAAAGAATTTAGGTGCGATTGCTCCTGGATATGCAGCAGATATGATTTTATTAAATGATTTAGAAGAAATGACACCTAGTGTTGTTTTCTATGGTGGTCAAAAAGTTGCTGAAAATGGTAAACTTTGTGTAGAAATTAAAGACCATAGTTTTGAATTAGAAAGAAGAAATTCAGTATCTATTAAACCATTAACTGTTGATGACTTTACAATTAAAGCTCCTATTGAAAATGGGAAAGTGAAAGCAAATATTATGGAGTTTGAAGATCCAATTAATTCACTTAGTGATGTAGCATCAGTAGAATTGGATGTTGTAGATGGTAAGATTGTATTAAATGATCCTGATTTAAAATTCGTTGCTGTTGTGAATCGTTATCAAAATAATGACAATATTGCTGTGCATGTTGTTCGTGGTTTTGGAACTACACATGGCGCTTTAGCTTCTACTGTTTCACATGATTCTCACAATTTAACAATAGTTTATGATTATGCAGAAAATGCTTTAATGGCTGCTAATGAATTGAAACGTGTTGGTGGAGGAATGTGTGCAGTTGAAGATGGAAAGATTATTCATACATTAGAACTTCCAGTTGCTGGTTTATTATCATTAAAACCAGCTGAAGAATTGGCTAAAGATGCGAACTTAATGAAACAAGCTAATCGTCAATTAGGATTAACTCAACTTGAAAATCCTTTACTTCGTATTGTTACTTTAGCATTACCAGTTGTTCCAAATGCTAAAATGAGTGATTTAGGATTAGTTGATGTGAATAATAAAAAATTAATTCCATTATTTGATTAATTATAAATATAAAATAAAAAGGTATTATTCATTTATATGAGTAATATCTTTTTTTGTATTAATGTTTAAATTTATATCTAATTTCAGTTTTAAAGAGCTTCTATTTTTATAATTCATCTCTTTTATCAGTGTGTTTAATATAGATTTTTCTTTTTTGAATATTTTTTTCATAATTTTTACTAAATGTACAAGCATATAGTGTATCTAATAGATAATGAATAGATGTATTAGAAGAAAAATGCCCTATTTTAGCGTAGTTTTCTTCTTTTTTTGGAATATATAAATGAGCATCTGTACAATTCACAAGTATGTTCTCCTGATAACTTGTTATTGAAATTGTTTGGCAACAACAATTTTTAATTATTGAAGAATAATCTAGTACCTCAAAAGTATTTCCAGAGTATGAAATGAATATACAGCAATCACTTTCTTTTAAAAGTTGAAATATAAAACTGAAATCATCTCTATTATTAATAATTTCAACTTTCTTAAAGAGAAAACGCATTTTATATTGAAAATCAAAAGTAATAGTTGCTGTATTTGCCATAGCAAATATATAGATTGTATTTGCTTGTGATAAATATGTTATACACTTAGATAATTCATCATGTTGAATAAGTTGGGAAGTTTCATGAATTGTCTGACTTTCTAATTGTTCAATTAAACTAGATATTTTTTGTATAGAGTCTTTATAAGAAAATGGAAAGTTAGGATTAATATCTTTATGACTATTGTTTAAATAATTTTTTTCAGTGTATATAGCTTCTCTTAAAGAAATCCATCCATCATATCCTAGTTTTTTAGCTAATCTGATTGTTGTTGAAGCAGATGTAAAAGTTTCTTTGGCAATATCTGAAGCTTTTAATTGTAAAATATTTCCTTCATAATTGATCAAGAAATTAGCAACCAATATCTCATTACTTGATAATAATTCTTTGTTTTTTAATTTATTTAATAAAATCATATTTTTATCACTCCATTTTTCATTATATATTGAGAAGGAATCAAATTCCAGTTTTTATATAGAATCTTATAAAATAATTGAAATCAAAATTCAAGTTGTAATAGATGTATTGTCTTTTGATATATGTTTATTTCATAATAAAGTCAGATATAAAAACAGGAGGATTAAATATGGTTTTTTCAAAAGAATTTCTATGGGGTACATCAATAAGTGCTGCACAAGCAGAAGGTGGATGGAATGAAGGAGGTAAGGCACCAGTACAAGTTGATTTTGCAAATGTAGGTTCAGCATCTACCAGTGGAAGAAAGTTAATTTATAAAAAGCGTGATGGAAGTCAAGGAGAATTAACAGGAGCATATGCTATGTTTCCACATTTACCAGAGAATGGAGAATATGCTTCTTTTGATAATGTATATTACTCTAATCGTAAAGCATCAGATTTCTATCATCATTATAAAGAGGATATTGCTTTAATGGCAGAAATGGGATTTTCAACATTTAATACAACAATTTCATGGGCAAGAATTTTTCCAAATGGAGTTAAAGGTGGTATTAATCAAGAAGGTGTTGAGTTTTATAGAGATATGTTCAAAGAACTAAAAAAATATAACATTGATCCTATTATTACATTATATAAATATGATGAACCAATATATTTTGAACAAACATATGGTGGTTGGTCTAATCGAGATATGATTGATGAATTTATAGAATTTGCGAAAGTTTGTTTTAATGAATATAAGGATCTTGTTAATAAGTGGATAACATTTAATGAGATTAATGTTCTTATGTTATTCAAAAATTTACCACATACTCAAAAAGAGGCACAAGTTAGATTTCAAGAGCTACACAATCAGTTAGTTGCTTCAGCAAAAACCGTTCAATTAGCTCATCAAATTAATTCTCAAAATAAAGTAGGCTGTATGATTGCTGGTATGTGCACTTATCCTCTTACTCCTGATCCAGTAGATGTTATGGATAATTATAAATATTTTCAAGATATTTTTTGTTATGCTACTGATACAATGATAAGAGGTCGTTATCCTTCATTCGCAAAAAGATTGTGGGAAGAAGAAGGGGTAAAGATAGATATAATTGAACAAGACCTTGTTGATTTAAGAAGTGGTACTGCAGAATTTTTAGGATTCTCATATTATATGTCACAATGTCGTACAACACATACTGATGGAGTTGCTAGTAAAGGAAATATTTTTACTGGATTTGAAAATCCATACTTGAAGAAAAGTGAATGGGGATGGCAAATTGACCCTTTGGGATTAAAATATTTTATGCACTTTATTTATGATCGTTATAATATTCCTTTACTTATTATTGAAAATGGTTTAGGAGCCATTGATAAAGTAGAGGAAGATGGTTCTATTCATGATGATTATCGCATTGATTATTTACGTTCTCATATTCAGACAATGAAAGAAGCTGTTGAAGAAGGTGTTGATTTAATGGGGTATACAACATGGGGAGGTATTGATCTTGTAAGTGCTAGTACAGGGCAGATTGAAAAACGTTATGGTATGATTTATGTTGATGCAAATGATGAAGGAGAAGGAACATATAAAAGAATACGAAAAGATAGTTTCTTTTGGTATAAAAAGGTTATCCAGTCTTATGGTGAAGACTTAGACTAGTTAAAAAACTATATATAGAGAAATTTATATAAAAAGAAATGAGAGATGAGAGCAATTATATTTTTTGATATTGATGGAAAATTAATTGGAAAGAGTTAAATAATTACTGATAAAAATAAAATTATTTATCCATACTTAGAGAAAATGGTCATAAAGTATTTCTATACACAAGAATAATGACAATTTCAGCAAAAAAAGACAAGTCTTTTCATATGGATAACATTGATGTTCAAAAGATAACTTTTATAGCTTAAAAAAGGTCATTAAATATGATGATAGTCAAATAGAAGATATATAATTACATTAGACGATAGTATGAATGATATGCAGATGTTAAATTATGTTAATATATTAATACATCAAAGTAACTAAAAGAAATAGCAAAATATTATTTTGTTAATTTAGATAATGGTATTTATAAAAATTTATTATAATTAAATCTTATATAAAGGAGAATGATATGAAGGTTATTGCAATTAATGGAAGTAGTAGAAAAGATGCAAACACAGCTATGATTATTAATACTGTTTTAAATGAGTTAAAAGATAATGATATTGAGACAGAAATGATTCAGTTAGCAAATGATTTTATAGAACCTTGTCATGCTTGTTTTACATGTAGTGGGAAGGAAAAATGTTCATTTCATAAAGACAAATTTAATGAAATATTTGAAAAAATAGTTCAAGCAGATGGTATTGTTTTAGGATCACCTGTCTATAGTGCTGATGTTTCTTCAAATATGAAAGCCTTTATTGATAGAGCGTCTGTTGTATCAGATATGAATCCAGGTATGTTCAAACATAAAGTTGGAGCAAGTGTGGTTGCTTGCAGAAGAGGTGGGGCAATTCATGCAATTGAAACTTTAAATCATTTTTTCTTGAACAAAGAAATGTATCTAGTAGGTTCAACATATTGGAATATGGTTTATGGACAAATGTTAGGTGATGTATTTAATGATGAAGAAGGCATTAAAAATATGAAAAATATTGGTCAAAATATGGTTTATTTATTAAAAAAATTAAATAAATAGAAGGAGGAAAAATAAGTGATTTATAAAGATTTTCAAGATTTAAAATTATCTGCATTAGGAATGGGAGCAATGCGTCTTCCTATTATTGATGGAAATGATCATCATATTGATAAAGAAGCAACTGCTAAAATGATTGCTTATGCTATGGAAAAAGGAATTAATTACTACGATACAGCATGGGGATATCATGGTGGTCAATCAGAAGTTGTTATGGGTGAAGTTTTAAAGGATTATCCAAGAAATAGTTTTTATCTTGCTACAAAATTTCCAGGTTATGATTTAAATAATATGAATAAAGTTAAAGAAATTTTTGAAAAGCAATTAGAAAATTGCCAAGTTGATTATTTTGATTTCTATTTATTTCATAATGTATGTGAGATGAATATTAATGCTTATTTAGATGAAAGATATGGAATCTTTGATTATTTATGGAAGCAAAAGGAAAATGGAAAAATTAAGCATTTAGGATTTTCTGCTCATGGGGATTTACCTACAATGAAACGATTCTTAGAGTTTTATGGTAATAAAATGGAATTTTGTCAAATTCAATTAAATTATTTAGATTACTTATTCCAAGATGCTAAAGCTAAAATTGAATTACTTAATCAATATAATATTCCAGTATTGGTTATGGAACCATTAAGAGGAGGTAGATTAGCATCCTTGCAAGAGGATTACTCAAAACAACTTATCTCACTTCGTCCAAATGAAAAAATACCAGCATGGGCATTTCGTTTTCTGCAATCTATTGAGAGTGTAACAATAGTTTTATCAGGGATGTCTAACTTTGAGCAATTAAAAGAAAATATAAAAACATTTGAAGAAGATAAATCATTAAATAAAGAAGAGTGGAACACTTTATTATCCATTTCTTCTAAGATGTTAGAAAAAAAGGTTTTACCATGTACAGCATGTCGCTATTGTACAAGTCATTGTCCAAAAGGATTAGATATACCATCTCTATTAGGGCTATATAATGAACATTGTTTTAGTGAAGGCGGATTTATTGCACCAATGGCATTATCTGCATTACCAAACGATAAAAAACCAGCGGCATGTGTAGGATGTCGAAGTTGTGAAAATGTATGTCCACAACAGATTAAGATTTCAGAAGTCATGAAGGATTTTACTGAAAAAATAGGATAAAGAGGTCTACTTATGAAATATTTGACATTAAATAATGGGATTCAAATGCCACTTCTTGGACTTGGAACTTGGGACTTAAGAGGGAAAGAATGTATTAATACAGTATGTATTGCTATTGAAAATGGATATAGACTTATTGATACAGCACAAATGTATGATAATGAAAAGGAAGTAGGCAAGGGAATTATCAAAAGTGGCATTTTAAGAGATGAATTATTTATTACAACAAAAATATATGGGAAAAGTAACAGTTATCAAAAAGTAAAGAAGGCAATTGAAGAATCTTTAAAGAATTTACAAACAGATTATATTGATTTGCTTTTATTACATGAACCATATCAACAAGAGGAAGAAATGTATCATGCTTTAGAAGAAGCTTATCATAATGGAAAAGTTAAAGCTATTGGAGTATCAAATTATGATGAAAAAAGGTTGATAAAATTTATAAAACAATGTCATATTATTCCTGCAGTGAATCAAGTCGAATGCCATATATACTATCAAAAATATCAGTTTCAAAAGTCATTAGAAAAACAAGATATTAAAATGCAGGCATGGGCCCCACTTGCGCAAGCTAAAGAAAATATAGACCAAGAGCCTATATTATTAGAAATAGCTAAAAAATATAACAAAACTGCAGCACAAGTTGCTTTACGATTTTTAGTGCAGCGAGGTATATCTATAGTGCCTAAATCAAGAAGAAAAGAAAAATTGCTTGAAAATATTGATATATTTGATTTTGAATTAACAAACGAGGAAATGAAACAGATTCAAAAATTAGATAGAAATGATACTTTATTTCAATGGACAAAAAATTTTTAACTAGGAGACATTGTTGATGAAAAGAAAAATAATTATCTTTGATATTGTTATAGGTATTTTTATAATCTGTTTTTTTGGATTTATCTATTTTAATCAGCAAAATGAAGATATAAGAGAGCAAAATGAAATGAAGATTACTCAAAATAAAGATATTAAAAAATTAGTTGTCTATTTTTCAGCAACTAATACAACAGAAAAAATAGCTAAAAATATATCAAAGCAAATAAATTGCGATATTTATGAAATTGAACCAGATAAACCATATACGAATGAAGATTTAGATTATGAGAATAATCAAAGTCGTACAAGTCTTGAACAAAATAACAGTCAAAGTCGACCAACAATAAAAAATAGAATTAATAATATTGAAGAGTATGATGTTATATTTCTAGGTTATCCAATTTGGCATGGACAAGCACCACAAATTATATCAACGTTTTTAGAAAGTTATGATTTTTCTCATAAGACAATTGTTCCCTTTTGTACATCACATAGCAGTGGAATTGGAAGTAGTGATAAAAATCTTTACTCATTAGCTGATTCATCAGTAATTTGGATGAATGGTCATAGATTTTCAGGAGATGAATCTCAAATAGAGATTACAAAATGGATTGATAGTTTACAGTTTAATCAAAAGTCAAATATTTCATTATTTGATTTAAAAAAAGGTGTAAACAAAATAGCTCCTACTGTTATGCTTAATAATGGTCGTCAAATGCCGATTGTTGGGCTTGGAACTTATAGTCTTTTAGATGAGGAATGTGTGAAATCTGTTCGATTTGCTCTTGAAAGCGGATATAGATTAATTGATACTGCTTATATATATGATAATGAAGAGAGTGTTGGTAATGCTATTCAACAATCAGGTGTTCCTAGAGAAGATATCTTTATTACAACAAAACTCTATATGGATCAATATAAAAATGCCTCAAAAGCTATAGATGAAGCTCTTGAAAAATTAGATGTTGATTATATTGATTTGATGTTGCTACATCATCCAGGTGAATATGATGTAGAAGCTTATAAAATTATGGAACAGGCAGTAAATAAAGGTAAGATACGTTCTATTGGTTTATCAAATTGGTATATTGAAGAATTAGAAGAGTTTTTGCCACAGATATCAATAATACCAGCAGTCATTCAAAATGAAATACATCCTTATTATCAAGAAAATGCAGTCATAGACTATATACATGAAAAAGGGATAGTTATGGAAGGATGGTATCCATTAGGAGGAAGAGGTCACACCAAAGAAATGTTATCAGATAAGGTGTTAGTAAATATAGCGAAAAAGCATAATAAATCAGTAGCTCAAATTATTTTAAGATGGAATTTACAAAAAGGTGTTATTGTTATTCCTGGATCAAGTAATCCAAATCATATTTTAGAGAATATTTCAATTTTTGACTTTGAACTTACTAATCAAGAAATGAAACAAATTAATGAATTAGATAGAAATGAAAAGCATGATTGGTATTGATTTTGATTAATGATAAATTTAGTATAGAGCTAAGAAATAAAAAATATATTATAAAAATTTTTTGAAAAGAAATTATCTATCTGGTATAAAAGAGTAAAATTAGTGAATAAGACATTGAAAATTTTAATAGAGATAATATATGAGTAACAATTGAAAGTTGTTGCTTTTTTAGTTGTTATGATATAATGAGAACTAAGAATGGAGTGTGATACGATGAAAATAATTGCGTTTACTGGAGCAGGAATATCAAAACAATCTAATATTCCTACTTTTATGGAGAAACCAGATGTAAGAGAAAAACTTTTTAGAAGTTATGCAAATAAATATCATAAAGAATATAACAAAGTTATTAAGCAGTTAAAAGCCAATATGAATGGAGCAAAACCAAATGATGCACATTATGCTTTAGCACAATACCAGATTCCAGTTATGACAATGAATATTGATGGTTTACATAAACTTGCTGGAAGTGATGCTTTGGAGCTTCATGGTGGTTTACCTGAAGATGATGAAATGGACATCGCCTATTCATTATATAATAAACCAGTTTTATATGGCGATCCAGCACCAAATTATCAAAAAGCATATGAAATGGTTTATGATTTAGAAGTTAATGACATATTTATAGTTATTGGATGTTCATATCATACAGCGATAGCTTGTGATTTAAGAGAAGTTGCTAGAAGTAGGGGAGCAAAAATTATTGAAATACAAGAAGATGCTGCTCATAATGTGAGAAAAGTATTAGAAGAATTAAAAAATCAAGGTATTAAACCTTGATTTTTTGGTCTCTTATTAATCTTTCTTTCATTTCTCTAAAATGTTGTATTTGATTCATAATTTGTTTTTTAGTTTGTGATGTTAAGTATTCAGCACTAGCAATAGCACTAATCATTGCAAGAAGAACTGAGATAGGCATAAAATAAACAAAAAGCATATCTTCTGTTATCATATATATGATGGCAAGTACAGCAACAAAAATAAGCTCTTTTTTTAAATGCTTCATACCTAAGAAATGATTATACATCTCTCTTCTTATTGTTTTATATGAATTTTGTAATATCTCAATAATTTGAGAGCATGTTTCAATTGTTAAATCTCCATCTTGGATATTTGTTTGAACATCAATTTTAAATGGTAACATAATATCACCTCCATAATATTCTTTACTATTATAACATTTCTATAAAAAAAGAAAAGAGATTTACTCAAGAATAAAAAAAGAGTATACTATTTATGGTGATAGGTATGAAAGCATTTCAACATTTTAAAACAATAACAAAGCATAAAATTTTTGTAGGAAAACTATGTTTTCGTATAGGATTATATAAACAAGGAATATTACATGATTTATCAAAATATGCTCCTTGTGAGTTTATGACAGGTGTTCATTATTATCAAGGAGATAAATCTCCTAACTCAGCTGAAAGAGATGAAAAAGGTTATTCAACAGCATGGTTACATCATAAAGGCAGAAATAGACATCATTGGGAATATTGGGTTGATTATACACGTTCAGGATTAAAACCTGGTAGGATGCCTAATCGTTATATTTTAGAAATGTTTTGTGATCGTGTTGCAGCAAGTCAAGTCTATCAAGGGAAAAAATATACTGATCATTCTCCTTTGGCATACTATGAAGGAGGAAAGCATTCTTATATTATGCATCCAGATACACGATTATTACTTGAACAATTACTTCAATATTTAGACCAACATGGTTTAGATGCAACAATTCAGTATATTAAACAAAATATTGATAAGAAAAGATAACATATTCATAATAGGAATATGTTTTTAATTAATGATATAATGAGAAAGAAGGTAAGAATATATTATGAAGAAAGATATTTTATTTAAACTTTTTATATCAACTTTATATTTAAGTGCTTTTACTTTTGGTGGAGGATATGTCATTATTTCCCTTATGAAAAAGAAGTTTGTAGATGAATATCATTGGATTGAGGAAAAAGAAATATTAGATTTAGTTGCGATTGCTCAATCAGCACCAGGACCAATTGCTGTGAATGGAGCTATTGTTTTAGGATATAAATTATGTGGTGTATTAGGAATTATTGTTAGTGTTATTGCAACTATTCTTCCACCATTTTTTATTATCTCTTTTGTTTCATTTTTTTACCAGCTTTTTAAGGAGAATTTATATATTCGTTTTATGTTAGAAGGTATGCAAGCAGGAGTGAGTGCCGTTATTATTGGTGTGGTTTATGAAATGGCATCAGGTTTATTAAAACAAAAAAATTCTTTATGTATCATTATTATGATTTGTTCTTTTATAGCTAATTATATTTTTAAAATAAATGTTGTTATTATTATAATAATTTGTATATGTATTGGTTTGATTCAATCAATATATATGAAAAGGAGAATAGCATGATATATATTCAACTTTTTTTGAGTTTTTTACAGATAGGACTTTTTAGTTTTGGTGGAGGGTATGCTGCTATGCCACTTATTCAAAATCAAGTTGTTGATACTTATCATTGGTTGAGTATGACAGAGTTTACTGATTTAATAACAATTTCTCAAATGACTCCAGGACCAATTGCTATTAATTCTGCTACTTTTGTTGGTATGAAAGTTGCAGATGTACCAGGAGCAGTTGTAGCAACACTAGGTTGTATATTACCTTCATGTATTCTTGTTACAATATTAGCTTATGTTTATATTAAGTATAAACATTTAAAAACTATACAGAATATTTTAGAAACTTTACGACCAGCTGTTGTTTCATTAATCGCTGTTGCAGGATTATCTATTATAATTTCAGCCTTTTTTCAAGAAAATAATATTTCATTTGATACATTAAAATTTCAAATGATTGCTATATTTTGTGTTTGTTTATATTTGCTTTTAAAAAAGAAAATGAATCCAATTTTTGTTATGATATTAGCAGGATTGTTTAATATGTTTTATGAAATGGTATATATCTTACTTTGAGTGAAGAATAAAGTCATGTTATAATAGTTTTATCATAAAAGGAGGAGATGTTATGTGGGGCATTATTGCTACTTGGCGTATGGCATTAGAAGGTATTGAAGAGGCTGAAAAAATTTTAATTCAAGATGGAAAGGCTTCTCAAGCTATTGAAACTGCAATAAGAAATGTTGAGGATTTTCCTTATTATAAATCAGTTGGATATGGAGGACTTCCTAATGAAGCAATGGAAGTTGAATTAGATGCTGCATATATGGATGGTGATACATTAGATATTGGTGCTATTGGGGCAATTAAAGATTTTGCTAATCCTATATCTATTGCAAAACGATTATCAAAAGAAAAAGTTAATAATATGTTAGTAGGGTATGGAGCAGAAAAGTTCGCATATGATGAAGGATTTGAAAGTAAAAATATGTTAACTGATAGAGCTAAAATCCATTATCACAATCGTCAACAAGAAATACTTCAACAACAAATAAAACCTTATGATGGACATGATACAGTTGGAATGGTGTGTCTTGATAATGATGGAAAAATGACTGCTGCCACATCAACAAGTGGATTGTTTATGAAGAAGCAAGGAAGAATTGGTGATTCACCAATTTCTGGTTCAGGTTTTTATGTAGATTCTAAGGTTGGAGGAGCAACTGCTACAGGATTAGGTGAAGATTTAATGAAGGGATGTATTTCTTATGAAATAGTGAGATTGATGAAAGAAGGAAAAAATCCCCAACAAGCATGTGAAATTGCTGTGAATCAATTAGATAAAGAATTAAAAGAAAGAAGAGGAGAGGCAGGAGATATTTCTGTTGTTGCAATGAATAATAAGGGTGAATGGGGTGCAGCAACAAATATAAGTGGTTTTTCTTTTGTTGTAGCAACAGATACACAAGAACCTATTGTTTATTTAACTAAAAATATAAATGGACAATGTATTCATGAAAAAGCAAGTGAAGAATGGTTAAATGAATATATGCAAGAAAGAATGAAACCAATTATAAAAAAATAAAAAGAAAGGATAATAAAAAATGATACATTTTGAAAGAGAAGTTGTAGATCCACTATTCATTGAAGCAATGCTTCAACAATTCCATCATGTACATATGGGATTAAATGATGAAGATGGTTATCCATATGTTGTTCCAGTTAATTTTGGTTTTGAAATTAACGATGATAAACTTTATGTATATGTCCATTTTATGAAAAAAGGACATAAAGTTGATTTAATGAAAAGAAATTCAAAAGTATGTTTAGAGTTTAGTATGTTTAATGATTTTCCAGATAGACCATATAAAGGGCATAGGCATGATTATCGTTCTGTCATAGCAAAAGGAAGAATAAGAATTGTTGATATTAAAGATGACTATGCAACATTTGAAAAAGGATATAATTTGCTTTATACATGCAATCATAGAGAAATTGTTCCTTTAGAAAGTAGAAAAGTAAAACCTGCTATGTATATTGGAGAAATTATTTGTGATATGAAAGATGTTACAGCTAAATCAGAGTTTCCAATAAGAGCAGTAGAGGATGTACCTTTTATAGATGTTTATTCTGTGCCAGAAGATCATACTCCATTTGATATCAAAGATATTATACAAGCAAGAAGAAAGAAAAACTGAGTGAAAATTCAGTTTTTTTTGGTTTTTATAAAAATATATGTTAAAATTTTTAAAAGTATCATTAATTAAAGGAGAATAGTGATAATGGAAGCTTCAATACTATTATTTATACAAGAATTTATAAGAAATGATATCTTCACTCCTATTATGGTTTTTATAACACATTTAGGTGATTTTGGAATGATTTGGATTATATTAACAGTGATATTTTTATTGTTTAATAAAACAAGAAAAATAGCATATATGATGATATGTGCATTACTTTTATCACTGCTTATTAATAATGGAATTTTAAAAAATAGTTTTTTAAGAATAAGACCTTATGAGACTATTGAAGGTTTAACAAGATTAATTGAAGCACAATCAGATTTTTCTTTTCCATCAGGACATTCTGCTTCTTCTTTTGCTGGAGCTGTTGTTATTTATAAAATGGTTGATAAAAAGTATGGAATGATAGCTATTATTCTTGCTAGTCTCATTGCTTTTTCACGATTATATGTGGGAGTTCATTATCCAACTGATGTTTTGGTGGGGATTATTTCTGGAACATGTATTGCATATTTTGTTGTTTATATGTTTGAAAGATATCATTTTATAGATAATAAAGTATAAAAAAATAGGGAAAGTATTATCCCTATTTTTTTATGAAGAGAATAAAAATATTCTTATTGATCCTCTTCTTCTAAAATATATTTATAAATAAAGTGAGCAATACCATCATGATTATTATCATCTGTAATATAATCAGCAACACTTTTTGTTTTTTCACTACCATTTGCCATAACAACTCCTACACCTGCATTTAGAGTCATATCATAATCATTATCAGCATCACCAAATGTACAAAGTTCTTTCATATCAATATTGTGCATTTCCATCACTTGTTTTAATCCTAAAGTTTTAGATACTCTTGGATCCATATATTCAAAAAGAGTACTTGCTGTAATTAAAGAAGCTGATTTATATTGATCATTTTTAAAAGTTTTACTTCTTTCTACAACATCTTTCATTGTTTCAGCTTGACATAAAATAACAAGTTTAGGTCTAGGCTCTTTTAAAAACTCATCAAAATCAACAACCTGATAAGGAACTTTATCAGCTTTAGCTAATTCTTGAATATGCTTATCATCTTTTGGAGAGAATAGAATTCCTTCCCAAGGAATTGCAAAGTTAACATCCATATCTTCAAAATGTTCTATAATTTCTTTAATTAAATGTCCATCTAATGGATAACTTTGTTTTTCTACATTGAGTATAAAATCACATATTTCTGCTCCACCAGTACCAACTATTGAATCAACTAATCCTTCAATACCCCATTCATTGAAAAGTGTTTTGACACTGTTCACATCTCTTCCAGTAGATAATCCAAAAAGGATTCCACGATTTCTTGCTTTTTTGATAGCTTCAATTGTTTTAGGTGAAACAACACCTTGATTTGTGAGTAATGTTCCATCTACATCACACATAATTGCTTTAATATTCATTATCTTTCCTCCTTGACTTTATTATAAAAAAGATCAATATAAAAACAATAACAGTCTAAAAAAATGAGAAATATTTATAAATATTCCCATTCTTGATAATAAAAAATAGAAATATTTTCTCATGGATTATTTTTAGCAATGACTTCGTAATAACTTAATTTCTTTTGAATATTTGCTTCATAATCTAAAGTGAAATAACATGTATATAAAACATCTAATATATAAAGAACAGATAAACGTGTTGAAAATGATGAAATTTTTTTATAATGATTCTCTAAAGAACAAATATATAAGTGATAATCAACCATATATTGAGGTGTATATTGATAAGAAGAAATAAGTAATATAGGTGTTTTTCTATCTTGCAATATTTGAGGAATAATATTAGATAAAATCCCTCGCCCACCAAATGAAATAATAATGGCAAGATGTGTTTCATCACTTTGTGAAGCTAATAGTCTTTGATGGTATTCTTCAATTGGTGCATTCACAAAAACACCAATTTCTTGCATTTGAAATTGAAAATTTTGTGCAAGATAGATATTTCCTGAAGAAGCATAAATATCAATAACCTTAGCTTTTTTTAAAGCTTGAACTGCATATCTTAAATTTTCTAAACTAAAAAGATTGAATGTAGAAGCAAGTGTATTTTCATAATCTTCTTTAATTTTATTAAGAATTTCAAAGTGAGTTTGATATTTTTGAACAGGGAAATCATAATCAAAATGATCATCATCACGCATATATTCATTTAAAGAACTAGAAATACGTACTTTCAATTCAGAAAAGCCAGATAAACCTAATTTTTCACATAATCTATAAATAGTGGCAGTAGAAACAAAACAAGCTTCTTTTAACTGTTTTGTATTCATTTCAAGGACTTGATGAGGATGCTCTAAAATATAATGAGCAATAATCTGTTCATTATGTGATAGATCATTATTGGATTTTATTTGAGTAAAAATATTAATCATAGAAAAACCTCCATTCTATAATTGTATTATAACAAAAAAAGTAGAAAATGATATTTTTTTCATCTTTTGATAGCATTTTTAATCATTTCTACTATTTTTGAATAATTATATGTTGCATATATATTTGTTGGTATAACTTGAATATTAAAAGAACGAGCATATTTTTTAGCAAGATATCCTACTTGAGGAGCAAGTAAAATAAGATCACTATCTTTGCCTTTTTCATGAATGTGATGAAAACTGGATGCTGTAATATTAATATTTTCATGATTTTTTTGAATATATTTTTTCAGTTCTTCTACTAGATAAGAAGATGTTAATGCAGAACTACAACATATAAGAACTTTAATAGGATCATGAGGAATAAGGTATTCCATAAAATCATGAAAAAGTTGAATTGCATTTGAAAAATCAATAAATTCAAAATGTAAGTAATAAAATGGTTTATTATTTTTTTCTATACTTAATTCTATAACGAATTGATTTGTAAAAAATATTTGACAATGTAATTGGTTGTGAATAAGAATTGTACCAAATTGATTATTCTTTATTTTTGATTTTGGTAAACAATAATAAACATATCTTTTAAATATTTGATAATTAATTTCTCTTAAAAAAACATCCATTTTCACCATTCCTTTTATTTATTTTCAATCATCTTTAAAGCTGTTTCTAAAACTTTTTCTCCATTCATTAATCCATAATCACGCATATCAATAATACTAACTGGTACTCCATTCGCTTTTTCTTGTAATAATTTAATATGGTGTCTTACTTGTGGTCCTAATAAACAAACATCCCATTCATTAAGTATTTTTTCTGCTTCAAGAACACCAACAGCAGTAATCATAACTTCAATTCCTTTTTCTTTAGCGGCTTTCTCCATTCTTGAAACTAATAAACTTGTAGACATACCTGCATTACAGGCCAATAAGATTTTCTTCATTTTTTCTCTCCTTTTTTTATTTTAAGAAAGAGGCTGAAAGGAATATATGAAAACTATGCCTCTTTCTTTTATATCTCAACAATATGTTTATATTGATAAGATTACTTTTATTTTATTGATATATAAGAAGAAAGGAATATGAAAAATGTATTTTGAAAGATTTTTTTTAAAAAGAAATCTTGTTTGTTTTTATATATGAGAAGATTTTCTCTTTTTGTATGTTTTTAAAGACTAAATAGTTTTATGAGCAATAATTATTTTTTTAATATTAAGAAGCAATATATGGATATTTAGCGTATTAGAGAACAACTACGAATAAAAATGAGTAATGAAAAATATTAGAGGCAGTAATAATCAAATAAGAAATATTTTAAATTTTTTTCTTATACATCACGTTATGACTCATATGAATGAAATATATAATAGGTATTGATTGGCACATATATTAAATATTCTAATTAAATTAGAAAACGTTTTTAAAATATATCATTTATTTTTGTAGTTATATTTCATATAGTTTAGGTCATTACAAAAGATAATAATGCAAATATTATTTATGAGAATTTGTATGAAGGATATAGTTTAATAATTAAAAATCATAGATAGTGCTGTTATTATTACTATACTAGCAAAGAAACGAGAGTTACTGCGATTTTGGTAAAATTATTGGCTTTGAAAATAACATATGGAATGTATATTGTTGGAGACAGTATACCCATAAAGTTTATAAAAGAAGAATTGATTGTCTTATCAAATAAAGAAGGTAAAAAGAAAGAATATAAAAAATAGCTATTAATTATTATATTTTTATTAGAAGTCATAACATTTATTTTAATTTTTATAAAGGAATTACCTATTTCACATTCTTTAGTAATACTTTATTTTAGTTTTAACGATATGCCATTTGTTAATGATTCAATATTTACAAAAAAGATATAAAGAATATGATGACTTTTTAAAAGTTATCTTTTTCTTTTGTAAAAAGTCTTATTGAAGTTAAACAAACTTTTAAAAGAATAAACATAAATATTATAAATCATTCATAAATTATATTGGTGATATAATGAAGAAATTATTATGTTTATGTATATTGATATTGAGTTTACAAAGTGTTAAAGCAGTTAATTTTCAAGGAAAATCATATGTTGTTATGGATTCTTATAATCAAAATGTTTTATCTAGTCAAAATGAACACCATGTTCAAAGTGTTGCTTCTATATCTAAAATTATGACAGCTATTATTGCGATAGAAAATGGTGATTTAGATGATGTCTATACGATAGGGGAAGAAGTGAATGAAGCTTGGGGAAGTGGCGTCTATATACATATAGGCGATAAAATTAATTTAAGAGATTTATTACATGGATTGATGTTACGAAGTGGTAATGATGCAGCCAATTGTATAGCTAAAAATATTGGTGGAGATATTCCAAAATTTGTAGATATGATGAATAAAAAAGCTCAAGAATTAGGCTTGTCTGATACACATTTTTCTAATCCAACAGGACTAGATGAGGAAGATGAGGGAAATCGTTCTAGTGCTTATGATATGGCTAAATTAATGAGTTATTGTAGTCAAAATCCAATTTTTAATGATATTGTTTCTAAAGAAAGTTATAAAAGAGAAGATGGAGGAGGAACTTGGCATAATAAAAATAAATTGTTAAAGGAATATGAGTATTGTGTGGGAGGAAAGACAGGTTTTACAAAGAAAGCTAGACGTACTTTAGTAACACGTGCTATAAAGAATGATATGTCTTTAATTATTGTTACTTTTAATTGTGGAAATGATTTTGAATTTCATGAAAAAATGTATGAAGAATGTTTTGAGAAGTTTCAAAGAATTTTAATTTTACCAAAGGGGATTTATCAATATCATGGACATTCTTTTTTAATAGATCAAGATTTATATTATACTGGGGATGAAACAACAAAGACAACTTTTAAAGAAGTTGATAATACAATGCAAGTTTATGTTTCAAAAGATTCTATTTATCAAATTAAAAAAGAAGGTAAATTAAAGACAATTATAAGATATTGGATAATATTATTAGGAGAATTTTTTAATGGCTAAAATATGGCGTTATGGAATGATATTATTTTTAATTTGTGGTTTTTTATTGCATAGAGAAGAAGATATGGTTAATGCAATGATGGATACCCCTTATATTGTTTTAGATTTAGTAACAACGTTAATTTTATCATCATGCTTGTGGGGAGGTTTTTTAAATATTATAGAAAAAACAGGTTTTATGAATTATTTTGCTTTTTTATTAAAACCTATACTTCATTTTATTTATGGAGATATTTTAGAAAGTGAGAAAGTCTATAGTTATATTTCTTCAAATGTTGTTGCAAATTTATTAGGATTAGGAACATTAGCCACACTTTCTGGTATTAAGGCATTTCGTAGACTTCATGAATTAAATCCTCATCCTTCTTATCCAAGTAAAGCTATGTTGACACTTGTTATTATGAATACAGCAGGTTTATGTTTATTTCCATCATCAATGATTATGTTAAGAAGACAATTTGGTTCAACATCTTTATATGAATTTTATCCATATATGCTTATTATTTCTATCACAATTATTATTATTGGATTGATGATTCAAAGGGTGATTGATCATGAATAAAATTATTATCATTTTTTTAATTATTGTATTTATAGATGGTTTGATGAAAAAATGTAATATGTTTGATATGTTTATAGATGGTGTTAAAGATGCTTTAATTCTTATTAAACCTATTTTTACAACTTTAATAGCATTTATGTTATTTGTTGAATTATTAAGAAGTAGTGGTTTTATTGATATATTAAGTTTTGTTATTCAACCTATTATTCAATGGATAGGTATTCCCATAGATATTGTTATTTTAGGATTTTTACGTCCTATTAGTGCAAATGCTTCACTTTCCTTTTTATATTCTATTTATGAATTATTTGGAGTAGATCACCCTTTAAGTTTATTAGCAACACTTATACAAAGCGGAAGCGATACAACCCTTTATGTCATTACATTATATTTTTCTACAATTCATGTTAAAAATACAAGATATGCACTATGGGTAGGATTATTTATGGATTTTTTAGCTGTATTGTTAGCAATTATCTTTTATTTAAAAGTATTTGTATAATTCATAAATATATGTATAATGGAATGGAAAGGACGTGATACTATGGAAAGACTACAAAAAGCAATTGCGACAAGCGGATATACTTCACGTAGAAAAGCAGAAGACTTAATTCGTGAAGGAAGAGTCAAAGTCAATGGTGAAGTCATAAGTGAAATGGGATTTAAGGTTAAAAAAGGAGATCTTATCATGATTGATGATAAGGCTTTAGAGGGACAAAATAAGGTTTATTATGTTTTTTATAAACCAAAGGGGTGTATTTGCTCTTTAAGTGATGAATTAGGGAGAAAGACAGTTATTGATTATTTTGAGGATATTAAGGAACGTATTTATCCTGTGGGAAGATTAGATTATGATACGACTGGTTTATTATTGATGAGTAATGATGGGGATTTTGCAAATTTAATGATGCATCCAAGTTCTCATTTAGAAAAGGTCTATGAAGTTACAGTCAGTGGACTTGTTAATGGAGATACTTTACACAAATTAGAAAAAGGTGTTTATTTAGAAGGTGTAAAGACTTTGCCATGTAAAATAAGAGTTGTTGGTAAAGATATTGAACATCAAACAACAATGTTAATTATTAAATTAGTGGAAGGCAAAAATCGTCAAGTTAAGAAAATGTTTGAATCAATGGGACATCGTGTTAAAAGATTACATCGTAGTCAAATTGGATATATTCATTTAAAAGGTTTAAAACCTGGAGAATATCGTATATTGAAACCTCAAGAAGTTAAAGAAATGAAAAATATCGCACTAGCAAAGAAAGTCAAAGTAAGAAAAAATAAATAATTGATTGAATTGATAAGGATTATGTGAAAAAGAAGTAGATATTGTCGATATTTTGATGATGAAGTTTATTGATGTACCTCATATTATGATTATAATGAGAATTAAGGAGGTATCAAGATGCGTAGTGTTGTATTAGATAAAAAGGAAAATGTCTGTGGAATTTGCGGAGCTAAAGAACCATTTATAGAATATAAGAAGTTAGAAGGTGTTCATTTCATTTGGTGTAATAAATGTAATACGATTACTTTTTTTAAAAAGCCTCAAAGTGAAGCAAAGAAAAATTTAATTGAAAATGAAATGAATTCTTATCATCAAAATTATCAAAAATAAAAGATCCCTCAAGGGATCTATTTTTGTATAGAATTTTATTCTTTAACAATAGCATTAACTGGACAACATTCAGCTGCTTCTTTAGCATCTGCTTCTAATTCAGAAGGAACATCACCCATAATATTTTCAGCAAATCCATCATCATTTAATTCAAAAACATCAGGACAGATACTTGTACAAGCACCACATCCAATACAATTTTCATTCACTTTATACATATACAAACCTCCTTGATATATATTTTCACCCATTATAGATGAAATATAATTATTTTTAAAGATTATTTTCATAATTTTTTAAGTTATGCTATAATAGAGGCGGTGATAAAAATGGAAAAACAAACAAGAGTAAGTAAATATAAAGAATTAAGAGATGAAATGAAAGAAGAAGTCGCAATTAATCGAGATATGAATACAGCTTCTCAAGAAGAAGATGATGATTTTTTAGCATTTATGCCTAAACAAGAAGAAAAGAAAATAGAAGATACATTAATTGAACCATTATCATATGAAACATTAGATCAAGATAGTGAAGATGTTGTCAATGCATTAAGAGAAGCAAAAGTAACAGTAGGAAAAGAACGATATAATACACGATTAGATATTCTTAATAAAATAAAACAAGATAGTAGTTATGTTCCAACACATGGAGCGAAAGAAGAAAGTGTCCAAGAAGTTCAACAAGAAGAGCCAACTAAAAAAATGTCATTATTAGAAAGATTGGCGGCTATGTCTCCAGAAGAAGATGCTGAAGAATTAAAAAAATATGAAGAAGAATTGTCAATTGATGAACTTATGAAACAAGAAAAGAAAAAAGCTCGTCAAGAAAGAAAAAAACGTGAGGAAGAGCATTTTGAAAAAACACGAGCTGTTGATATGGAAAAAACAGTTGTTAAAGAGGAAAAAGTAATAAAAACTCAACCAATTGAAGATACTGATAAACAAGAAGAAAATGGAGGAAAGCTTGTAACTATTTTAAATTATGTTATTGTTGTATTTATGGCTATATTTTTGGTTTTAGTCTTTTTGATTGCAAAACAATTATTTTTTTAAAACTAAGGGAGACCTTAGTTTTTTAAGGGAAGAGAGGAAAATATATGAAAAAAATTTCAATTGCTATTGATGGACCAGCAGCAGCAGGAAAATCTACCATTGCTAAACTTGTTGCTAAAAATTTGAATTATACATATATTGATACAGGTGCAATGTATCGTTGTGTAGCATTTTATGCATTAAAAAATAAAGTTGATTATACAGATGAAGAAGGAGTATGTCAATTATTAAAAGAAATTGATATTCAAATGTGTCCTGATGGAACTATTCATTTGAATCAAGAAGATGTAACTTTATTGATTAGAGAAAATGAAGTTTCAATGGGAGCAAGTATAGTATCTCGTTATAATCAAGTGAGAGAGTTTTTAGTACAAAAACAAAGAGAAATGGCACAAGGTGGAGGTGTCATTTTGGATGGTAGAGATATTGGAACTGTTGTATTAAAAGATGCTGAATTGAAGATTTATCAAGTTGCAAGTATTGAATGTCGAGCATTAAGAAGATATAAAGAAAATATAGAACGTGGAATTGAAGCTGATTTAGAAGCTATTCAAGCAGAGATTGCTAAACGTGATGAACAAGATATGACACGTGAAATTTCACCATTAAGAAAAGCAGAAGATGCAATTGAAATTGATACTTCTGAAATGACTTTAGATGAAGTTGTTGCTCATGTTATGAATTTAGTATTACAAAGGATATAATTATATAAATAAGAAAGGAAGTGGGCATAATGATACAAGGTGTTGTTGCTATTGTAGGACGTGCAAATGTAGGAAAATCAACAATTTTTAATCGTATTGTTGGAGAAAGGATTTCTATTGTTGAGGATATACCAGGAGTTACAAGGGATCGTATTTATGCTAATGCTTCATGGTTAACAAGAAGTTTTCGTTTAATTGATACTGGTGGTATTGAATTGGAAAATGCGACATTTACAGAACAAATTAAAATGCAAGCTGAAATTGCGATTGAAGAAGCTGATGTGATTTTATTTGTAGTGAATGGACGAGAAGGAGTTACAAAGGAAGATTTATTTGTTTCTAGAATGTTACAAAAGTCAAATAAACCTGTTATTTTAGCTGTGAATAAAATTGATGACCAAGCATATCAAAATGATATATATGATTTTTATAATTTAGGGATTGGGGATCCTATTGCTGTATCAGGGAGTCATGGTATAGGTATAGGGGATATATTAGATCAAGTTATTCATTTATTACCTCATAGTCAAGAGCAAAAGAAAGATGATGAAATACGTTTTTCAATCATTGGACGACCAAATGTTGGTAAATCATCTTTAACAAATGCTTTATTAGGAGAAGAAAGAGTTATTGTTTCTGATGTTGAGGGAACAACAAGAGATGCTATTGATACAGCATTTACCAAAGACAATCAAAAATATCGTGTTATTGATACAGCTGGAATGCGTAAAAAGGGTAAAATTTATGAAAATGTAGAAAAGTATTCTATCTTAAGAGCATTATCAGCAGTTGAAAAAAGTGATGTTGTATTGGTTGTTGTTGATGGTAATCAAAATATTATTGAACAAGATAAACATGTTGCAGGTAATGCTCATGAAGCAGGAAAAGCTGTTATTATTGTTGTAAATAAGTGGGATTTAGTGAAAAAAGATGAAAAAACAATGGCTAAAATGGAAAAAGAAATTCGTGAGCAATTTAAATATTTAGATTATGCTCCTATTGTTTTCGTTTCAGCTAAAGAAAGAAAACGTGTTGATTTATTATTTCCATTGATTCAAGAAGTTTATGCTAATAGTCATAAACGTGTATCAACAAGTGTATTGAATGATGTTTTCATTGATGCACAAGCTATGAATCCAACAACAACATTTAATGGTGGACGTTTAAAGATATATTATGTTAATCAAGTGAGTATTTGTCCACCAACATTTGTATTATTTACAAATGATCCTGATTATCTTCACTTTAGTTATAAACGTTATCTTGAAAACAGATTACGTGAAGCATTTGGATTTGAAGGAACACCTATTCATATCATTTGTAGAAAGAGGGATTAAAAATGATAAAAATAGCTATTTTGGGAACAGGAAGTTGGGCAACAGGTCTAGCAAGAGTTTTGCGTGATAATGGACATAGTGTTATGTTGTATGGAATAGATCAAGGAGAAATAGATGATATCAATTTAAGACATTGTAATTATAAATATTTTAGAGATGTTATTTTAGAAGATGATATCATTGCAACATCTTCTTTAGAAGAAGCTTTAAAAGATGCTTCTTATATTTTAATTACAATACCTACTCAATATATTCGAGAAACATTAGTTAAAGTAAAAAAATTATTAAACCATAAAGTAACTATTATTAATGCTTCAAAGGGATTTGATATGAATACAAATATGCGTATTTCAGATACAATTAGAGATATATTATCAAGTGAAGATATCAATCCTGTTGTATCTTTAATAGGACCATCTCATGCAGAAGAAGTTGTAGAGAGAATTTTAACTGCGGTTTGTTCTGTTTCTCTTAATGAGAAGTATGCAAAAGATGTACAAGAATTATTTTCTAATCGTTATTTTAGAGTTTATACATCTACTGATGAGATTGGTGCAGAATATGGAGCTGCTTATAAGAATGTCATTGCAGTTGCTTCTGGAATTATTGCAGGTTTAGGATATGGTGATAATTCAAGAGCAGCATTGATTACTCGTGGACTTCATGAAATGAGTCTGTATGGAGTTGTTAAAGGTGGAAATAGAGAAACTTATTTTGGGTTAACAGGGATTGGAGATTTAGTTGTTACTTGTTCATCAGTTCATTCTCGTAATTTTCAAGCTGGCTTAGAAATAGGTCAAAGCAATAGAGCTGTTAATTTTATGGCACATAATACTAAAACTTGTGAAGGAGTAAGAACATGTAAAGTTATACATGACGATGTTCATCAATACCATCATGATATTGAAACACCAATTGTAGATGCTGTCTATCAAGTCCTTTATGAAAATGCCAATCCTAAAGAAATTGTTGAAAAATTAATGGAACGTGAACTAAAAGCTGAACATTTTTAATAATTTAACATATATTATTCTAGGTGATAGAATGGATAAACATGAAAAACTATTAGATAAAGTTTCGTCAAAAACACATGTTTCAAAACAAGATATTTTAGCTTTAGCAAGTGATCTTCAAACAAAAGATTTAAGCAATGAAGATAACATTAAAGACTTTGTTTATAAGATATCTAAGATGACAAATAAACAAGTCAGACCAGAACAAATGGATAAGATTATTTCAGTTATTAAAAATAATCAAGTTCCAAAAGATATAGATAAATTTGTATAGAGTTCATATGAACTCTTTTTTTCTTGAATTATAAAATATTTGATATATAATAAAGGAAGAAATGAGGTGAAAGGATGTATATATTTTCTTGTTAAAAAATGCATAATAGAAAAGAAGTCCTTTTTTGTTATGCTCGCAAGAAAATAGACATCTTTTCTTTGAATATATACTTTCTTATGAATCGACAAGTCTATTTTCTTGTCGATTTTTTCATAGAAAGGAGAGAGATGTATGGCACTTATACAAGTAAAGAATTTAACATTTTATTATGGAGGAAGTTATCATTATATTTTTGATAATGTTTCTTTTCAGTTTGATAGTCATTATAAAACAGCATTGATTGGGAGAAATGGAAGAGGAAAAACAACCTTTTTAAAGTTATTAATGGGAGAATATGAATATCAAGGGTGTATTATAAAAAGTGAAGATTGTGTATATTTCCCTTATCATGTTAAAGAACCATCAGACTGGACAATTAATATATGTTATGAAATTGCTCCATCATTACAACAATGGCAATTAGAAAAGGAATTAAGATATTTAAAAGTTGATTTAGAAGTTTTATATAGACCTTTTGAAACACTATCACAAGGGGAACAAACAAAAGTATTACTTGCTATTTTATTTTTAAAAGAACATTCTTTTTTATTGATAGATGAGCCTACAAATCATTTGGATCAAGAATCAAGACAAGTTGTTGCTCAATATTTAAAGAAACAAAAAGGTTTTCTTTTGGTTAGCCATGATAGATATTTTATTGATCAATGTTGTGATCATGTGATAGCTATACAGCCAACTTCAATTGAAGTTGTACAAGGTCATTTTTCATCATGGTATGAAAATAAAAATAATAAGGATAAGAATGAACAACAAAGAAATGAAAAGTTAAAAAAAGAAATTTCAAGATTAGAAGAAGCAAAAAGAAATACTTCATTATGGGCTGATCAGGTAGAAAAAACAAAGAAAGGACATAGAATATCAGGTTTAAAGCCTGATAGAGGATATATTGGACATAAGTCAGCTAAGATGATGCAGAAATCTAAAAATGTTGAGCGTAGACAAAATAAAGCTATTGAAGAAAAAAGAAAATTACTAAAAGATAGAGAAGAGTATGAAGATTTAAAAATAAACTCTTTAAACTATTATCAAGATACTTTATTATCATTTCAATATTTTTCACTTTTTTATCAAAAACAAAGATTGTTTAAAGAGTTAACATTTTGTATTCATCAATATGATCGTATTTTATTAAAAGGAAAAAATGGCTGTGGAAAATCAAGTATTCTTCGTTTTATTTGTAATCAAAATATCGAATATAAAGGTGAATATTATAGAGGGAGTCAATTAAAGATTTCTTATGTTCCTCAAGATTGTTCATTTTTGAATGGAAATTTAGAATCTATTATAGAGAAGTATCATGTAGATGAAACATTAGTTAAAACAATATTAAGAAAGTTTGGATTTTCTAGGGAAATATTTGAAATAGATTTAGAAAATTATAGTGAGGGACAAAAGAAAAAAGTGATGTTATCTATTTCTCTTGCAACTCAAGCCCATCTTTATATATGGGATGAACCATTGAATTATATTGATATTTTTTCTAGAATACAAATTGAAAAATTAATTCTTGAATACCAACCAACCTTGTTATTTGTAGAGCATGATAAAGCATTTCAAAAGAAAGTAGCAACAAAAATAATTGATTTAGATGAAGTTATTTGACAAAAGAAAATGATAAATATACAATAGAATAAGAAGGTAAAAGAGGTATAAAGATGAAGAATTTAGTTATTACTGATAAAGATATTTCTACACAATTTTTTAAAAATTCAGTAGTTGTGAATTTAAATAACATACATTATTCATCATGTACAGGTGGATTAGAATGTTTAAGATGTGAGGGAGCTTGTTATTTTCAAGATGATATGAGTTTGATTTCACAATGGATGAATGATTGTCAACTGATTATTTATATAACAAGAGTGAAGTATGGGTGTTTTGATATTCCTTTTAAAAAGATGTTAGAAAGATTAGTTGTGAATAGAGAACCATATTATACAATGATTGAAGGTGAAAGTTGTCATTTAGGAATTAGTCAATTAAGGAAAAAGTTACTAGTGATTGGCTATGGAGAAGCAACTTTAGAAGAAAAAGAACTTTTTAAAGATTTATTAGATGCTTCAGTATTAGGTTACTCTTATTCATCTGTAGATGCCTATTTTTGTGAGGAATTTGAATTAGAAGAGGTTTTACGTACGTTTGGAGGAATTGATCATGTCTAAGATATTATTATTAAGTTCAGGTTTAAAGCATGCTCAAGAATTTACTGCACCTCTTTTGAAAAGATTGGAAGTTTATTTATCAACACAATCTCATTGTGTTGATGTGAGAAATATATTAACTTTTGATGAGAGAACTTTTTTTGAGTATGATCAAGTTGTCTTTATATTTATGACTGCTATGGATTCTATTCCATCTTCAACATTAGAAATTTTTCAAAAGTTAGAAAATCAAGAAAAACCCAAAACACAGATTTATACTTTAATTGCTTGTGATGAATATGAAACTGAAAAATGTGATTTAGCTGAAAGAATTGTTCAAAAATGGTGTGATAAAGAACATCTTGAATATATGGGTTCATTAAAAGTCGGTTCAATACTCTTTATTATGAAGAAACCTTCAAAGTTTGTTGTTTCTAACTATATTAAGAAATTTTCAGAGTTAATTATTAAAAAAGAAAAATCTGCTTTAAAAATATCAACATTAACAGAAAAAAGATTTTTAAAGACAGCCAATAGATATTGGGATAAACAAATTAAAAAGACAAAAAAAGCAAAGAATAATGAATAAATATTCTTTGTTTTTTAATACATTTTTAGCATTTATCCTGAATTTATTTTAGCATATCTTTTTACATAATGACATATATAAAAGTAGAGGGAACTCAGTTCTATTTATAAGAAATTATCATATATTGATTTGTAAGAAGGAGGAAGTATATGCAAACAATAGATATACTTAAAGATATTGGTAAAAGATGTAATGGAGACATTTATTTAGGTGTTGTAGGACCAGTTCGTGTTGGAAAATCTTCTTTTATAAAAAGATTTATGGAAATGGCTGTTATTCCATATATTGAAGATCCAGATGCTAAAATACGTGCAACAGATGAACTTCCCCAATCAGGTGAAGGTAAGATGATTATGACTGTTGAGCCTAAATTTGTTCCTAATCAAGCAGCTCGTATTTTTGTAGAAGAAAATTTAGGTGTCAATATTCGTTTGGTTGATTGTGTTGGTTATGTCATTGATGGGGCAAAAGGATATAAAGATGAACAAGGTATTCGCTATGTAAAAACACCATGGTTTTTAGAGGCAATTCCTTTTGATGAAGCAGCTAAAGTAGGGACACAAAAGGTTATTCAAGATCATTCTACAATTGGTATTGTTATGACTTGTGATGGTTCAATTTGTGAAATTGAAGCACAAGATTATGTACAAGCAACAGATGATGTTATTCGCGAGTTAAAGGATATTGGGAAACCATTTGTTATCGTTGTTAATAGTAAACAACCACAAAGTGTAACATGTATGCAATTGGTTGAATCTTTAAAACAAAAACATGATGTACCAGTTGTTGCATTAAAAGTGAATGAAATGACTGAAGATGATATTACAGAATTATTAAAAGCAGCATTATTTGAATTTCCTATTTATGAAGTAAAAATTGAAGTGCCTAGATGGATTGCTTTGATGGATTCATCACATTGGCTAAAACAAACTTTAGATGATGCATTAGAACAATCTTTACAAGAAATTACAAGATTTAAAGATGTTGAGAAAATAGCAACTTCAATGAGTGAATTTGATTTTATTGATAAAGCTTACTTATCATCAATTGATACATCTTCTTCATCAGCAAGTTTAAGAATTAAAGAAAGAAAAGGATTATATAATGAAATTCTTAATGAAATTTTAGGACAAGATGAGTTTGATGAAGCTATGTTTTTAAAACAGATGCAAGAACTTATGCAAATGCGAAAAGAATATCAAGCATATCAAAGTGCAATTCAAATGGTTAAACAAACTGGTTATGGATATGCTTTACCAATTATGGATGATATTGAATTAAGTGAACCAGAAATTATTAAGCAAGGACCACGCTATGGAATGAAATTAATTTCAACAGCATCAACAATTCATATGATAAAAGTAGATATTGAAAGTACATTTGAGCCAATTATTGGTTCAAAGGAACAAGCAGAAGCTTTTGTTCAATATTTACAAAGTCATGGAGAAAATAATAAAGAAGCTATTTTTGATTGTGATGTTTTTGGAAGAAAATTAGGGGATTTAATTAATGAAGGAATGCGTGTAAAATTAGCTTCAATGAATGAAACCGCTTGTATCAGAGTACATGATATTTTAAGTAAAATTGTTAATAAAGGGAAAACAAATGTGATTGCAATAGTTTTATAAATTTATTGTTGCAAGCATGAATTTGAAATGTTATACTACTACTTAGATTTAAGTAGGAGGCTATAAAACAATGAATAAAAAAGAACTTATTGATATCGTTTCAATTAAAAAAGATCTCACAAAAAAAGATGCTGAAGCGTTAGTAGATACAGTTTTCGATACAATGATTGAAAGTATTCTTGAAGGAGATAAAGTGTTGATTTCAGGATTTGGAACTTTTAAGGTTAATAATCGTAAAGAACGTAAAGGAGTTAGTCCTAAAACAAAGGAAATGATGATTATTCCTGCAAGTAAAACAGTTTCATTTAAACCTAGTAATAGATTAAAAGATGCAATGAATTAAAACATTGCATCTTTTCTTTAACATAAAGTTCATAAAATGTGTATAATATATAAGAGAGGTGATGAATAGATGTTTTATCCATATAGTTTATATTGGAATTCATATTATATGATAGGAACTATTTTTGTTGTTATTGCGGCTGTTTTGGCTATTTTTGCACAAACAAAAGTTCAATCTACATATAAGCGATATAAGAAAATTCCTAATAGTAGAGGAATGAGTGGCGCACAAGTGGCAAGAGAAATTTTAGATAGTGAAGGATTAAATGATATCCAAATATTTGAAGTGAAGGGACAATTAAGCGATCATTATAATCCATCTAAAAAAACAATTAATTTGTCTTCAGATGTATATCATGGAACTTCCATTGCATCTTTAGCAGTTGCAGCACATGAGTGTGGTCATGCAATTCAATATAAAGAAAAATATATTCCTATTTCTTTAAGAAATTCTATTTTACCAGTTGCAAATTTAGGACAGTATTTAGGATGGATTGCTATTATTTTAGGTTTGGCTATTGGTCATACCAATATTGCATGGATTGGTTTTGCTTTGATGTGTGGAATTTTAGCATTTCAAATTGTAACTTTACCTGTTGAATTTAACGCATCTTCACGTGCATTACAAATCTTAAATACTAGATATTTGACATCAAGTGAATATGCAGGAGCAAAAAGCATGTTATCAGCAGCTGCTTTCACATATGTTGCAGCAATGATTTCTACATTGATGAGTATGTTAAGAATATTTTTATTGATTATTGGAAATTCTAGGGATAATTAAAAGACCGAAAGGTCTTTTCATTTTTGTTTTGCTTTTTGAATGTTTTGTTATATAATAATTTATACTGGAGGTGCATGGGAATGAAGAAACATTTATATAAGATTATTCTTGTTGTATTAATTATTATTTTAGCAGTTGTTTCTTTTTATATGTTATGGGTGCATGTTCCTTATTATCAATATCATCATCAATTAGATGAAATAAGAAATGAAATTTGTGAAACTAATCAATATGAATATATGAATTATTTTACTGAACATAGAGGAGAAAAATGTTATTATATACTTAAAGTTAAGATTAATGGAGTATTATCATATGTTGCATATGATCGAGATAAAAAACTAGTGGATACTTATCAAGGACAAATAGCAAGTGAAAAAAATGTTAAAAATGCTATATTGAAGAAATACAAAAAAGATTTAACAGCAAAAGATGTTGATAAGTTAGATATTGGTTATGAGAATAATAAGTTTGTTTATTATGTAAAGGTTCAAAAGGAGAGTCAGTTAATATATATATATTATGATTTATCAGATGGAACTTTTTTAAAGGCATATAAAATAGGACATGGTATTTAGTAGAGGTATATTATGGAAGAATTAATTGATTATCATTGTATAGATTGGAAAAAATTATTGATTATAAAGGCTAAGTCTTTGAAAATAACAGATCAGGAATGTTATATATTATTGTTAATCATAACAATGAAAGAACTACAAATAAAGCCTATTAATCCTCAAAATATATCAAAATTATCATCTATGTCTTTAAAGAAAATTGATCAAACATTATTATCATTATTAGATAAACATATGATTTCAAGAAAATATGGACAGCTTCATTTAAAACCTTTATATGATCTTTTGTTAGATAAACAGCCTCAAGTAGAAAAAGAAATGAATTTAGTTTCTATTTTTGAAAATGCTTTTGGAAGAAGTTTAAATCAAATGGAATTAGAGATTATTAATTCTTTTAAAAATCAAGGATATGATGATCAAATGATTTTAGATGCATTAAATGAGTCTGTTAAATCAGGTGTTATAAATTTTAGATATATAGAGAAAATATTAGATAATTGGTCAAAGTATGGTGTAAAAAAAAGATATGCACCTATGCAACAAATGCCTAAAAGAGATGTGGAACAAAGTATAAAGGATTTAAAATGGTGGGAAAAAAATGAAAATGAATGAAAGAATGGAATGTGTTTTAAGTGAATTTGATCATATGTTTCCTGATGCTAAATGTGAATTAGAACATACCAATGAACTGGAATTGTTGATTGCTGTCATGTTATCAGCACAAACAACTGATGCAAGTGTTAATCGTTTAACAAAAACATTATTTCAAAAATACAAGAGTGTTGAAGATTATGCTCATGCTTCATTAAAACAATTAGAAAGTGATTTAAAAACAATAGGGTTATATCGCAATAAAGCTAAAAATGTTAAAGCAATGGCACAGAAGTTAATTGATGATTTCGATGGAAAAGTTCCATGTGATCATGAGGCTTTACAGACTTTACCAGGAGTAGGAAGAAAAACAGCTAATGTTGTGATTTCTGAGGGATTTAAAGTACCTGCAATTGCAGTTGATACACATGTTGAACGTATTTCTAAAAGATTAGGGATAGCTAAACAAAATGATTCTGTTTTAGAAGTCGAAAAGAAATTAATGAAGCGTGTTCCTAAGGAAAGATGGATTAAAACTCATCATCAAATGATTTTTTTTGGAAGATATCATTGTAAAGCTATTCATCCACAATGTCAAAATTGTCATCTTATTGATATATGTAAAGAACCAAAAAGAAAGCACTATCTTGATAAAAGATAATGCTTTTTTTGTTATTGATTTGTTTCTGTTGGATTAGTATTTTCACTAGGAACAGTAAATGTATAAGGATCTAAATTTTGTGTTTTTCCATCACTTGTTTTTTCAATAAATGAAATAGTATATTGTTGATTAGGC
>CAJUOS010000003.1:55133-95899 GCA_910588075.1 uncultured Erysipelotrichaceae bacterium | reverse complement strand
CATTCCCCCTGATATTTTATAGCGACCTTCTAGGCTCACAATATTTTAATATACCGATAAAAGGGAATCATGATTGTGATTCCTTTTTTATTTGATATTCTTTTTTTGAGATAAGTTCATTATTTTTAGAATGATTGATTTGATCAATAAATGATTTAGAAATAAATGTTATGAATATTAAACTAAAGAGAAGGGTTATATCATTACAAGGAATTATTTTGATTATCCATGGATGAATATAAAAAATAAAAAGACAACTTAAAAAAGACCAGATAAGATAATAAAATAAACATATTCTGCCTTGAAATTGAAAGTGATGATGAGAATAATCCCAACATTTTGTATGGAAGACTTTTTCTATATAAAGACTAGAAATATATTCTATGCAAGTCATTGTTATTCCTCCTATAAAAAAACATAACCAAGGCTGAGTTAAATAAGGACTTAAAAGAATTAAAGTTATAGCTCCAATACCATAAAGTGGAATAAAGGGACCTTTTAATAAACCAGAAGAAATCCATTTTTTTTGTAAAATAGAAACATAAACAGATTCCATAATATAACCTAAAAAAGCATAAATAGAAAAAAAGATAACCATAATTTTCTCCTTTGTTTTTATGATACTTTATTATATGAATCATTTGTTTTTTTATGTCTAAAATCACTATTTTTTGGTAATAATGGATAAATAATAGATAATTTGTCATAAATCAAAAGAAAATGTTAAAAAATATTATTTAAAAAAATATTGATACAATCATACTTTTTTAGATTTCTTAAGAATTTCTTAAGAAAGTTGTGGACTTTTTGTGTACACTGAGTTATAATCATTTTGGGTATATTATTGAAAGGAGGAAACGAATGGATAGTAATATTAAAGCAGAATTATTAGAAAAATTGCAAGAAAAGGTTATTAATCGTAAAGCAATGTTTATCCCAATGTTATGTATTTCTACATTTGGTTTAGTTGGGTATGCTGCTATTGATAAAGAAGCCCCTGTTATTGAATCTAATAGAGTAGAAGTACTTTATGGAACAGAATTAGATAAAAGTATCTTTGCTATTTCTGATAATCGTGATTCCCAAGATGCTATTGAAGTTGAAATTAATTCAAAATCATATGATGCTTATCAATTAGGAGTTTATAGTGTTGAAGTAACTGCTACTGATATGTTTGCTAATAAAACAACAAAAACTGTTCAAGTTGAAGTTGTTGATAAAACAGCACCAGAGATTACAACTGTTGCAAAGAGTAATGGCTATGTTATTGATGTCAATGTCAATGCAAGTAATGACATTAAAAAATATATTAAAGCAACTGATAATGTAGATGGTGATGTTACACCATTCATAGAGGCAAGTCAAAAATTAGATACTTCAAAATTAGGTTCTCAAACAATTGATTTCATTGTTAGTGATAATGTTGGAAATACAACAAAAGAAACATATGAGTTCTATGTATCAGATAATGTTGCTCCTAAGATTGATCTTAAGAGTAAAAAAGTAAAAATTGATTATGGATCTCAATTTAAAGCTAATGATTATTTTAAAGTAACTGATAACTTTGATGGTAAAGTTACAGATGTTAGTGTTGAGGGTAGTGTTAATACAAAGAAGATTGGTTCTTCTGAATTAAAGATTTTAGCAATTGATTCTTCTGGTAATGAATCAAAAAGTTCATTTACAGTCAGTGTTGAAGATTTAAGTGCTCCTAAACTTTCATTAAAGAAATCTAAAGTTGAAATGATAAAAGGAAAGAGCATTAAATTAAAGAGTTATTTAAAAAGCGCTATTGATAACAAAGATGGAGATGTAACTTCAAAAGTTAAAATTAGTGGTTCTGTTAACACAAAGAAAGCAGGAACTTATAAAGTGAAGTATTCAGTTACTGATGAAGCTGGAAATACTTCTAGTAAAACATTGAAAGTTATTGTTATTAATCCTGATGATATTGCACCAAATAAAGGTATGGTAGCTACAGCTCGTTCTCGATTAGGTTGTCCATATCAATGGGGAGCAACTGGTCCTACAAGATTTGACTGTTCTGGATTTACTCAATGGGTATATCGAAAGAATGGTAAAAGTATACCTCGTACATCTGGTGGACAAAAAAATGGTGGAAGAAAGTTATCTCTTTCAAAAGCAAAACCAGGTGATATTGTATGGAGACCAGGACATGTAGGTATCTACGTCGGTGGTGGACGTGTTATTCATGCACCACATTCTGGAGCCGTTGTAAGTTATACAAGTTTAAGTGGATTCAGATATGCAATTAGATATTAATATAGAACTGTGATGATTGATTTCATTACAGTTTTTTATTTTGTGAAAGAATTGAATATATATTTGATTTTAATATTTTCTATTTTTAAAATTGTAAATATGTTAAAATATAATTGAAAAAAAGATTTCATAATTAATATATAAATGATAATACAAGTCAAAGAAATAACTATAATAAATATAAATAATTAAAAGTTATTGAATGATAAAATGATTTATTAATCATGAAAAGACAAAGAAAGAGAGGAAACATTATGCTCAGCCCAAAAATGATGAATTTATTAATCTGTGTTGGTTGTTTAATATCTGCATTTGATAGTTTAAGTTTATATGGATTAAGTTATATGCAAATACCTGCACTGTTAAGTCTTACTGTTATGTTTATTTGTCTTATATACTTCTATGACCATTTATTTTCATGTATTTGGAGTTGTATAACAGCAATAATTATATTTGTACCAGCATGTTTAGCTGTTTTTGAACAGACTACAAATTATAAAGCTATTGTTATTGATTGTATTTTTTCCTTTGTTTTAATGATATTGTTGGGTTCAAGATTATTTATAAAGATGACATCTAAAAAATCAAATTAGGATTATTTGTGTAAAAATTAGAGTATGAAGTTTTTAAATCATAGTGGATGTTTTCTTAAAATTGAAGAAAACTGTATATAAAGAAATAGATTTAAATGAATTGAAATATCTTTTATTTTACATTTTTAAGTATACAATAAAAAAGAGGTGATTGTATGTATGTAGGTAGTCAAGTTTTAATGAAGAATTATGATCAATATTTATTAAATTTAGGATACAGTATTGAGGAGTTAGTTGATAAGGCAAGTGATTGTTTATTAAAACATATAGAACATTATCAAAATATTTGTCTTTTTTGTGGACCTGGGAATAATGGAGCTGATGGATTATCTCTAGCAATTAAGTTATTTCATCAACAAAAGGATGTGTTTGTTTATATTTTTCAAGATGAACATTTGTCATCAGCCAACTATGCTTATCTCCAACAATGTTATCAAGAAACAATAAATGTTATTCTTCTTGATGAAACTGCCCTTGATGATATGAGAAAACAAATAAAAGTAGCTGATGTTATTATAGATGCTATGTTTGGGTTTGGTTTAAATAGTTCACCTAGAGGACTTTATCAAGCAGTCATAGAAGAAATTAATTGTTTATATGATAAAGAAGTTATCGCAATAGATATACCAACAGGATTGAATTGTAACACAGGAAAACCATATCAAAGTGTTATTTGTGCTACTCAAACAATAACATTAAGTGCTTTAAAAGATGGATTTTTAAATCCAGAAAGTCAATCTTTTACAGGAAAGGTACATCTTGAAAAGTTAGATGTATCAGATGTTTCTTATGCTGTTGGACTTTTTGAATTGATTGATTTTAAATATGCTTCTCATTTGATTAAGGAGCGTTTGTTTGATGGATATAAAGGACTTTATGGACATATTGGTATGATTACAGGTTGCCAAAACTATAAAGGTGCTTCTTTGTTAAGTACAAAAGCAGCAGTTTATAGTGGAAGTGGTATAGTTACAGTGCTGACTTGTCAAGAGATTATTGATTCTTTAACTGTTTACTGTCCAGAAGTGACAACTGTATTAAGACCACCTATTTTAAGAAAAGAAGATATTGAAAAATATAATGCTTTATTAATAGGAAGTGGTTTAGGGTTGGATTTAGATGCTTATAGATATGTTATTGATGTTTTTTCATTATCACATCAACCATTAGTCATTGATGGAGATGCTTTAACAATTCTTTCCTCTAATCTAAATTTATTAAAAAAGACAAAACGTACAATTATTTTAACACCACATATGGGAGAATTTAAAAGATTATGTGATTTTCATAATAATGATGATATTTTATCAGTGGCTAGAGATTTTGCTAAAGAGTGGGGGATTATCTTGGTTTTAAAAGGACCATATACTATTGTTACTGATGGTGAAAATTCGTATCGTGTGATGGCTGGAAACAAAGCCATGTCAAGTGGTGGAATGGGAGATGTGTTAGCAGGTATTATAACAAGTCTTTTAGGACAAAATTATACAGCATTAAATGCTGCTTTATTGGCAGTGTATATCCATGGATATGCAGGTGATGAACTGGCTAAAAATGCTTATACAGTTCTTCCTTCACAACTTATTAAAAAGATTCCTGAAGTTATGTTTAAATTAAAAAGTAATCAAAAATGATTACTTAAGACGAATAAGAGTAATATGACGATGAGGACTTTTATCTCTTCGATAAGAGAAAAAGAGGTCTTCATCTTTTATTGTACAATAAGGCGATATTGTTATATTTTGTTTAGGAACATTAAGGTTTAAAAGTTGTTGTTGAATAAGTCCTTTACTATCAAGCAAATAAGCTTTATCTTCTTTCTGTTTATAAAAGGAAGATGTATCAAAAGACATTTGTTTAACTAAATCGATAATATCATCTTTTGCTTCAAATTTATCTTGATTAATAGAAGGACCAATATAAGCATATATTTCATTAGGATGACAATTTTCTTGTTCAATTAAATGTTGAGTAATTTTCCCAACGATTTCATTTACTGTTCCTTTCCAACCAGAATGAATGGCAGCAACAATTCTTTGATCACGACAATATAATAGTACAGGACAACAATCAGCATGAAATGTCCATAACCAAAGATTTTTATCTTTTGTATACATAGCATCATAACCTATAAATGCATCATCACGACTATACATTCCTTTACCACCATCTTGTAGTGAAACTTTTTTGAAATTGGTTGTATGTTGTTGGAATGTAGCAACCATACAATCAAGATTTGTATTTAATTGTTGAGCTAAATTTTGACGATTTTTAAGAACTGTTTCATAAGATAAACTACCATTATAACTCATATCTAAAATTTCGTTATGATCATAAGCAGGGGTTGTATAAGCTTCAATTTCATCAAAACAATACCAAGGTATTAATTTCATATAATCTCCTTTCATTGCCCATACACTTCACTTGATTTTTCATAGTATAAAGTGAAGGAGGGATATTATGTTTAATCAATCTTGTGGTTGTCAATCAAGTTGTCCAAATATGGTAACAGGATGCCAAAATGTTGGAAACACAATGACAAATACATGTGGTTGTGGATGCAATAACATGAACAGTATGAACAACATGAATGGTTGCGATAACATGAATGGTTGCCCTAGACCTCAACCATTAGTAGCACCAAAACGTGTTTGTGTAACAAATCAAGTAACTCCAGTACCACAACCTGTTATTTGTCCAATTGAATGTAGACGTGTCAATCGTTGTATGTATTATCCAGTTTTCTATCCTAGATATGAACAAACTTTTATGACTGTTCCATTTAATCAATCTTGCTAATTTCATTAAAGAAGGTGTCATCTGGATCAATATATATTGTTTGATAGTGATCTAAGATGACTCTTCCAGGTTTACTATTGTGTGGCTTTTTCAAAGTTCTAATTTGTGTGTAGTTAACAGGGACTGAAGAACTATGTTTACCTTTAGAAAAATAAGCTGCCATTTTACTTGCTAATCTGATTGTATATTCATCGAGATTCTCACTATGCACAACTATATGACTTCCAGGCATATCTTTAACATGAAACCATATGTCAAATCGTGAAGCGAGTTTAAAGGTAAGATAATCATTTTGTAGGTTATTCTTACCTACATATATTTTAATATTATCTTTTGTTAAATAAGTTTCTATATGAAACTTATTTTTCTTTTTATTTAATTGTTTTGTTTTTTTCTTTTTTAAATAACCTAAATTTTCTAACTCTTCTTTGATTTCTAAAGCATCATAATAAGTAGCATTTTCCATTAATGTCATTAATGAATCAAAATAAGTAATTTCATCTTTTGTTAAAGCAATTTGTTCATGAAGATAATGTAATGAATTTTTTGCTTTTTGATATTTATTATAATATCTTTTTGCATTTGTTTTTCCATCATATCTTTCATCTAATTCAATAATCATTTTTGTATTATCATAATAATTATCTACAATAATTTCTTTTTGTCCTTTTTGAATAAGATGAAGATGAGCAAATAATAAATCACCTTTTATACGATACTCATCACTATTTTGAGAATCAAATAATGTTTTTTCTAGTTTATTCAATTTAAGAATATTTTTATGATATTCATTTTGAATAAATTTTCCTAAATCAGATGTTTGCTGTTTAATACGATCTTTTTGATCAATTAAATCAAAATGCTTATCTAATCCATCAAATAAGTCATAAGATTGATAAGGACAATGAAGATGTGTAAGTTCTATAATATGAAAATATTCTTTATCATTATATTTATGTAAATATAATGAAGAACTTAATTTGATTTGATTCATAATTTCATGAAAGTTTTCTCCATTGTTTATTCTATAAAGAACTTCCCTTGATAATTCAGGAGAAAATCCTTGATATATTTTTGTCAAGTTATCATTTTCTTGATATTCATTTTCAAAAGGATTGATTTTATCAATCATTGGTGGGAATTGATAAATAGCTCCTGGTTGAAGAATTCTTTGTGAGTTCATAGCAGGAGAAATTCTTTTTAAGCAATCAATAATTTTTTGATTATCATAAGTTATAATAACATTTGAATGTTTTCCCATAATCTCTATATAAACATGAAATTTAACTATATCTTTTAATTCATTAGTTCCTACAAAAGTCATATCTATAATACGATCTAATTGAATCTGTTCAATAGATTCAAGATAAGCTCCTTCTAGATGCTTACGTAAAAGCATTGTTAAAGCATTAGGAGTTTGTGGAGTAGGATAAGAAAGATGAGTTAATTGAACTCTTGCATACATAGGATGTATAGAAATAAGAAGTTTTTTGTTTTGCGATTGACTTCTTATATGAATTAGTAATTCATATTGAGAAATCTGATATATTTTGTTGATTCTGCCTCTATTCATTTCTTTTGAAAGTTGTTCAACAACACGAGACATCATAATTCCATCATAAGCCATTTTCATCACCGATAAATAGTATAACATATTTCAAAAAGAATTGACATTAAAGTTATGTTACTGTAACATTATATTTCATAAGGATGGTGGAAATGTGAAAAGGGGATTATTAATTGTTTTAAGTGGACCTAGTGGAGTAGGAAAAGGAACTATTAGAGAAGAATTGTTTAAGGAAAAATCATTGAATTTAGCATATTCAATTTCTATGACAACAAGAAAACCTCGTCCAAAAGAAAGAGAAGGTGTAGATTATTTCTTTGTTGAAGAAAAAGATTTTCAAGCTGGAATTGAAAAAGGTGAATTGTTGGAATATGCACAATTTGTTGGGAATTATTATGGAACACCAAAATTTTATGTTGAAAAATTATTAAATGAAGGAAAAAATGTTGTATTAGAAATAGAAGTACAAGGAGCATTACAAGTCATGGAAAAATGTCCTGAAGCTCTTACTATATTTTTAGTACCACCATCATTTGAGGAATTAGAACGTCGTATAAGGGGTAGACGTACTGAAACTGAAGATGTTGTGAAACAACGTTTAGATAAAGCAAGAAAAGAATTAGCAACACAAGATGAATATAAATATGTTGTTGTGAATGATAATGTAATAAAAGCAAAAGAGAAAATAGCTAAAATTATTAAAGAAAATGTTTAGGACGTTTATACGTCCTTTTTCTATAATTTTTAATTGATTTATGTTAAACTAATAAAGATTAGGAGATGATGATATGTATATTATAAAAGTTTTAATTGAACATCCAGTTCATTCATTAGATACAACTTTTGATTATTTATTTCATGATAATTTACAAATAGGTATACGTGTTATCATTCCATTTGGATATCAAAAAATTATCGGATATGTTGAAGAAGTCGAAAAAACCAATTTAACTCAAGAACAATTAGAAAAGAAGAATGGATTTCGTTATCAATATATTCAAGAAGTGATAGATGAAGAACCATTACTTAACCAAGAATTAAGAGAATTAGCTTTACAGCTTGCTAAAATGACAATGTCTCCACGTATTGCTTGTTTACAAGCAATGTTACCAACTCAATTAAAACCATCAACTCATCATGCAGTAGGGAAGAAAATGAAAACTGTTATTCAAGTTTTAAAAGATGGTATTCCTCAAACAAAAAAACAACAAGAATGTTTACAATATTTAAAAGAACATCCATTATCTCAAATCAAAGATATTCCTTATACAAAAGGTGTTGTTGATCATCTAAAGGAACAAGGATTTATTGAGTATCAAAAAAAAGAACAATATCGTCAACCTTATGTCATGGATAATAAAGAACAAAAAAATATCACTTTAACAAAAGATCAACAAAAAGTTGTTGAAGGTATTTTATCCAAAAAAGAAAATGTTTCTTTAATTCATGGAGTAACAGGTTCAGGGAAAACAGAAGTTTATCTTGCTTTAGCATCTTTTGTATTAAAGGAAGGAAGAACAGTAATGATGTTAGTGCCTGAGATTTCTTTAACGCCAATGATGGTAGAAGTTTTTAAACAACGTTTTCATAATCAAGTTGCTATTTTGCACTCACGTTTATCGCAAGGAGAAAAGTATGATGAATATCGTCGTATTAAAAGACAAGAAGTGAAGATTGTTGTAGGAGCAAGATCTGCTATTTTTGCACCATTAGAAAATATTGGATTGATTATTTTAGATGAAGAACATGATGCAAGTTATAAACAAGATTCAAAACCACGTTATTTAACAGGACAAATAGCTAGAATAAGAGCTAAAACACATCATGCAAGAGTTGTGTTAGGCAGTGCTACTCCTTCATTAGAAAGTTATTCTCGTGCACAAAAAGGAATATATGATTTATATGCTTTAGATAAAAGAATTAATCAAAAACCTTTACCACATGTTGAAATTATTGATATGGTAGAAGAAATGAAAAATCATAACTATTCTCTTTTTTCTCGTGAAATGAAAAGAAAAATACAAGAAACAATAGATAAAGAGGAACAAGTTTTATTACTTTTAAATAAAAGAGGTTATGCAACTTTTGTAAGATGTCAAGATTGTGGAGAAGTTATCAAATGTCCACATTGTGATGTAACTTTAACTTATCATAAAGATGAACATAAACTCAAATGTCATTACTGTGAATATCAAATGCCATTGTTACAAAAGTGTCCACATTGTGGTGGGAAACATTTAAAAACAGTAGGTATGGGAACACAAAAAATAGAAGAGGATATTTCTCATACATTTCATAATGCTTCTGTGATAAGATATGATGTGGATACAACAAAGAATAAGAATGGTCATATGAAACTTTTGGAGAAGTTTAAAAAGAAAGAAGCTAATATATTATTAGGAACACAAATGATTGCAAAAGGATTAGACTTTGAAGATGTTACTTTTGTAGGTGTCTTAAATGCTGATATGAGTTTAAATGTTCCAGATTTTAGAGCAAGTGAAAGAACTTTTCAATTATTGTGTCAGGTTGCAGGACGCAGTGGTCGTGGGCAAAAACAAGGAACAGTGATTATTCAAACTTATAATCCTGAACACTATGCCATCGTTTCAGCTGCTAATCATGACTATCAATCATTTTACCAACAAGAAATGATTTATCGTCAAAAAGTTCAATATCCACCCTATTGCCATCTTGTTAGTATTATAGTACAATCCAAAGATGAATCGTTACTTCATCAATCAGCAATAGATATTAAAAAGTATCTTGTAACACATATCCATCAAGGAGCTATTTTAGGACCTGCTAAAAGTGTTATTTATAAGATGCAAGATATTTATCGAGAACGTATCTTAATTAAATTTATTAATAGTCAAGAGGTTTATCAGGCATTGGAAGTGGTTAATGATTATTATAATAAAAAACAAAAAGGAAAGGTTATTGTAGTATGTGATTTTAATCCATACTCACAAATATAAGGTTATGGATAGACAAATTGCATTAGAAATATTAATGAAATATAAACAAGAAAAGAGTTACCTTAATTTAACAATAAATACATATTTTGAAAGATTATCTTTATCAAAAGAAAGTAAAAATCTTATTACACAACTTGTTTATGGAACTGTACAAAATCAAATATATCTTGAATATATGTTAAAACCCTTTATTAAAGGAAGAGTGAAAGCATTTGAAAAAATGTTATTATTAATGAGTTTATATCAACACTATTTTTTAAACAATATTCCAGATTATGCGATTGTTAATGAAGCTGTTAATTTATCAAAAAAGAAAAAAGGAATGAAAACTTCTCAATTTATCAATGCAGTATTAAAAAATGCTTTTCAAAATAAAGTATCATTAGATGATTTAGAAGATATAGAAAAGCTTTCCGTAGAAACAAGTCATCCTTTATGGCTAGTTAAAATGTTTCATAAACAATATGGATATGAAAAAACAAAAAAAATATGTTATGCCAATAATGAAATCCCTTATAAAAGTGCAAGAATCAATATTTTAAAATGTACAAAACAAGATATATTAAAAAATTCTCTTTTTCAAGAAGGGAAGTTGAGCCAAGATTGTGTTTATTATAATGGGGGAAATATTGCACATACTGACGAATTCAAAAAAGGACTTATAACAATTCAAGATGAATCTAGTCAATTAGTTGCGAGACTTCTTGAGCCTACATCACAAGATTATGTATTAGATATGTGTTGTGCTCCAGGAAGTAAGACGTCTCATTTGGCTATGATTATGCACAATAAGGGACAAATTGTTGCTTATGATTTATATGACCATAAAATCCAATTGGTTGAAAGGCAAATGGCAAGGCTAGGTGTAGATATTGTCGAATGTCATGCTTATGATTCAACACATCTGATTGATTTGTATTCAGACCAAACTTTTGATAAAATTTTATTAGATGCCCCTTGTAGTGGGTTAGGTGTGCTTGCTAGAAAACCAGAAATTAAGTATCATGATTCTGATATAATGGATGAAATTATAAAAATTCAGGAAAAATTATTAGAAAATGCATATGTTTTATTAAAAAATGGTGGTAATATGGTATATAGTACTTGTACAATAAATAAAAAAGAGAATGAAAAGCAAATTCAAGCATTTATAAAAAGACATTCTGATATGATGATTCTTCAAGAACAAACAATTCTTCCATATGAATATCATAGTGATGGCTTTTATATGTGTTTATTAAAAAAGGAGTTTTCTAATGAAATCGATTTATGATTTAACACAAGAACAAATGATTGATGAATTTATAACACTTGGTGAAAAGAAATTTAGAGCAGTCCAAGTATTTGAATGGATTTATCGTCAACATGTTTATCAATTCGATTGCATGAATAATCTTTCTCTTGCTTTAAGAGAAAAGTTATCTCAAACTTATTCTATTGAATTGTTAAAAATAAAAGAAAAGCAAGTTTCACAAGATGGAACAATCAAATATTTATTTGAATTAGAAGATGGTGGGCTGATTGAATCTGTTTTAATGATTCATGACTATGGAAAAAGCCTTTGTGTAACAAGTCAATTAGGATGTAATATGGGATGTCGTTTTTGTGCTAGTGGATTATTAAAAAAACAAAGAAATCTAACAGCAGGTGAAATGGTTAATCAAGTTTTATCTGTGATGAATGATACAAATGAAAGAGTATCACATGTTGTGGTGATGGGAACAGGGGAACCTTTTGATAATTATGAAAATGTTATGAATTTTATTCATATTATCAATCATCCTAAAGGTTTAGCTATTGGAGCACGTCATTTAACAATTTCAACATGTGGTTTGAGTGATAAAATAAGAATATATGCTCAAGAAGGAATCCAAACAAATCTAGCGATTTCTTTACATGCACCTAATGATGAAATAAGAAATCAATTAATGCCTATTAATAAAGCTTATCCAATGGATGAATTAAGAGAAGCTATGAAGTTTTATATAGAACAAACAAATCGACGTATTACTTTGGAATATATATTGCTTAAAGGAGTTAATGATCAACTTATACATGCAAGGCAATTAGCACATTATGTTAAAGGATTAAATGCATATGTCAACTTAATCCCATATAATGCTGTGGATGAACATGGATACCAACAATCATCATTACAAGATGTTGAAGCGTTTAAAAATGAGTTATTAAGATTAAAAATTAATGTTACAAAAAGAAAAGAACATGGAAGAGATATAGATGGAGCATGTGGACAATTACGTGCTAAGAAAGTAGGTGAATCAGAAAATGGAAATAGTCGCACAAACTGATATAGGAAATGTAAGAGAAGTGAACCAAGATTATGTTCTATATCATAAAAAGAATGAGCATGAGTGTTTAGCTGTTCTTTGTGATGGAATGGGAGGGCATAATGCTGGTGAAATAGCTTCATCATTAGCTTGTCAAGATATTATCAAATTTTATCAGCTTCATGATGAATTTAAAAGTGAAGAAGAAATTCAAACATGGATGAGTGAAGTGATTTATCATGCGAACCAATTTCTTCAAGAAAAAAGTCATTTAGATAAAGAGCTTGAAGGAATGGGAACAACAGTTGTTTTAGCTTTATTTAAAGATGGATATGTTTATATTTCACATGTTGGTGATTCACGAGCTTATTTCTTTGATAATCACCAATTAATTCAATTGACAAAGGATGATACATTGGTTAATGCGTTGGTTGAATCTGGTTCTATTTCTTTAGATGAAGCACAATTTCATCCACAAAAAAATATATTACTTCAAGCAGTAGGAGTTAGTGAAGTTTTAAAAATATCTTTTTATAAACAAATGATTGGAAATGGAATTATATTATTGTGTTCAGATGGCTTGTATAATTCTTTATTTGATGAACAAATTATTGAAGTTTTAGATCAATATAAAACTTTAAATGAAAAAGGGTCTCATTTAATGGAAATGGCAAATATTTTTGGTGGTAGAGACAATATAGGAATAATATTAATGTGGGATAAAGGAGTTGTCAATAATGAGTCAGATAAATAAAATTATTGCTGGACGTTATGTATTAAAAGAATCAATTGGACAAGGTGGTATGGCAGATGTTTATCTGGCATATGATAAAATTTTACAAAGAACAGTTGCTGTGAAAATTATGCGTTCTTCATTAACTGGAGATCCAGTTTATGTTACTCGTTTTCATAGAGAAGCAAGTGCAGCTGCAGCATTAACACATAAAAATATAGTTGAGATTTATGATGTTGGAGAAGAAGGCGACGATTATTATATTGTTATGGAGTATGTTCCTGGACAAACATTGAAGGAATTAATTTATAAACGTGGAGCACTTCATTATGTTGAAGCTATTGATGTCATGAAACAAGTTGCTAGTGCAACTGCTAAGGCACATTCTATGGGAATTGTGCATAGAGATTTAAAACCACAAAATATTATGGTTACTGATAGTGGTGTTGTTAAAATTGGTGATTTTGGAATTGCATCTATTCAATCTTTATCACAAGTTACACAAACGGATACAATTATGGGATCACTTCATTATTTAGCTCCAGAAGTAGCACGTGGAGAAAAAGCAACTGTACAAAGTGATATTTATGCTTTAGGTATTGTTTTTTATGAATTGTTAAGAGGTGATGTTCCTTTTAATGGGGAATCACCAGTGAATATAGCTTTAAAACATATGCGTGATGAAATTCCATCTGTTCGTCAGTTTAATCCATCTATACCTCAATCGGTTGAAAATATTATTATTAAAGCAACTGCAAAGAATATAAAAGAACGTTATCAAAGTGCAAGTGAGATGTATGAAGATTTATTAGTATGTCTAACAAAAGAAAATGAAGAAAAACTCACATTTAACTATCAAGAATCTGAAGATACAACAACAATTGTTGCTAATGATAAAGATTTCTTTACAAAAAAAGAATCAGTTGTTTCTATTGAAGAAGAGCCTGCTGAAGAAAAGAAACCATTAAATAAAAAAAGAATAGGTATTATTAGTGGTATTATTGCAAGTTGTTTAGTTTTATTTGCAGTTATTTATTTTATTTTCTTAAAACCTGTTGATAATTTTAGAATGCCTGATGTTGTTGGAATGGAAAAGCAACAAGCTATTGTTTTCTTGGAATCACAAGGTTTAAAAGTCAATACTGAATTTAAGGAAGAAGTTAGTGATGAATATGAGACAGGGAAAGTAACAGCTTCTGATCCAATGCGAGATACTGCAGTACAAAAAGGAATAGAAGTAACTTTAACGATTTCAACAGGAAAATATATTGTTATTGATGATTATGTTGGTAAAAAATATAGTGAAATAGAAAAAGAATTAATTGAGTTAGGTTTTGAATCTAAGAATATTAAAAAAATTGAAGAGGTAAGTGATGAAGATAAAGGTGTTATATTAGAACAATCCCTTTTATCAGGAGATAAGATTGATCCTAATGAAATCAAAACAACTGTTATTACACTTACAGTTTCTAAAGGGTATTCACAAGAAGTTCCTAATCTTTTGAAATTATCAATTGATCAAGCTAAGAGTGATTTAGAGGAATTAGGGTTTAATGTTGAATTAAAGAAATTAACACCACCTACAACAGCTGAAGAAATTAGAGCCATGGAGATTAATGTTGTTATAACACAGTCTATACCATATAAAAGAGTCATTACAAAAAAAGGTACAACGATTGTTTTAGGATATTATGATCATAAACCTGAGATACCTCAGGAGCCTGAACCACCAACACCAGATACTCCATCAAATAATAATCCTAATCATAATAATGGGGATAATCAAGATGATGATAATGACTAAAAGAGGTAAGTGAATGCAAAAAGGACAAATTGTAAAAGCTTTATCAGGATTTTATTATGTTGAAAGTCACGGTAAGATTTTTCAATGTAGAGCAAGAGGTAAATTTAGAAAAAATGATCAGAAACCACTTGTTGGAGACTATTGTGAATTTTCAATAGAGAATAATAATGAAGGATATATATTGACTTTATTAGATAGAAAGAATGAGTTGGTAAGACCACCTATATGTAATATAGATCAAGCTTTGCTTGTTTTTTCTGCTAAAGAACCAGATATGAATACATTGTTATTAGATCGATTTTTAATTCTTATAGAACATTTAAATATTCAACCTATTATTTGTATTTCTAAAATAGATCTTATTGATTTTTCAGAAATTCAAAGTGTGATGCAACCATATATTGAAGCAGGATATCAAGTATATTATTTTAGTTCAAAAGAAAAAAAGGGATTAAATGATATACAAAAAGTATTTAAGAATAAAATAACAGTGATTACAGGACAAAGTGGAGTTGGAAAATCAAGTTTATTAAATGCTTTAGATATCCATTTGAATATTAATACAAATCAAATTTCTAAAGCTTTGGGAAGAGGAAAACATACAACAAGACATGTTGAATTATTAAAGATGTATGATGGATATGTTGCAGATACACCAGGGTTTTCTTCATTAGAATTGTCGATGGAGCCAGTTGAATTGGCTCAAGCATATCATGATTTTTATACATTATCTGCTTCATGTAAGTTTAGAGGTTGTCTTCATGATAGTGAACCATCATGTGCTATTAAGCAAGCTGTAAAGGATAATATAATAACCAAAGAAAGATATGAGCATTATTTAATGTTTTTAAAGGAAGTTAAAGAACAAAAGGAGAGAAGATATGGTTAAAGTAGCACCATCAGTTTTATCAGCTAATTTTGCTGAATTAAAAAAAGACTTAGATTCTATTCGAGATGCTGGAGCAGATTGGATTCATTATGATGTTATGGATGGACATTTTGTTCCCAATATTTCATTTGGATATAGTATTCTTAATGATGTATCTCAAGTGAGTGATTTATATTTAGATGTTCATTTAATGATTAGTCATCCTCGTCAATATGTTAAAGAATTCATAAATGCTCATGCATCTTTAATTACTTTTCATATTGAAGCTATGGAGAATGAGGAAGAAACAAGAGAATTAATTCAAATGATTCGACAACATCATGTTGATGTAGGAATGAGTATAAAACCTCAAACACCAGTATCTGAGATTGAAAAATATTTAAAAGATGTTGATCTTGTATTGGTTATGAGTGTTGAACCTGGTTTTGGAGGACAATCTTTTCAAACTGGAGCTGTTGATAAAATTCAAGAACTTTCTAAACTTAAAGAGAAATATGATTTTCTTGTTGAAGTTGATGGTGGTATTAATGAACAAACTGGTTTATTATGTAAAGAAGCTGGTGTTGATATTTTAGTAGCAGGAAGTTATATTTTTAATGCTGAAAATCGTAAGAAAGCGATTGATTCTTTAAAATGAAAATAGGATTATATTGTGGTTTTTATGCTGGTCCTGTTCATGATAAAAATATTGAGTATATTGCTGTTGATAAAGGAGTTGAATTTTTACTTCAACAAGGTATTCAACCTTTATTGGCTATCGGTGATATGGATTCGTTATCTCATGAAGAATTATTAACGGATTTAGATATTCAAAGATATTCATCTATTAAAGATGATACAGATACAGCTTTGGCTTTACAATATGTATTTTCTAAGGGATATGATGAAGTTGATATATATGGTGTAACACAAGGACGTATGGATCATTTTATGGCGGTTATGTGTTTATTAGAACAATATCAAGATAAGCATATTGTTATTTATGATCAATGGAATAAAATTCAAGTTTTACAAGCTGGGAAACATATTATTGATAAAGATGGATACTCATATTTTTCTGTTTTTGCTTTAGATGAGAGTATCATTTCTTTAAAGGATTGTCATTATCCATTAGAACATTATACTTTAAAAAGAACAGATCCTTTATGCGTTTCTAATCAAATGCAAAATGATAGAGCTATTATTGAAACGACAGAATCATTATTTTTTATTCAATCTATATAGGTAATCATTGATTACCTTTTTATTTTTTAGCACTTTAATATTGACAGTGCTAAAAAAAGTGTTATACTATATTTAGCACTTAAATAAAAAGAGTGCTAAAAAGGAGTGATAGAAATGAATATAGAGAAGTGGACAACAGCAATGCAAGAAGCTATTCAAAAAGCTTTTCAAAGTGTTATAACAATGAATAGACAGGTTGCTGATGTAGAAGACATGTTACTCGCTTTATTAGAGAATCCTCAAGGAATTTTATATCGGGCATTTATGAAAGCAAATGTAGATATAAGAATGATGATAGCTTATTTAGAAGATAAGAGAAAGCAAAAACCAACATTAAGTCAAATTGATGAAAGTCAAGTAAGAATATCTTATGATTTGAATCAATTATTGATGAAAGCACAAAATATAATGACTCAATATAAAGATGACTATTTAAGTGTTGAACATTTTTTAATGGCATTATTCGAAGTTGATATAACATTTATTAAAGAACTTATTCAAAGATTTCAATTGAATAAAAAACAATTAGAAAATATTATTAAAGAAATGCGAGGTGGCAATATGGTTGATAATCCAAATCCTGAAAATCAATATGAAGTTTTAACAAAATATGGTCGTGATTTAATACAAGATGTAAAAGATGGTAAATTAGATCCTGTTATTGGACGTGATGAAGAAATTAGAAGAGTTGTACAAATTTTATCACGTAAAACAAAGAATAATCCTATTTTAATAGGAGAACCAGGTGTTGGAAAAACAGCTATTGTTGAAGGATTAGCTTGGCGTATTTTTAAAAATGATGTTCCTGTGAGTTTAAAGAATAAAATATTATATGAGCTTGATTTAGGCGCTTTGGTTGCAGGAGCGAAATATCGTGGTGAATTTGAAGAAAGACTGAAAGCTGTTTTAAATGAGATTAAAAAATCTGAAGGAAATATTATTTTATTTATAGATGAAATTCATCAATTGGTTGGAGCAGGAAAAACAGATGGAGCAATGGATGCTGCTAATTTATTAAAACCTATGTTAGCAAGAGGAGAACTTCATTGTATTGGAGCGACAACTTTAGATGAATATCGTATGTATATTGAAAAAGACGCTGCTTTAGAAAGACGTTTTCAAAAGGTTCAAGTTAATGAACCAGATACAGATGATACAATTGCTATATTAAGAGGATTGAAAGATAGTTTTGAATCACATCATGGCGTTCAAATTACTGATACAGCTATTGTAGGCGCTGTTCATATGTCTCAACGTTATATTACAGATCGTTTTTTGCCTGATAAAGCGATTGATCTTATAGACGAAGCTTGTGCATCAGTACGTATGGAAATTGATTCTTTACCTGAAGAATTAGATGTTATAACAAGAGAAAAAAATCGTCTTGAGATGGAACGTATTTCAATTGAAAAAGAAGATCAAAATGATGATAATGAAAAACGTTTAAATGAAATAAAAGGGCGTATTGCTTCTTTAGATGAAAAGATGATAGGACTTAGAGATCAATGGAAAGAAGAAAAGAAAGCATTAGATCATATCAAAGATTTAAAAGATCAAAAAGTAAAATTAGAAGCATTAAAAGATAAATATGAAACAGAAGGAAATCTTGAAGAAGCTTCTAAAATTAAGTATGAAACATTACCTCAAATTCATAAAGAAATTACAGCCTTTCAATCAAAAGAATCAGAAGATGCTTTACTTCAAGAAAAAGTTACAGTTGATACAATCAGTGAAGTGATTGCAAGATGGACTGGTATTCCAATGAATAAATTAATGGAATCAGAACGAGAAAAACTATTACATTTAAATGAAATTTTAAAACAAAGAGTCATTGGACAAGATGAAGCCATTGAAAAAGTAAGTGATGCGATTTTAAGATCACGTGCAGGTATTAATGATGAAAATAGACCAATTGGATCCTTCTTATTTTTAGGACCAACAGGTGTAGGAAAAACAGAAGTTGCTAAAAGTTTAGCTGAACAATTGTTTGATAGTGAAAAAAATATTGTACGTATTGATATGAGTGAGTATATGGAGAAATTTAGTGTTTCACGTTTACTAGGAGCACCTCCAGGATATGTAGGATATGAAGAAGGTGGACAGTTAAGCGAAGCAGTAAGAAGAGCACCTTATAGTATTGTTTTATTAGATGAAATTGAAAAAGCTCATCCAGAAGTTTTCAATATTTTGTTACAAGTTTTAGATGATGGACGTATAACAGATTCTAAAGGAAATGTTATTAGTTTTAAAAATACAATCATTATTATGACATCTAATATTGGTTCTCAATATTTATTACAAGGGAATAATGAAGAAACGAGACTTTTGGTAGAGAATGAATTAAAACAACATTTTAAACCTGAATTTTTAAATCGTATTGATGAAACAGTTATGTTTAATTCATTAGATCATCAAGTTGTTTATCAAATTATTGATAAATTTATTTCTCAATTAGCTCAAAGATTACAAGAACAAAAGATTTCTATTACAGTCAATCAAAGAGCAAAAGAAGAAATTGCAAAAGAAGGTTTTGATCCAACTTTTGGAGCAAGACCACTAAAAAGATTTATTCAAAGTCATATAGAAACTTTAATAGCGAAAGAACTTATTCAAGGTTCTATTCAAAAAGGACAATCTATTGAAATAGACTATCAAGAACATTTATTTAAAATTGTTATATTATAAATTGCATAGAAATAAGAACAATGTTTCCTTAATAAGCATTGTTCTTTTTTTATTGTGTAGATTCTCTTTCAATAATTTGAGGAGAGAGTTGAATGGTTTCAGGAACTGTATAATCATGAATAATTTCGTGCATTCGACGTACTGCTTTTTTAGCAATAATTTGTCTACTCACTTCTAATGAACTTAATGTAGGTTTTATTTTTGAAGATAATTCCATATTATCAAAACCAATAACTTTAATATCTTGAGGTATTTTGTAACCATTATATTGTAAAGCTTTAATAACTGTTGTAGCATTACGATCATTAACACAAATAAAAGCTTCTGGCATACGCCAATATGTTAATAACATTTTTTGGATATAACGATAATCATTTTTTAAAACAGCTTTCTCTATTCCTTTCGTTAAAGTAATAAATTCACTCTTTTTAGGATGAAAATAATTTATCATACATTGCCTATAACCTTGATATCTTTTTTTGAAATTTTTAGAACTTTCAATTTCCCCAATAAATCCAATAGATTTATATCCTTTTTTAATAAGGTATTCACATGCTAAATAACCACCAAGAAAATCATTTGTAGAAATATTATCTATATTCATATATGGAACAGAATGATTGACACATAAAATATATTCTATGTATAAACGTAATGAATAAATCATTTCATCATTAACTTTACCAAGGATGATAACACCTGCAACATGATAATCTTGGATACATTTAGGAACACTAAAGTTATGATAGTGATAATATTCAATAAGTATTCTATATCCAAATAATGAAGCTTCTTTTTCTATGTGTGAAAGAATATCAAGATAATAATATGTATCATTCTTCTTTTTTTCTTCAATCATAACTGTTATTGTTTTATTTTTTAATGTTATTTTAGAATTGAGTTTTTTTAAAGGATAATTCATTTCTACTGCCGCTTCTAATATTTGAATTCTTAAATTTTGTGAAACGCCTTCTTTATCATTCAAAGCAAGAGAAACAGCATTAATGGAAATATGAAGTTTATCAGCAATATCTTTCATAGTAACTTTATTATTCATGTGAGCAAACCTCCTTTAAGCATTATATCACCTCATAAATGAACTATCTATAAAATCAAAAAAACATATGATAATTAAAGTAAAATATGTCGTTTTTCAAGTAAATATGTATTTTTTTTATGTATTATTTATATCATAATCTTATATGAAGGAGGGAAGTTTATGAAAATGAAAAAAAGAGTGTTTTTAGGATTTTTATCTTGCTTTATAATATTAGGGCAAATAAATATTGTTCATGCTAAAGAAGTAGAAGGTAGAAATCTAAAACAACAAAGTATAAGTACTATTGAAAATATGCCAAATTTACCAAGTCATTATAAATTAATGAACTGGTTACAAAGAGGAAAAGATTTACATAATTTTATTTTCGATTATACAGCAACTAATTTTGATAAAAAGACAGAATTTTCTGTTAAAGAAGGAAGAGATTATTCTACTATTTATAGAGATGATAAATATGGGGGATATATGATTCCTGCATTTTATGGAGAAGATAGACCTATTACAAATGCAAATGGGCATGATGGTGAGGATGATCAAGAATCTATAGCAATAGTAAGTGCATTGATTGCAGCATCTTTAATGGGAATTGATATGGATGTGGAATTACCAGAACAATTGAAAGGTAAAAATACTATTGAAGATGGATATGAAATCAATACATATTTAGATAATGCTCTCAAATATTTTTGGACTGGTGAAAAAGGGAATGTTTTTACCAATGTACCTAATGGATCTCAAAGTCGATTACAAAATATGGAACATGTTTCTAATGCTTATGGAGATTTTTGGTATTTATTAATAGCCAATCAGAATTTCTTTAGATTAGCATATTTAAATCCAGAGTGGCGTAAAGATGATATATTATATTTACAAGAAACAGTTGCAGATCAAATGGTTAAAATGGTTGATATATTAATGGCAACAGAAGATAAATTTAGAATTCAATGCTTTGATTTTGAACATATGGAGCCATTAAATCCTAGTCGTTGGAGACAACCAGATAGTGCAGTAGGAACAGCAAATATTTTATATTATGCTTATAAAATATTTAAGGATACAAAACCTGAAAAAGCACAGAAATATTTAGAATATGCAAAAACTTGTATGGATTATTTAGATAGTTTAAGTGATAATCCATATTATGAAAATATGTTAATTGATGCAGTTTATTTATCTACAATGATGAATGCAGAACAAGGAACAAACTATAATACAACAAAATATATTGAGTGGATTACAACACCTTCAAGTAGTTCTGTAAGAAATTGGGGTGGAGTTAATTATACTCAAGATGGTATAGATGTTTATGGGATGACAGGAGAACCAGGAAATGGATATTGTTATTTTTTCAATTCTATATATCCTATGACTTCTATTTTACCTGCTGCAAAATATGATCCAAGTTATGCAAGAATGGCAGGTAAATGGGCAATTAATATTGTCAATGCATCTCGATATTTTTTACCAACTGAGTGGAGCGAAGAGCATCAAACAGATGGTGAATATATAGGAAAGATTGAAGGAGATGTAATGGCTTATGAATCTTTAAGAAAGAATAGTAATGGTCAAAATTTCTTTGGAACAGGTGATGCGAAACAAAATGCAACAACAGGATGGAAAGCAGGTGCAAATACAACTAACTTTGGATTATACGGTGGGGTTTATACTGGTTACCTAGGCTCTTTAATAGAAGAAACAAATGTTGAGGGTATCTTAAAATTAGATTGTAATAAAACAGATTATTATCAAAATGATATGTATCAAACATATCTTTATTACAATCCATATATGGAAAGTAAAGAAGTAGAAATTGATTTAGGTAGTCAATATTATGATTTATATGATTCAGTTACAGGAATGTATTTAGCAAAAAATGTAACAGGAAAACAAAAAATAAAAATATTAGCTGATAGTGCAAAAGTTATTGTTTTAACTGATCCAAATAGTACAGTTGAATATCAAGATAATGGAACAACATATATAAATGGTATTCTTGTTTCACATTCTGATGCAGAAATTTTGGATAATCCTGGAACAGAAATTATTACAAATATAACAATTGAAGGATTGGATAAAATAACACAACGAGGACAAAAAACATCTTATCAAGCCATTTTATCACCAAATAATAATCTTATGGATTCACGAATTATTTGGTCAATAACAGATGAGAATGGAAATCCAACAGATAAAGCAACAATTACTAATGAAGGTATTGTCAATGTTAAAAAGAATGGAGTCATAAAAGTTAAGGCTTCTTCAATAGATGGTAGTGGTGTTGTTGGTGAAAAAAGAGTTGAAATAACTGGACAAACTCTTGCAAGTCTTTCACAAGGAAAACAAACTCAAGTTTCTTCAATTAATGATAAGCATGGTGGAAATCTAGCAGTAGATGGAGATATAACAACACGTTGGATTGCTAATGCTGGTGAGCAACATCCGTGGATTTATGTAGATTTAGAAGCTCAAGCCAATATTAATCTTATTATATTAAATTGGGAGGATGCTAGACCTCCAAAATATGAAATTCAAGTATCTGATGATGCACAAAATTGGAGAACAATAGCATCTGTTAATGATGAAGGAAATACAAAAAAAGTTGTTAGATTTGAATTACAAGAGGAACAACAAGGAAGGTATGTTCGTATTTATGCTAATGAGAAATCTAGGTATGGATGTTCATTATATGAGTTTGATATTTATGGAAATTATAATATTTCTCAAGAAGTCTCATTCATTACATTATCATCTTCTTCAGATAAAATTATAACTAAAAATAAGCCATTACAAATGAATGCACAAGTTTTACCAGAAATTGCTACTGATAAAAGAGTAGAGTGGTTTGTTTATAATGAAGATGGAACAGAAACAACGAAAGCAGAAATAACTTCAACTGGAAAATTAATTCCTTATCAAAATGGGGTTGTTAAAGTTGTAGCTAAAGCAGTAGATGGAAGTTCTATTGTAGGGGAAAAAATGATTACAATTGAAAATCAAGATAAAGAAAACCTTGCCTTAAATAAAGTTACTTATGTAAAGGCTGCTGAAGGTGCAAATCCTAAAGAAGATGCAGTAGATGGAAATATAGAAACAAGATGGGCTTTAGGAGATCGTATTGATGATGGATGGATAACAGTAGATTTAGGTGATATTTATGATGTGAATAAAGTTGTATTGTATTGGGAAGCATCTTATGCAAGTGGATATAAAATTCAAGGTTCATTAGATAATAAAGAATTTTATGATTTATATCAAACAAATAATGGACAAGGTAATATTGAAGAAATTGTTTTTGAATCTCAGAATGCTCGTTATGTAAGGTTACAAAGTACAAAGAGAGCAACTGATTATGGAATCTCTTTATGGGAATTTGAAGTTTATGGTGATAGTATTACAAAAATACCTCCAGAATCAATAACTATTCTATCTGGAATAAAAGATGATACAATGATTTATGTTAAACAAGAAGTTCAAATGAGGGTATCAATATTACCAGAAAATACAACAGACAAATCAGTAACATGGAATGTATATGATATAGATGGAAGTGAAACAACACTTGCAAGTATTTCAAAAAATGGAAAATTAACTGCAAAACAAAATGGACAAGTGAAAGTTGTAGCTACTGCAAATGATGGTAGTGGAGTTACAGGTGAGTTAATTGTTACAATTACAAATCAAGATTTAGAAAATATTGCAATCAATAAAGTTGTAAAAGCTTCAAGCAAGGCAGCAAATGATGTTAGTGAAGAAAATGTTGTTGATGGTAATATAAAAACAAGATGGGCTTCACATAATAATAACAATGAATACATAACAATAGATTTAGGTGATTCTTATTATATAAATCAAGTTATTTTTAACTGGGAAACTGCGTATGGAAAGAAATATAAGATTTTAGGATCGTTAGATGATAAAACTTATTTTGAAATTTTTAATGAAGATAGTAGTGATGGTGGTATAGATAATATTATTTTTGATAAGCAGTTAGTTCGTTATGTCAAAATGCAAGGAGTAGAAAAAGCAACTCAATGGGGATACTCTTTATATGAATTTGAAGTTTATGGAAAAGCATTAAAAGAAAATTTACAAAAACTTTATGATGAATATTATATGATTAATCAGAATTTATATACACCAAATAGTTTAGATTTATTTAATAAAATATTAAAAGAAACAAAAGATATTTTAGATAATCATAATGCAACGTTAGAAGTTGTTCAAGCAACAGAGGAAAAACTTCAGATAGTATATCAACAACTTGTTAAAAAAGCAGATAAAACAGCACTAAAAGAAGGAATAGATACTGCAAAAAATATTAATAAAACTCTTTATACACCAAATAGTATAGAGAATTTAGAAAGAATTCTTACTGACATAGAGAAAGTTTATAAGGATGCTAATGCTACAAATGCACAAGTAGAAGCAGCTATTGATAAATTAAATACTGTATTAAATAGTCTTGTGAAAAAAGTGGATAAAACAGAATTAGACAATATTTTGAAAATAGCTAAAAATATTCAAGAAGAATTATATACACCATTAAGTGTAAAAGAATTTAAAAATGTTATTCAAGAAGTAGAAAATCATATGCCAGATGATAATGCTACAATAGAAGAAGTGGAAGAAATTATAACAAGGGTACAACAAGCATATCACTTGTTAATATCTAGAGCAGATAATACTCAACTTAAAAAAGCAGTACAAAGAGGTGAAAAAATAAACAGGTTTGATTATACAAGTAATAGTTTAGAAAAACTAGATAAGGCAATTGAGAAAGCCAAAAAGGTTATTAATAATCAAAATGCAACAGATGATGAAGTGAATAAGGCATTACAAGAGATGAATAAAGCAATAAATGGTTTAGTGAATATAGAAAGTAGATTATTAAAAGATTTAATGAATCAAGTGAAAACAATGGATATGTCTTTCTATGAGGAAAAGAGTGTGAAGGAATTAAAAACGGTTCTTCAAAAAGCGGAAGAAGTCTTAATATCATCAGATCAAGAAAAAATTGATAAAATGTATCTTGAACTCCAAAGGACAATAAAAGAATTAAAGAAGAAACCAACAAATCCTAATGTACCAGAAAAACCTCAACAACCAATTATCACTCCAACAATTCCAAATGATCAAATAAACAGTGATGTTTTAGGTGATGAGATTAATACAACACAAAGACCAAATTCTCAAAATAATACAAAGAATGTAAAAACTAGTGATATGACTATGATTGCTCCATATATTATTTTAACAATATGTGCTATTAGTATGTATATGTATTTAAGAAAAAAGGAACAATAATTATATCATATAAAATGATAAGTTATTAAAGATACTCTTATAAGAGTGTCTTTTTCTTTTTAAAAGATTTTCTAATACTATTCTTTTTATATTCATATAAATGTGATAGAATAGCGAAAGGAGGGATAAAGATGCAAAGATATTTTATTGAAGAAAGTTGTATTCAAGGTTTAGATATACATATTGATACATATAATCATAAACATATGAAGAAAGTAATGCGTTATCATAATGGTGATCAAGTGATATGTATTCTTCCTAATCACCATACATATATTTATGAAATTATAGATATAGATCAAGGTCTTTTGCATCAAGAAAAAGAAATAATTGAAAATCATGAATTAGATGTAGATGTTACATTGATTTATGGGTTACCTAAAAATGATAAATTTGAATTCGTTTTACAAAAAGCAACTGAATTAGGAGTAAAAAGAATAGTTCCTTTTTTATCAAAAAGAAGTATTATTAAAACGAATCAAGATGCTTTTCAAAAAAAACAAGAACGATATCTACGCATTTTAAAAGAAGCAAGTGAACAATCTTATCGTCAAATGATTCCAGAATTAACATCATTGATAAAGATTCAAGATATATCAAATTATCTATCAGATGTAAATTTAGTTGCTTATGAAGAAATGAGCAAACAAAATGAACATAAAGCATTTTATCAAGCACTTCATCAAAACTATCAAACAATAACGATTATTGTTGGACCTGAGGGTGGTTTTGAACAAAGTGAAATTGATTTTATGAAAACATTAGGTATTCAAGAGTGTTCTTTGGGAAAAAGAATTTTAAGAAGCGAAACTGCTCCACTTTATATGTTAAGTGTTATTGGTTATAGTAGGGAGTTGATGTAATAATGGGTTTTATAGAAACTTTAAATAAATTTGGAGATAAAATACCTGTTCAAAAAACAGATTTATATGAACGTATAGAAGAAGTGAAATATTTTATAGAAACAAAAGGATTAAAAGTTAAAATTAAAAATGAATTTGATCTTTTTCAATATGAAATTATATATAAAGGTTTATTAACGCAAAATCGTATTGAAAATACATATGAAATGTTTTTAGCACAACATTATGATTTATTAGATTATTTAAATTATGATGAAAAAAGAAAAATGTTTAATAATGATATTCAACCAATATTAAAAGAATTTCCACATTTTTATGATGAAAAAAGCGAAACAGAAATTTATGTTCCTTATTTAGAACCATTTGTAAATAAACGATATACAAGTGATTATCAATTATTAATGCTCAAACAACATAAAGATTATGTAAAAAATTATAAAATAAAGATAGATACACCAGTACAATTATATGGTGCTGATATTTATCGTACAGATTTTTCTTCATTACAAAATGTTTATGAAGATGAAAGACATCTTTGTTTTTATTTTGATCCATTAAAAATAATTTATATTTATAAAAAAGAAGATGGACAATTATTAAATCATGTCATGATTAAAGATAAAGCAAGTCAAGGTTTTGTTGATATAGAAGATGTTCGAAAAATTGCATATTATATAGAAACATATTTATATCAAGAATGTTTAGAATTTATGAAAGAAAAAAATTTAATTTGTGAAAAAACTTATAAAAAAGTTTTGAAGAAGTATAAATAGAAAGGAAACTTATGAAAACTGTTGCATTTTTAACTTTAGGTTGTAAAGTCAATACTTATGAATCTGAAGCAATGTTAAAATTATTAACTCAAGCATCTTATCAAGAGGTTGATTTTAAAGAAAAAGCAGATGTTTATGTTATTAATACATGTACTGTAACTAACACAGGAGATTCAAAATCACGTCAAATGATACGTAAAGCAATCCGTCAAAATCCTCAAGCGATTATTTGTGTAGTTGGTTGTTATAGTCAAGTTGCAAGTGATGAAGTGAGAAAAATTGAAGGGGTGAGTATTGTTTTAGGGACACAATTTCGTCAGCAGATTGTTGAACTTATTGAAGAATTTCAACAAACTCATCAACAAATTGTTAAGGTTGCTGATGTTATGCGTTTAAATCATTTTGAAGATTTAGATATAGATAGTTTTACTAAAAATACAAGAGCTTTTTTAAAAATTCAAGATGGATGTAATAATTTTTGTACATATTGTATCATTCCTTATGCAAGGGGTAGAGTACGTTCACGAGATCCACAAAGTGTTTTAAAACAAGCTCAATCATTAGTTGATCATGGTTTTGTAGAAATTGTATTAACTGGAATTCATACTGCTGGATATGGACAAGATTTTGATAATTATTCTTTTTATGATCTTCTTGTAGATTTAACAACCAAAGTGAAAGGATTAAAAAGATTACGTATATCATCAATTGAAATGAGTCAAGTAACTCATGAAATCATTGATTTAATTGCTACTTCTCCTATTATTGTTGATCATTTACATATTCCTATTCAAGCAGGTTGTGATACAACATTAAAGAGAATGAATAGACATTATACAACCCAAGAGTTTGCTGATAAATTAAAGGAACTAAAAGAAAAATTACCAACACTTTCTGTTACAACAGATGTTTTAACTGGTTTCCCAGGTGAAACAGAAGAAGAATTTCAACAAACATATCATTGGATAAAAGACATGCATTTCAATCAATTACATGTTTTTCCATATTCAAAAAGAAAAGGAACTCCAGCTGCGAAAATGGATAACCAAGTGGATGGGATTGTTAAAAAAGAGAGAGTGAAACAATTATTAGATTTATCTACAAAACTTCAAAGTGAATTTGCTTCATGGCAAATTGGAAAAACTTTAGAAGTATTAATAGAAGAAAGACAAGGGAATTATATGGTTGGACATGCTTCTAATTATTTAAAGGTTCATGTAGATTTACCAGATTCAGCAGTAGGAAAGATTTATCATGTGAATATCATCTCACAAGATGGGGTGGATTTGATAGGATGTGTAGATCATGAAGAGAATTAATGAATTATTTGATGTCAAAGAAGATTTTAAAGTTGTTTCTATACATAGTGATTCTCGTTATGTAGCTAAAGACTCTGTTTTCTTTTGTGTAGATGGGCTAAGTGTAGATGGACATAAATATATTGAAGATGCTGTTTTTCAAGGAGCTAAATGTATTGTTTATTCAAAACCATTAACATATAAACATAATAAAGTTTTATATATTAAGGTTGATAATGTTTTGGATGAATTAAATCGTGTAGCAGATCTTTTTTATGATCAACCAAGTTATAAAATGACAATGATGGGAGTAACAGGTTCAAGTGGAAAGACTGTTGTTGCTTTAATGATAAAAGAAGTTTTATCACATTATTTAAAAATGGGTTATATTGGAACAAATAGTATTGAATATGCTGGTATCGTAGAACAAAGCCCTTATACAACACCTGAAACTATTTTCTTACAAAGACATTTAAATGAGATGGTAAGAAGACAAGTCAAAGGTGTAACATTAGAAGTTTCTAGTCATGGATTAGCTTTAAAACGTGTTGATGGATTACATTTTGATATTGCTATTTTCACAAATGTTTATGAAGAACATTTAGATTTTCATGGAACTATGGAGCATTTAATGGCATCTAAAGCTAAACTTTTTTCTTTGGTTGATGAAAAAGGGTATGCTATTTTAAATAATGATGAAGTTAAATTTTGTCATTTTATAAAAGATTCTGTACGTTGTCATATTTTAACTTATGGTATTGATCATCAAGCTAATATTATGGCTAAAAATATTCAATTGTTTATTGATCATAGTGAATTTGATTTACAAATTAATAATGAATTAAGACATATGAGTGTACCTGTATTGGGACGATTCAATATATCTAATATTTTAGCTGTTATTGCTTCATTAATTGCATTAGAAATGCCAATTGATCAAGTGTTAGCTTCTATTGGATTTATTCAAAATGTTGATGGAAGAATGGAACTTTTGAAACATCCATATCCATTCCATGTCATTATTGATTATTGTCAACATGCAAAAAGTTTTGAAAAAGTTTTTGAATTTGCAAAAAGTGTACAGAAAAATGGACGAATTATTGCTGTCTTTGGTGCTCCTGGTAAAAAGAATTATAAGAAACGAGAAAAAATTGGAAAGTTAGCCAATGAATATTGTGATCAAGTTATTTTAACAGCAGAAGATAACCGAGATGAAGATATTTATGATATCTGTTTAGATATTCAAGAATATATTGAAAAGCCTATTCATGTTATTATTGAAGATCGTCGCATTGCTATTGAACAAGCCATAGAGATTGCAAATGAAGGTGATATTATTCTTATTTTAGGAAAAGGTCATGAACAATATATGGCATCTGCAGTAGGAAATCAACCTTATCCTGGTGATAAATATATTGCTTTAAAAGCTATTAAAGAAATTTTTGGAAGAGGTAAAGAGAATGAAATATAATCATTGGATAGATCATACATTATTAAAACCTGATGCAACTTTATCAATGGTCAAACAACTTTGTGATGAAGCTAAACAATATCATTTTGCTTCTGTTTGTGTACAACCATGTTGGGTGAAGTATTGTGCTGATTATTTAAAAGAAACTGATGTAAAAGTATGTACTGTTATTGGTTTTCCTTTAGGAGCAACAACGACAGAAGTAAAAGTTTTTGAAACAAAAAATGCTATTAGTCATGGTGCTGATGAAATTGATATGGTTATTAATATTGGTGCTTTAAAAGATAAAAATATGGAACTTGTGTATGAGGAAATGAAACAAGTTGTTGATGTATCTCAAGGACACTGTGTAAAAGTGATTATTGAAACATGTTTATTAACTGATGAAGAAAAAAAGAAAGTATGTGAATTAGCCATTCAGGCAAATGCAACATTTGTCAAAACATCAACTGGCTTTAGTCATGGTGGAGCAACTGTGCAAGATGTACGCTTAATGAAAGAAACTGTTAAAGAGAATTGTCAAGTAAAAGCAAGTGGCGGAGTACGTGAATTTTCAGACTTAAAGGCGATGATTGATGCTGGAGCAACAAGAATTGGAACGTCGTCAGGCGTAAAATTGATGAATAATGAGTAAACTCATAAAGTTTATTTATAAAAACTATTGATTTTATTTTGTTATCAAGGTATAATTACGCATGTACTTGATAAGTAAAGGGGGGAAGTTCAAAATGGCAAAAACTGTAGTAAGAGAAAATGAATCATTAGATGATGCTTTACGTCGTTTTAAAAGACAAGTTTCTAGAACAGGTACCCTTGCTGAAGCACGTAAAAGAGAATTTTATGTAAAGCCTGGTTTAAAACGTAAAATGAAATCAGAAGCTGCTAGAAAAAATAAAGGTAAACAAAGATAAGAAGACGTTGTTCTTCTTTTTTTTATTTTTCATATATTATCATGAGGTGAGTCTATGCTTCTGATTGATAAAGATAAAATATATGTCAAAGATTATCAAGAAGTTTTATTAATGAATCAAAATTGTTTTCGTATTCGTATGAATCAGTATAGTCTTAATATTAAAGGTGAAGAAATAGAAATATATTATTATGATCATCAAGAAATAAGATTAAATGGTCATGTGAAAGTGATTGAATATGATGAAAATAGGGTATGATTTATATAGTATAGAAAAAGATTATAGTTTTGATTTATTAAAATTTATAAAAGTAAAAAAGATTAAATTATTACATTTAAGACATCAAGATGATATGTGTTATTTTTATATACCTACATATCAAAGATTTCTCATTCAATCATTTGAATATACTTTGTACTATCATAAGACCATAGGACTTATGAAATATGTTTTGTTTTTATCTAAACAATATCTTAATGTATTAGGAGTTTTTTGTTTTTTAGTTTCGGTTATTATAAGTTCTTATTTTATTTTTGATATTCAAATTATAGGAACAGTTCCTAAAGTAAATCAAAGAATGATAACAGATTTAAAGAAACAAAAAATACAAGTTTTTTCTCCTCTTAAAAGTTATGAAAAATTAAATGAGATTTTATTTTATTTAAAAACAACATATAAAAATGATGTTGAATATATTAATGTTTATCAGCAAGGTAGTGTTTTTCATGTAGAATATACAAAAAGAAAACAAGATCAATTAGAAAAAGAAAATTATCAAAATATATATGCGAAAAAAGATGGTTTAATAGCAACTTTTGATGTTGATAGTGGTCTTATTAAAGTAAAACGTAATGATTATGTAAAAAAAGGAGATCTTCTTGTTGAAAATACAATTGTTTCCACCCAAAATCAAACGCAAATTATTCCTGTAAAAGGACATGTTTATGCTTATACTTTTAATCAGTATCAAGCAACAATCAATAATCATGGTCAAGATCAAGGGGAAGCTTTTTATCATCTTTTGTTAATGATAAGAAGTCGTTTGCCAGTCCAAGCAAAAATTGATACTGAAAAAGTTTTGCAAATGCGTAAAACTCATAGTAAAATAATATTGAAAATGCACTATACTTTAATAGAAGACATAGCAATTAAAGGAGAAGTTAATGAAGGAAATCATAAAGTTAGATAATTATACAATTGATGAAGTCAAAAGATTAATAGGAAATAGAGAAGAAAATATTCAAATATTAGAAAATGCTTTTGAAACAGAAATCATTATGCGTGGAGATGAGATTGTTTTAAATGATACAGAAGAAAAAATAAAGGCAATAAAAGAAGTTTTAATAGCTTTATTAAAGTTAATTAAACAAGGAAAAACAATTAGCAAAAGAGATGTGATGTATACTTTAAAACTTTCACAAACAAATGATTTGAATGTGATTGAGGAGCTTTATCAGATAAAGATTGCTCGTACCATGAGTGGAAAATTGATTTATCCTAAAACATTAGGACAAAGAGAATATTATCAAGCATTAAAACATAATGATGTTGTTTTTGCTATTGGACCTGCAGGAACAGGAAAAACTTATTTAGCTGTTGTTTTTGCTGTACAAGCTCTTAAAAATCATGAAGTTCAAAGAATTGTTTTAACCAGACCAGCTGTGGAGGCAGGAGAGAGTTTAGGCTTTTTACCTGGTGATTTGAAAGAGAAGGTTGATCCTTATTTGCGACCTTTATATGATGCTTTATATGATATGTTAGGTGCAGAACAGACAGAAAGATATATAGAAAAAGGAATTATAGAAATTGCTCCATTAGCATATATGCGTGGAAGAACCTTAGAAGATGCATATGTAATTTTAGATGAAGCTCAAAATACAACAGATGCACAAATGAAAATGTTTTTAACACGATTAGGATTTAATTCAAAAATGATTATAACAGGAGATATTACTCAAATAGATTTACCAAAAGGAGTCATGAGTGGATTAAAACGTGCTTTGCATATTTTAAAAAATGTTTCAGGTATACGTTTTGTTTATTTAAAAGCTTTAGATGTTGTAAGACATCCTGTTGTTCAAAGAATTATTGAACGATATGAAGATAATGATGAAGAAAAAAAAGCCTTTAATGACTAAGGGCTTTTTCTTTTAAATATGCTTTGAGAACTTTAAGATGAGCAGTAGATAAAGGAAGTTTTTCTATTTCATCAAGTGTATACATATGATTCAATGGTTTATCAACTGTAAAATGATAAATATGCATATGCCAAGTGCGATGAGTAAAAACATGTTTTATATTTTGAATATAAGATATTATAGAAAGTGATTGATGGTATTCATTCATGAATTCTTCAATAAAACTATAAGGACTTTCTAATTCATATTGAACAAAACCATAAAGGTTTTCTAACAATCCTTGTTTGTTTTTAATAAGCATTAATTGATTTTGATATGTAATAATACCTGTTATATAATGACATTCTTTATGTTTTATATTTTTGATATGAATGGGTAATACTTTTTCTTGATGATGGAAATAGGCTTGACAACTTTCTTGAATAGGACATTTTTCACATCGAGGTTGTAATGGGCGACAAATAGTTGCACCTAAATCCATTAAACCTTGATTAAAGGAAGAAGCATCATATCCAATCAGCAAGTCTTGAACAATCTCAGTGATTTTCTTTTGTGTTTTATTTAATGCAATATTATCTTTTATTAAATATTGTCTAGAAATAATTCTTAAAACATTTCCATCAATAGCAGGGGTTTCTTGATGAAAAGCAATCGAACTAATTGCTCCAGCAGTATATGGTCCAATTCCTTTTAATGAAAGAATATCTTGATAATGTTGTGGAAAATCTCCATGATATTTATCCATAATAATTTGAGCTGTTTCATGAAGGTGTTTAGCTCTACGATAATAGCCTAAGCCTTCCCACATTTTATAAACATCTTCTAAAGAAGCCTCTGCTAATTGTTGAATAGTGGGAAATTTTTTAATAAATCGTTCATAATATGGAATAACGGCTTCTGTTGTTGTTTGTTGAAGCATAATTTCACTTATCCATATTTTATAAGGGTCTTGAGTTTGACGCCAAGGAAAATCTCTGTGAGTTTCTTGGTACCAAGAAATTAATTTTTTTTGCATAATATCACCAACAGCATTATACTATAAATAGAAAATATTTCAAAGGAAGTGATTTTTTTGGAGAAAGAAGAAAAAATTATTCATACAACATTATTAGAAACAAAGCTTGCTGATGAAAGATTATCAGCTTATGCAACTAAAAATAGTGAGTGTATTAAAGTTAAAAAAACAATTCAGCCCTCTATGGATTTTGATATAAGATGGCCATTTGAAAAAGATATTGATAGAATATTATATTCAAAAAGTTATTCACGATATGTTGATAAAACTCAAGCATTATCCTTTTTTAGTAATGTGCATATTACTAAAAGATCATTACATGTACAATGGGTTTCAAGAATTGCTAGACAAATAGGTAGAGGATTGAATTTGAATTTAGATTTGATTGAAGCTATTGCATTAGGACATGATTTGGGGCATGCTCCTTATGGACATGTAGGAGAAAAAGCAATTAATGATTGTTTAAAAGAAAGAAATTTTGGTTATTTTTGTCATAATGCTAATAGTGTACGTCATTTGTTATTTATTGAAAGATATGGGAGAGGTTATAATGTTTCTTTACAAGTTTTAGATGGTATTTTATGTCATAATGGAGAAATTCTATCAAAAGTGTATAAACCTCAAAGAAATAAGACTATTGCTCAATTTTGGCAAGAATATGATCATTGTTGGCATATAAAAGATTATTCAAAGAAGATTGTACCAATGACATTAGAAGGGTGTGTAGTACGAATATCTGATGTGATTTCATATGTTGGAAAAGATATTGAAGATGCTATAAAGGTAGGTATTATTCAAGAAAGTGATTTACCTGATGAAGTTGTTCGTATACTTGGTAAAGATAATAAAGCAATGATTAATCGTTTGATAGCAGATATTGTTATTCATAGTTATGATAAACCTTATTTATCATTTTCAAATGAAGTATTTCATGCTTTAACAATTCTTTTTGATTTTTTATCAACTCATATTCATCATCATCCAACATTAGTTAAAGAAAATGAAAAATTAACACGCATGGTTAAAGAATTATATAATGCTTTTTATCTTGATCTTATTGATGATATAGATGAAAATCATGGAATAGATTTACATGTTAAAAAAATGATTGATTCTTATAAAGTTGCTCCTAAAGAACTTATTGTAAGTGATTATTTATCTGGAATGACAGATAGTTATGTATTAAGAATGTATCAAGAACGTTTTTTACCAAAACAACATGGTGATATGATATAAAAAAAGCGTGTAATTATTTATGAAAAGTGTTAATATATATCTATAAGGGAGGTAGTTTTTATGAAACTTATAATTGCGATTGTTAATAATGATGATAGTAGTGATGTGCAAACTGCTTTAACTGAGGGTGGTTTCTTTGTAACAAAGTTAGCAACATCTGGAGGTTTCCTAAAAAAAGGAAATACAACTTTTTTTATTGGGACAAATGATGATAAGGTTGATCCTGCTTTAGAAATTATTAAAACCCATGCAAAAAAACGTGTTGAAAAAGAACCAACAGTTCCTCCAACAGAGATGGGAGAATTCTTTACTCCAATTATGGTAGATGTTTTAGTAGGTGGAGCAACAGTATTTGTTGTTGATGTAGATCGTTTTGAAAAGATTTAAACAGCATACGCTGTTTTTTCTTTAAGGAGAATATATGGAAATTAGAATATTAAGAGGACATGAAATTTCAAGTGCTAATCAATTAATAAGACAAACATTTATGAAAAATATTGATAATACTTTTTCTAAAGAAGGGATTGATGAATTTTTATCCTATTTTCAAGATGAAGTTATTTTAGCATTAATGAAAGAAAAAAAATTAATGATGCTTGGAGCTTTTGATAATGAATTGGTGGGAGTCATTGGGATTCAAGAACTTTCTCATATTCATAGTTTATTTGTGGAGGGTCATTATCAACGACAAGGAATTGGAACATTACTTCTTGAAAAAGCCAAACAGTTGATGTATGGAGATATAACTGTTCATGTATCATTACAAGCACAAAGCTTTTATCAAAAGAATGGATTTATACCAATAGAATCAAAACAAGTAAAACATGGAATAGAATTAATATCTATGATTTATCATAGTATTGATGAACAACGTTTTACAACATATGATCAAGTCCATGATTTTATTGCTAGCCAAAAAGATCGTGTTTATGCCTTAGATAATTTTAGAAGATTTATGAATGATTTATGTGATCCTCAAAAACTATTGAAAACAATTCATATAGGTGGAACAAATGGTAAAGGTTCAACAACCAATTATATACGATCAGTTTTACAAAAAGAAGGGTATCAAGTTGCGACTTTTACATCTCCAGTATTGGAAACAAGATTAGAGATTATGCGTATTAATAATCAACATATTCAAGAAGATGAAATTATTCTATATGCTAATCGTTATATGTCATTATGGTTAGAATATGAATTATCAATGTTTGAAATAGAAGTTTTTATAGCAATTATGTTTTTTATTAAACATCAAGTTGATTTTGCTATATTTGAAGTTGGTTTAGGTGGCGAACTTGATGCAACAAATATTGTTTCTCCAATTGTTGCTGTGAATACAAATATTGGTTTAGACCATACAGAATATTTAGGAGATACATATGAAAAGATTGCACAAACAAAGGGAGGAATCATTAAAGATTATATTCCTTTTATAACAGGAGAAAAAAAACAATCTTGCCTTCATGTTTTTCAAAATATTTGTCAACAGCATCATAGTCCTTTTATTCAAGTTCAAGCTATTGAAAATGTACATGATACAGCTCAACAAGTAACATTTGATTATAGAGGTTATCATATTGTTTTAAATACCTCTGCAAGATATCAAAATGAAAATAGTGCATTAGCTATAGAGGTATTACTTTATTTGAGAGAAAATGGATATATTCAATTTGATGAACAAACATTAATTGATGGTTTAAAAGAAGCGATTTGGGCAGGACGTTTTGAAATTGTAGGAAAAAATCCTTTAATGATTATTGATGGAGCACATAATAAAGAAGGAATGGAAGCTTTTTTTCAATCTGCTAAAAAATATAAAGATATTAAAATAATATTTAGTGCTTTAAAAGATAAAGATACACATGCTATGTTAGAATTATTGTTACAACTTACAAATGATGTTACTGTTTGTGAATTTGATTTTTATAGAGCAAAAAGTGCTATTCATTTAGCTGAATCATTTCCAGTTAAAATTGAAAAAGATTGGAAAAAAGCTATTGATGAAGCATTTTCTCATAAAGGGGTTGTATTTATAACAGGATCTTTATATTTTATTTCACAAGTTAGACCATATATTTTGAAGAAATGTTGTAGTAGTGAAGAATAATCGTTCTTCACTTTTCTTTTATAATGTGTTATACTCACATAACTAGAAAGAGGAAAAAAATGAAGAAAATTAAATTTAATGAATTAGAATTATCAAAAGAAGTATTAAAAGGAATTGAAAAGATGGGATATGTGAGTCCATCACCTATTCAAGAAAAGGCTATCCCATTATTATTAGATGGAAAGGATATAATTGGACAAGCTCAAACAGGTACTGGAAAAACATTAGCATTTGGAAGTGTACTTTTATCAAAAATCAAAAAACAAGGAAAACAAGTTCAAGGATTAATTTTATCTCCTACAAGAGAGCTTGCTTTACAAATTCATGAAGAATTAAAACGTATTGGTTATTATACAAATTTATCTATTGTGAGTGTTTATGGTGGAAGTGAGATAGAAAAGCAAATCAAACAGATTAAAAAGGGTGCTGATATTATTGTAGGAACACCTGGACGTGTTCAAGATTTAATGCGTAGAAAAGTTTTAAAATTAGAAGGTATTCAATATCTTGTGTTAGATGAAGCAGATGAAATGTTGAATATGGGATTTATAGAAGATATTGAAAATATATTAGAAAAAACACCAGAAACAAAACAAACATTTTTATTTTCAGCAACAATGCCTGCTGATATTAAAAAAATAGCAAGTTTTTATATGCAAGAGGATTATCAACATGTTCAAGTTAAATCAAAAAGTATGACAGCTTCAACTGTATCACAATATTACTTTGAAGCTTCAACGCAAAATAAATTTGAAGTGTTATGTCGTATTTTAGATTCTAGACAAATGCAAAATACAATTATATTTTGTCGTACTAAACGTAGTGTTGATGATATTGTAGCATTAATGCAACAAAGACATTATAATGTTGAAGCGATGCATGGAGATTTATCACAAAATCAAAGATTACAAACTTTAAATAGATTTAAGCGTGGTCAAATTCAATATTTGGTTGCGACAGATGTTGCTGCAAGAGGGATAGATGTAGAAAATATTTCGCATGTTATTAATTATGAATTACCACATGAAGATGAACTTTATATTCATCGTATTGGTAGAACTGGTCGTGCTGATAAAAAAGGAACTGCTTATTCTATTGTAACTCAACGTGAAAAAAATATATTAATGTCGATTATTAAAAAGACAAAAAGTCATATTGAGAAATTAGATGTTCCAAAGAATGCAGATATTTTTCAACAAAAAATGAATGAATTATTATTTGATGTTCAAGAAGAAATGCTTAAAAATAAATCTGATGCTTTTTTAGATATTGTTAAGGATATTCCTCACCATATGAAAAATGATGTTATGGCAACATTACTTTCTATGTGTTATCAACAAAGAATAGGATATGATTATAAAGATGATTTTTCTAATCATCAATATGATTGTGTTTTTATGAATTGTGGAACAATGGATAAAGTTAAGAAAAGTGATATCATTGATTTTTTAATTCGTTATGGAAAGATTAAAAAAAGTGATATTGGAGAAATTGATATAAAAAGAAAATTTACTTTTGTAGATATAAAAAATAGTGTTAGTCAACAAGTTGTAAAGAATTGTCATAAACAAAAATTAAAGCAAAGACGTGTTCAATTAGAATTTTCTTATGAAAAATAGTTATATTCAAACAAAACGAATGAATATTCATTTGTTTTGTTTCTTTTTTTGAAAAATAATGATAATTTTATGTTGAATGTAAGAGTATTCATAGTGTATAATGTTAAAAGTAGAAAAAAGGAGGAAACGTTAAATGGAAAAATATGTCTATCTATTTAGTGAAGGAAATAAAGACATGCGTAACTTACTTGGTGGTAAGGGTGCTAACTTAGCTGAAATGACTAATATTGGTTTACCAGTACCTCAAGGGTTTACTGTTACTACAGAAGCTTGTACTAAATATTATGAAGATGGAAAAATGATTTCTAAGGAAATTGAAGATCAAGTTTATGAAAAACTTGCTGAACTTGAAAAAATTACAGGTAAAAAGATGGGGGATGCTCATAATCCATTACTTGTTTCAGTTAGATCTGGAGCTAGAGCATCTATGCCTGGTATGATGGATACAGTTTTAAACTTAGGTATGAATGATGATGTTGCTAAGGGATTTACTGATGTTACTCAAAACCCTCGTTTTGTATATGACAGCTATCGTCGTTTTATTCAAATGTTTGCTGATGTTGTTATGGGATTCCCAAAAAGCTCATTTGAAAGAATGTTTGACAAAGTTAAAGAAGAAAAAGGTGTTGAATTTGACACTGATTTAACTGCTGAAGATTTAATGGAAGTTGTTGAAATCTATAAAGCTGAATACAAAAAACATGCTGGTGAAGATTTCCCACAAAATCCAAAAGTACAAATGATGGAAGCTATTAAAGCTGTATTTAGATCTTGGAACAATGACCGTGCTATTACTTATAGACGTTTAAATGATATCCCAGGAAGTTGGGGAACTGCTGTAAACGTTCAAGAAATGGTTTATGGTAACCGTGGTGAAACTTCTGGTACTGGTGTTGCTTTCACAAGAAACCCTGCTACTGGTGAAAAGAAATTATATGGTGAATACTTAATGAATGCACAAGGTGAAGACGTTGTTGCTGGTATTCGTACACCTCAAACAATTGATACTTTAAAAGAAGTTATGCCAGAATGTTATGATCAATTTGTAAAAATCAATAAAATTCTTGAAGATCATTATAAAGATATGCAAGATATGGAATTTACTATTGAAAATGGTAAATTATT
>CAJUOS010000003.1:0-55123 GCA_910588075.1 uncultured Erysipelotrichaceae bacterium | reverse complement strand
CGAGAAGGTGGGGGCCGACCCTCGCGCTGTGGAGCATCAGGCAGATGATGCCATAAACTCGTAATGGAAAAAGAACAGCACCTGCTGCTTTAAAAATTGCTGTTGATTTAGTTAATGAAGGAATGATTACTAAGGAAGAAGCTTTATTAAAAGTTGAACCTAAACAATTAGATCAATTATTACATCCAAATTTTGATGCTGATAGTTTAAAAAATGCAAAAGTTGTTGCAACTGGATTAGCTGCATCTCCAGGTGCTGCTACTGGTAGAATTTACTTTACTGCTGAAGATGTTATGGCAGCTAAAGAAAATGGAGTACAAGATATTTTATTAGTACGTCTTGAAACTTCTCCAGAAGATATTGAAGGTATGAATATTGCTCATGGTATCTTAACTATCCGTGGAGGTATGACTTCACATGCTGCAGTTGTTGCTCGTGGTATGGGTACTTGTTGTGTATCTGGATGTGGTGTATTAAAAATTGATGAAGAAGCTAAAGTTTTAACTTTACCTGATGGAAGAGAATTACATGAAGGTGATTATATGTCATTGGATGGAAGTACAGGTAATGTTTATGCTGAAGAAGTTAAAACTGTTGAACCTATTATTGAAGGAGACTTCGATACATTCATGGGATGGGCTGATGAAGCTAGAAAATTAAAAGTAAGAACAAATGCTGATACTCCAAGAGATGCAAAACAAGCTCGTACATTTGGGGCAGAAGGTATTGGATTATGTAGAACTGAACATATGTTCTTTGAAGAAGAAAGAATCTTTAACTTTAGACGTATGATTACTGCTGAAACTTTAGAAGCTAGAGAAGAAGCATTAGAAAAAATCTTACCATACCAAAGAGATGACTTTGAACAATTATTTAAAGCTATGGAAGGTTATGGAGTGAATATTCGTTTCTTAGATCCACCTTTACATGAATTCTTACCACATACTGATGAAGAAATCAAACCATTAGCTGAAAGCTTAGGAATGACTTTTGAAGCTTTAAAAGCTCGTGTTGAGTCATTAAAAGAATTCAACCCTATGATGGGGCACAGAGGTTGTCGTTTAGCTGTAACATATCCTGAAATTGCTGCTATGCAAACAAGAGCTGTTATTGAAGCTGCAATCAATGTTAATAAAGAAGGTTTATCTGTTGAACCAGAAATTATGATTCCATTAATTGGAGATACAAAAGAATTAAAATTTGTTAAGAATGTTGTTGTTGAAACTGCAGATAAGATTATTGCAGAAGCAGGAGTTGAATTAAACTACAAAGTTGGTACTATGATTGAAATTCCTAGAGCTGCATTAACTGCTGATAAGATTGCTGAAGATGCTGAATTCTTCAGTTTCGGAACTAATGACTTAACTCAAATGACTTATGGATTCAGCCGTGATGATGCTGCTAAGTTCTTAAGTGATTACTATAGTAAACAAATCTTCGAATCAGATCCATTTGCTAAAGTTGACCAAGAAGGTGTTGGACAATTAATGAAGATTGCTGTTGAAAAAGGTCGTCAAACTCGTCCAGATATCAAATTAGGTATCTGTGGTGAACATGGTGGAGAAGCAAGTTCAGTTGAATTCTGTCATAGATTAGGATTAACTTATGTTTCATGTTCTCCATTCCGTGTACCATTAGCTCGTTTAGCTGCTGCACAAGCTGCTGTTAAAGAAGAAATGGGAATTGAATAAAAGTTTATAAAGAGATATGTCTACATATCTCTTTTTTCTTTTTTGTTATTCTTATATATGATATAATGTATTTTAAAGTAGGTGAACGAGATGAAAATTCAATTAAATTTAGATAGTTTAGCTGTTCTTTTGTTTTGTGGTGATTTGATTGTAGATAATACAGCTCCACTTACTCAAGATGAATGGTGTGATGTTGAAAAAAAACTTAAAAATTCTTCTAAAAAAACACCATCAAAACTATTTGGAATGAATAAAGATACTCTTATACAAATATTGGGTATTGATGAATATATAGCATATAAAATGATTGCAAGATTATCAACTCTAAATGATTTGTTATTTGCTTTAGCAAATCTTGAGAATGAAGGTATTTATGTAACAACAAAATATGAAGAAAACTATCCTCATATTTTATTAACCTCTTTAAAAAAGCGAGCACCTTTGATCTTATATTATGTTGGTGATTTATCTTTAATGAGTAATATGGTTTCTATTGTAGGACCACAAACAATGGAGAAAAGACTTCATTCTTTTACGAAAAATTTAGTAACAAAGATATATGATGAAGATCGTACATTGGTTTCTAGTGGATTAAAGGGAATAGATGCTTTTGCTTTGAAATATCATTTGCAATTAGGTGGAAAAGCTGTTTGTTTTGTAAGTGATCATTTGTTTGATAAAAAGAAAACTTATTCTAAATATATTAAAGATCAAAAAATGGTATTAGTGAGTGCTGTTGATCCATTTGCATATTTTAATGTAACTAATTCTTTGGATAGAAATATTTATGTTTGTGGTTTAAGTCAATTACAATTTATAACAGCTACTCATATTAATAGTGGTGGAGTTTGGTTTACAACGATTCAAAATCTCCATTATCATTGGACAAAACAATTAGTTTTAGATGATAATCGTTATAATGGTAATATTCGTTTATTAGAAATGGGAGCGATTAAAGTAACATATGAAGATATTTTATCTTTATTAACATTAGAACAAATTGTTGAGAAAAATGAAGTCATAGAGGAGGAAGAAGAAATTATTATAGATCAAATGTCTATTTATGAATTTCTAGATGAATAAAATGGAAGAAATAATAGAAAAATATAAAAAATATCCTATAACTATTGGATTGATTTTAATATGTATTATTGTATATGTGATTTCAGTTTTTATATATGGTCCATCAATGGATGCACAACAAGGGTTGCATTTTGGAGCATATAATCCATTATTTGTTTTTTGGAATCATGATTATTACCGTTTATTGACTGCAAATTTTGTTCATTTTGGATTGTTACATATTATTGTCAATTGTTATTCATTGTATGGTTTGGGTATATTTGTAGAATCTGTATTAAAAATGAAAAGGTATTTGATTGTGATTATTTGTTCAGCACTTGCAACTTCTGGATTACCTTATTTATTATATTTATTTAATGGATTTGAAGTCAATGTTGTAAGTGGTGGTATTAGTGGTGTTATTTTTGGAATTATTGGCGCATTAGGTGCTTTAGCAATTGTGTATAAAGATGTGTTTTTATCTATTTTTAAACAGTTAATGCCTAATGTGTTGGCTATGTTAGCTATTTCATTTTTAGTTCCATCCATTTCTTTATCTGGTCATGTAGCTGGATTGATTGGTGGTTTTGTTTCAACATATTTTATATTAAATAAGAAAAAGAAAAATCGATATGATGATTTATTAAATTAAAGAAAGTGGTGTTATCATGAAAGAGAGTTGGAAAGAATATAAGGAGAGAAAAGAGGCACAAAATTATTTTAGACAAAATAATGATCAGTTTTTATCTAGTCAACAATGGATAAAAACAATTTTAAGTTGTTTAGTTGGTGCTTTATTTTTAGGTGTTGTTCATGGTGCTATAACAATGGGAATTGGTATTGATTTTTCAATACTTTATATAGTTATAGGATATGCACTTGCTAATATTGCAACATCTGTATCTGGAGTATCTTCACATCAAGTTGCTCTTGTAAGTGCTGTTATGACATTCTTAGCATTTTTTATTTCTCGATTAACAGTCTATGTGATTGTTTATTCTACTTTTGGAATATCTTTGAGTGTCATTATCAATATGATTCCTATGACATTTATGTCTATGTTTCAAAGTGGGATTTTAGATCTCATTTTTATTGTTATTGGTGTTTTTGTTGCATATCAACAAGCCCAATAAAAAAACCCAAATAATGGGTTTTAACAATTACAGTTTTGGTTAAAGTCTGGTTGATAATATTTTTTGACATATTCATCATATAGTTCTTTAAATCTTTGGTAATGAATAATTTCTCGTTGTCTTAAGAATGATAATGGACCTAATATATCAGGATTATTTGTTTGATTCATTAAATGTTCATAGATGGCTCTAGCTTTTTGTTCAGCAGCCATATCTTCTGCTATGTCAGCGACTGGATCACCAGTTACAGCAAAGTATTGAACAGTGAAAGGAACACCATTTGAATCAACTGGATATAATGATACACCATGTTCTGTATAATGACTTTCAAGTCCAGCAGCTTTAATTTCATCTAAAGTTGCACCTTTTGTAAGTTGATAAACCATTGCAGAAATCATTTCCATATGAGCTAATTCTTCAGTACCAATGTCGCTTAATAAAGCTTTACCTTTATCGTCAGGCATTGTATATCTTTGGGTCAAATATCTGAGTGAAGCAGCAAGTTCACCATTTGCACCACCAAATTGCGTAATAATAAATTTTGCCATTCTTATATCTTTATTTTTGATATGAATGGGATATTGTAGTTTTTTACTATATAACCACATTATTAACATTCCTCCTTATACTTGATATTCCCAAGGCCAAGGACCTTGAACCCATTCAAATGGGATTTGAGTAGAACTATTTTGTACAGTTAATGGACCAAATTGTTTTTCATATGCCTTTGTTGCTTCTTTAGCTTTTGTTGCATAGTGATGATAAAGCTCAACCATTTTTTTGTTATCTGGATATATATCTAAATATAGATTGATTTCATGAGCAACAAAACTATACATTTGAACTTCTAATAAGGCTTTTTGTTTTTGATTCATTGATTGAATACAATAATTTGAGAATCCTTTATATGTCATGTATAAATCTTTAAAAAGATTTCCTAACATAAATGCTTCTTCTGGTTCAAAGAGTTTTGGGTTTGTAGATTGGTTTCTTTGTGATGTTAAGAAAGGACTAAAATAATTTTGATTGTCTTGAAAAATATTCATAAATAAACCTCCTTCATCTTACATTATTCATAGATAAGAAAATGGTGTGTACATCTGTTTATTTTCAGTTCATATTTTGATATTATAATAAGTAATTGAAAAGGAGAGGTCGATTATGAAAGTTATTGTTGTGTATACAAGTCATTGCAAGGAAACAAAACTTCTTGCAGAAGATATGGCAAGATATGCAAAAACATATGCAAAACCTCTTAATGATTTTGATTTTAATGAAAATATTGATTTATTAGTTATTGGTTTTGAAGAGGGTATTTGTAAGAAAAATAAAGAACTTGAGAATTTTATTGGTAATCTTTCTCGTCAACATATTAAAAATTTAGCTTTATTTAATATGTTCTGTTTTAGTAATAAGCAAATGTATAAAATTATAGAATTGTGTCAGAAACAAGATTTACCTCTTATGAGAGAAACTTATTCTTGTAAAAAAGGAATTAAATCTAAACCTTGTTTAAATGATGATGTTATTTCTGGAGGAAGAGTTTATATTGAAGATATGGTAAATATTTGTAGACATTATTATTAGATATTAATATATGAAAATGAAAAGAGTTTGAACTCTTTTTTTTAATTTTAAGATATGATAGAATATAAAAAATAAAAGGAGGATAAAAAATGTCAAAACAATATCAATTTGAAACATTACAAATACATGCAGGGCAAAAACCTGATTCAGCAACAAAAGCAACAGGAGTTCCTTTATATCTATCTAATGCATTTACTTTTGATGATGCAGATCAAGCAAAAAATATTTTTGCGTTAGAAGAAGGTGGATATTTTTATTCACGTTTGTCTAATCCAACTGTAGATGTTTTACAACAACGCATGGCTGCATTAGATAATGGAGTAGGTGCTGTTGCTTTTTCTTCAGGAACTGCAGCGATTATGGGACTTATCATGACTGTATGTGAAAGTGGTGATGAAATTATTGCTGCAAATAATTTATATGGTGGAACTATTGGTTCTTTATCTGGGACAATGAGAGGAATGGGGTTTGTATCACATTTTGTTGATCCTAGAGATTTAGAAACTATGGAAGCTTTAATTAATGATAAAACAAAATTAATTTTTGTAGAATCAGTAGGTAATCCTAATGGAGATATGTTAGATTTTGCTGCTATTAGTGCCTTATGTAAAAAATATAAAATTTTATTTGTTGTAGATAATACGACACCAACATCATATTTATTTAGACCTATCGAACATGGTGCAGATTTAGTTGTTTATTCAACTACTAAATATATTGCAGGACATGGAAATGTTATGGGAGGAATTATTGTTGATAGTGGAAAGTTTGATTGGCATAATGAACGATATCCATTATTTACAAAGCCTGATAAAGCATATCATGATATTGTTTATGCAGATTTAAATGAAGCAGCATTTTGTACAAAAGCAGTAGCAAAAACATTAAGAGATTTAGGTGGATGTATGTCACCATTTAATGCTTATATGACATTATTAGGGTTAGAAACTTTATCATTACGTATGGATAAACATGTTGAAAACTCTAGAAAAATTGCTCAATTTTTAAATGAATGTGAAGATGTTGAATGGGTAAGTTATGCAGAACTAAAAAATCATGATTCTTATTCACTTTGTCAAAAATATTTTCCAAAGGGATTTGGTGGTTTGTTTACTTTTGGAGTAAAAGGAGGATTAGAAGCAGGTAAAACAGTTATCAATAATATTCAATTATTTACACATGTTACTAATTTTGCAGATTCAAGAAGTTTATTAACACATCCAGCATCAACAACACATGCTCAAATGAGTGAAGAAGAAAGATTAGCAGGGGGAGTACAACAAGGGACAATTCGTATTTCAGTAGGATTGGAAAATGTTGAAGATTTGATTGCTGATTTAAAACAAGCTTTTTCAAAGATAAAATAAAAGAAAAAGGTATTCAATAATGAATTCGTTCCTTAACATAGTGAAAGGGGAATATTCATATTGCTATACCTTTTTTATTCTATAATCATTGCATTTGGAATAGGTGCTTTTGGAAATTCTTTATTGATATGGTCATAGAAAAGTTTACCATCAAAATGATCTAATTCATGTTGTAAACAAATAGATAAAAAACCTCTTGCAACAATTGTTACATCACTATGAGTTAAAACATCATAGCCTTTAACAGTGACTTTAGCATATCTAGGTACAAAACCATCTCTTTCTTCATTAACACTTAAACATCCTTCACCATCTTTTAAATATGCTTTTTTCTCAGTATAAGAAATGATTTTAGGATTAACTAAAGCATAATCATTTACTTTTTTTATATTTCCTTCATTATCAAAATCTAATACATGAATAGCACACATTCTTTTCATAATACCAAGTTGAACAGCAGCAATACCTACAGCTGGTCTTAAATGGTATTTTTTTGATATATCTTCATCTTGTGAATTGACTAAAAATTCGTGCATATCTAATAGGAGTTGTTCATCTTCTTTTGATAAAGGCATTTCAACAGGTAGTGATATGTCTCTTATTCTTTTGTCATGATCATCTATAATATCTTTCATTAATAACATCTGTCTTCACCTCAGTGAATATTATATCATAAAATAAAAAATATGCTAGATTTCTAGCATATTTTTAGTCATTAACAAATTTTAGTACATCCGCAGATGATGAGTAATAAGAAGACAACTAAGACGATAGCAAACCAAGTGCATCCACTACCCATTCCGAAGTTTCCACCACATCCACCAGATAATTGGAATGATTGGCATCCACATCCACCGCATCCAAATGGATTGAATCCGAATGTAGGCATATAGTTGTTACATCCACATCCTCCATAGTTATAGCAAGAGTTCATTGTTTTTCCCTCCTTTCACTTTAATCTATTCTTGTTTTACAAAATTGTTAGGGTTTCTACCTAGTTCATATTTTATTTTTAATTTATTTCATGTATAATATGTAAAACAAGGAGTGATGTAAATGTACGATTATCCATTAGACTTTGATTGGACAACAGAAGAAATTATTGATGTTATGTCTTTATATAATGCGGTTGAACAAGCATATGAGGGTGGAATTTCAAAAGATGAATTTATGAAAGTCTACCATCGTTTTATTGAAATTGTTGATTCTAAAAGTGAACAAAAAAAATTAGATCAAGCATTTGAAAAAGTGTCTCATTATTCTATTTATAAAGTTTTTCAAGAAGCTAAAAATCATGATTGGATTGAAATAAAATGATTGATTTATTAAAGAGAATATTTAGAAGAAAAGGTGTTGATAAAACGGTTTATGCTTGTGTTATTATTTTAACAATCTATGGTATTGTTATGATAGGAAGTGCATCAGTTGGACAAACAGCAACTGAAGGAGCAGCATATGCAACTATCAATATGATTAAACAAGCAGTTTATGTATTGACTGGTTATGGGTTTATGATCTTTTTAACTCGATGTTTTAAAAAGAGTTGGATTGATGGTTCTTCAACATGGATTATATATGGTATTGGTTTAGCTTTTATGATTTTTTGTTTGGCATTTAAGGGTGTTAAAGGTTCTCATGCATGGATTAGATTTGGAAGTTTATTCACTTTACAGCCAGCAGAATTTATGAAAGTGATTATGATTTTATTTTTATCATATCATTTTGGAGAATTAGAGGAATTATGTGAAATTCCTAGAAACTTATCTCGTAAATATAAAGAAAGACTCCAACAAAAGAAATTTATATATTGTATTGTAAGACCTGTTATAGCTATTATTTGTGTATTTATTGTGGGTGGATTTGTGCAAAAGGATTTAGGAAGTGCATTAATTCTAGCTTTTTTATGTATGATGATGTTCTTTATTACACCACGTCCATATTATAAAAAATTTAAAACATTAGCTTTAATTTTACTTGTTATAGGGGTTGTTGTGGTGATTTTTAGTGCCACAGTGATTTTGAAACCACATCAATTGGGAAGAATATATACATGGTTAAATCCTTTAAATGATCCTATAAATAGTGGTTGGCAATTAGTAAATGCTTTAATTGCTTTTAGTTCTGGGGGATTATTGGGAAGAGGATTTGGTGCTTCACGTCAAAAATATGGATACATACCTGAATCTCATAATGATTTTATTGTTTCTATTATTTATGAAGAATTAGGAATGGTTGGTTTTTTAGTTTTCTTAATTCCTTATTGTATTATTATTTATAAGATGTTCTATTATGGTTTAAGAATTAAAAATACAAAAAGTAAACTTATATTATATGGGGTAGGAATATATTTCTTTACTCATTTAATTATTAATGTAGGTGGTGTTTCTGGTTTGATTCCTATGACAGGAGTTCCATTATTACTTATTTCTTCTGGTGGTTCTTCAACATGGGCTGCAATGATTGCGATTGGAATAGCACAATCTATTATTTCAAAATATAATCGTGATAGTTTAAAAGAACAAATTTAGAAATTGGGCATATTCTAATATGGGTGAGAATATGGAAATTGATAATTTTAAGACGTTTGTACGTTCTATACCATCTATTAGGGAAGAAGTGGTTAAGGGACGTTATACGTGGCAACAACTTTATGAATTTTATGTTTTATATGGTGAAGATGATAAAATGTGGGAACCATATAGAAAGAATAATGTTGATTTAAGTGGAATTTTAGATATTGTTAAAAATGTAGACTTAGATGCTTTATCAAGAAGTTTTGATGGTATACAAAAGATTCTTGATTTAATGAGTGGTTTTGTTGGAAAAGAAGCATCTCCTCAACAACAAAAACAGTGGTATGATGATTGATCAGGATATTAGAATGTATATGCGATTACATCCTAAATGGTATCTTATTTTGTCTAGATATCCACAGGAATATCCTACATTATTACAACAATATAAATTAGAAAATAAATTAACATTTGCTGATAGGATTGAACGTGTAGGAACACTTTTACAAATGCTAGATATGTTGTTATAGGAGAAATTATGTATAAAGAAATAGATGAATTAATTGAAGTTATTACTGATGATGAAATATTTAAACAATATCAAAAAAATGAAAAATTATTGCATAGTGAAGAATTATTTCCTTTACTGTCTAAACATCAAATACTTCAAGATGATTATTTGAGAATGAAAGAATATACAAAATATGTTTGTATTGATGAAACGAAACAAAAATTAAAAGAAGTGAAAAAAGAATTAATGAATCATCCACAAATACAAGCTTATTATCAAAGTTATTATCAATTAAATGAATTATTAGATGAAGTAACAAAAATTGTTTTTGAAGGTATCAGTGAGGATATTTATACAAATCAATGGAAATGGGGATAAAATGAGAGTAATTGCTGGAAAACTAAGAAGTAGACAATTAAAGTCAGTTGGCTCTAAATTAACACGACCAACAACAGATAAAAATAAAGAAAATCTATTTAATATGATAGGTCCATATTTTGATGGAGGAGTATGCTTAGATTTGTTTGGTGGTAGTGGTGGTTTAGGTATTGAAGCTATTAGTAGAGGAATGGATCAATTATATAGTGTAGATAAACAATATAAAGCCTTTCAAACAATTAAAGAGAATATTTGTTCATTAAATATTGAAAGTCAAGTATTTGTATATAAATTGGATTATCAAAAAGCTTTACAGAAGTTTAGTGATGAAAATCTTTCGTTTGATTTGGTTTTACTTGATCCTCCTTATGGATTAAAGGTAACTCAAAAAATACTTGAGTTTTTATTAAATCATCAAATGTTGAATGATAATTGTTTAATAGTTGTTGAAGATTTGAATGAGGAAGTTTTTGATATTCCAACATCATTAGTATTAAAAAAGAAACAGAGTTATGGGATAACAACATTACAAATATTAAGATATGAGGGGTAATCTATGAAGAAAAATATAGCAGTTTATGCTGGAACTTTTGATCCTGTTACATGTGGACATATAGATATTATAGAAAGAGCAAGTCGTTTGTATGATCATCTTTATGTAACCATTTTTACAAATCCTAATAAAAAAACAATGTTTACATTAGATGAAAGAATAGAACTTTTAAAAGAAGTTACACAACCATTTGATAATGTAACAATAGATTCAAGTGATGATTTAGCAGTCGAATATGCTTCAAAAGTAGGAGCAAGTGTTTTGGTAAGAGGACTACGTGCAACAATGGATTTTGAATATGAGTTACAATTGGCTTCTTCTAATCAATATTTAGATGATAGTATTGATATGGTTTTCTTGATGACAAGACCAAGCCATTCTTTTATTTCTTCATCAACAGTAAAAGAAATTGTATCACATCATCATAGTGTTACTGGTTTAGTTCCAGATGTTGTTGAAAAAGCTTTACAAAAGAAAATAAATTTAAAAAAGAGATAGCAAGAGTATTGTATTGCTATCTATTTTATTGATTTATTTCTTTAAACTTGATAAATAAATTGTCAAAATTATAGAGTGATGTTATGATATGAACAATAGAAAGATATTATAATAGGAGGAAACAAATGAATAATTATTTGTTAAAAAATGCTAGATTATACAGAAATCATTGTTTTGAAGAAACAGATATTTTAGTTGAAAATGGTTATATTCAAAAAATTCAAAAAGATTTAGAAAGTTCATATCCTCATATTGAACTTCATGGAATGCTTGTTTCTCATAACTTTATTGATATTCATACCCATTTAAGAGAACCAGGTTATGAATATAAGGAAACCATAGCAACAGGAAGTCTAGCTGCTTTATATGGTGGTTATGGAACAATTGTAGCTATGGCAAATACTAACCCATGTATGGATAATCAAGATACAATAGAAGATTTCCAAAAAAGAGTAGAAAAGGATGGTTATGTTAATATTTATACTTATAGTGCCATCACAAAGGACTTAAAAGGACAAAGTTTAGTTGATATGGAAAATCTTATTCAAAATGATATTGTTTTAGGTTTTTCTGATGATGGAAAAGGAGTACAAAGTCAACAGATAATGGATAGTGCAATGAAATTAGCAAAACAAATTGATTCTATTATTGTAGCTCATTGTGAAGATGAAAGTGAATTGCATGGTGGTTGTATTCATGATGGACGTTATGCTAAAGAACATCATTTAGTTGGTATTAATAGTGCTTCAGAATATAAGCAAGTTGCAAGAGATTTAGATATTGTTAGAAAATATCATAATAGATATCATGTCTGTCATATTTCTACTCAAGAAACAATTCAATTATTAAAAGAAGCTCAAAAAGAAAATTTATGTGTTTCAGGAGAGGTTGCACCTCATCATCTTATTTTGACAGAGGATAATATTAAAGATTGTCATCCTCATTATAAGATGAATCCACCACTCCGTTCAAAAGAAGATCATCAAGCTTTAATTCAAGGTTTAAATGAACATATTGTTACTGTTATTGCAACTGATCATGCTCCACATTCAAAAGAAGAAAAGGCTAAACCTATTCAACAAGCACCTTTTGGTATTATTGGGATTCAATATGCTTTTCCATTGTTGTATACATATTTAGTCAAAGCACAACTTGTTTCATTAGAAACGATATTAGATGCTTTGACAATAGGACCAGCTCAAGTTTTAAATTTAGATGCTTCTATTGAGGAAGGAAATATTGCTAATCTTTGTATATTTGATTTAGATAATCAGTTTGAAATTAATGAAAATATAAATCGATCAAAATCAATCAATACACCATTTTTAGGGGTAAAATGTTATGGTAAAATAAAGGCAAATATATTGAATGGTCAATATATTGAAATGGAGGAATAGAATTAATGAAAAATTATCAGGGAATAATGACAATTATTTCAAAGAGAGAACTTGTTAAAGATGTATATGAAATGGTATTAGAAGGAGAAGGAGCTTCTTTTATTCAAGCAGCAGGGCAATTTATTAATATTAAAATTAATGATGCTTTACAACCTTATTTAAGAAGACCTATGAGTATCTGTGATTATGATAAAAATCATATTAAAATTATTTTTAAAGTTGTTGGAGAAGGAACAAAGATTTTATCTCAAAAACAAATTAATGATCAATTGGATTGTTTAATAGGTTTAGGAAATGGTTTTATTGATTTAGATTGTCAAAAAGCAGTTGTTATTGGAGGTGGATTGGGTGTTCCTCCAATGTATAAATTAGCTAAAGACTTAATTCAAAAAGGGATAGAGGTAACTGCTGTTTTAGGTTTTAATAGTCAAAAAGATGTTTTTTATAAAGAAGAATTTGAAGAAATATGTTCAACATATATAGCAACTATGGATGGAACTATGGGAACAAAAGGAACAGTTATTGATGTCTTAAAAGAAAAGCAAATGGAGTTTGATAAATATTATACATGTGGACCAGAAAAAATGTTAGATGCTCTTGTATTATCATATCCTGATAATGGTTATTTATCTTTTGAAGCACGTATGGGATGTGGTTTTGGAGCATGTATGGGATGTTCTTGTCAAGTAAAAACGAAACCCTATAAAAGAATATGTGTTGAAGGACCAGTATTACATTCAAGTGAGGTGATTGTTAATGGCTAATTTAAGAGTGAAATTACCAGGATTAGATATGAAAAATCCAGTGATTCCAGCAAGTGGTACTTTTGGTTTTGGATATGAATTTGCAAAATTTTATGATTTAAATTTATTAGGTTCAATGATGTTAAAAGGGACAACTTTAGAACCACGTTATGGAAATCCTTTACCAAGAATTGCTGAAGGACCTAGTGGAATGTTAAATGCAATAGGGCTCCAAAATCCAGGAGTAGACATGGTAATGAATGAAGAACTAGAGAAATTAAGACCATTATATACAGATAAAGTGATTGCAAATATAGGTGGAAGTGCTATTGATGATTATGTGGAAACAGCTAAACGTATCTCAACACATGATATGGTAGGAGCATTAGAGTTAAATATATCTTGTCCTAATGTTCATTGTGGAGGTATTCAATTTGGAACAAATCCACAGATGGCTGCTGAAGTAACAAAAGCAGTAAAAGCTGTTAGTCAAAAACCAGTTTATGTGAAACTTTCTCCTAATGTAACTGATATTGTAGAAATGGCTTTAGCTGTAGAAGCAGCAGGAGCAGATGGAATTACAATGATTAATACATTAGTAGGAATGCGTTTTGATTTGAAAACAGGAAAACCTATTATTGCGAATAAAACTGGTGGATATAGTGGACCTGCTATTTTTCCCGTAGCATTACGAATGGTTTATCAAGTTTCACAAGCTGTTTCTATTCCTGTGATAGGAATGGGTGGGATTGCTAGTGGTAGAGATGCTATTGAAATGATGATTGCAGGAGCGAGTGCAGTTGCAGTAGGTTGTCAAAATTTAGTTGATCCTTATGCTTGTCCTCAAATTATTCAAGAGATGAATGATATTTTAGATGATATGGGGATAACTGATATTCATGATATTATTGGTAAATCACATCAATATGAAGATGCAAAATAAAAATTGCATCTTTTTTAGTCTTATTTTTTATTTGGAAAAGGAAATAAAGTAAGTTAATTTATTGTTTAAAATCATTTTGAATAAAAAATAAATAAAAACAATCATTTGATTGTTTGTAAATGATGATATAAAGCACCTAATAGATTAGCTTCATTATGATGCTTACAAGCTGTAATTATAGGTTCATGACAATCTTCTTTGTATTGTGTTCTTAAGGATATAAATTCTTCTTGAATTGTTTCAATAAGTATATTTTGTTCACTAATACCACCACCTAGACAGACAACATCTAAATCTAAAATATAATCTAAATTATAAATCATAAAAGCAATTTGACGACAGTATGTTTTAAAAATTTCCTTAGCATTTTTGTCTTTTTTTATCATTTCAAAAGTTGTATAACCATCTTTTAAACAATGTGTTTGTTGTGAAATTTGATGAATCAATTGATTAGCATTATTATTTGCTCCAAAATTAGTCATTTGTTGATAATTTGTATCTAATGGCATAAGAATACTTCCAATTTCTCCAACTTTATGATGAGGACTTGTTAAAATTTTTCCATTAAAAATAATTGTTCCTCCAATACCACTTCCTAAAATGATAAACAAACCATTTTGAATGTTTTTCAAATTTCCTTTCCACATTTCACCTAATGTAGCACATTTGGCATCATTTTCAACTGAAACCTTAAGTTTTGTTCTTTGTTCTAATTCTTCTTTAATATTATGTTTATTTAAGAAAGGTAATAAGGTAATGTTGTGAATCATACCTGTTTGATTATCAATTAATCCAGGCATACTTATAGCTATAGCATTAACATTTTGAGATAATGAAACAATTTTATTATAAAAATCATCTAAGTTTGTTTTTATTGTTTTATATTTATTATGTTGAAGACACTCACCATTTTGGTGATAATATCCATATTTTGTATAAGTTCCACCTATATCTATAACTAAATACATTTTCATCACTCCTTATATATTTATTATTTCAGAAATGAGTGTTTTAAACAATATAAAAATCATTTATTTTATAAGATTTATTATCTGATAAAATAAATTCATTATTTTCTGCATTTTAACCAAAGAAAGACTGTGTTATAATAAGAAACGGAGGTGAAATATGATGAATTTAGATGAATTATTAAATCCAAAACAAAAAGAGGCTGCAATGTACCTAGATTCTCATTTGCGTATTATCGCAGGAGCAGGAAGTGGAAAAACAAGAGTTTTAACATATCGTATTGCATATCTTATTGAAGAAGTTGGTATTGAACCACGACATATTTTAGCGATTACATTTACAAATAAAGCAGCTAATGAAATGAAAGAGAGAGTTATTGATTTATTAGGAGAGTATGCCTCTGGAGCTCTTTTATGCACAATTCATTCATTATGTGTACGTATTTTAAGACAAAATATTCGTGTTTTAAATTATCCTAATCATTTTGTGATTATGGATGAAGAAGATCAAAAATCTTTATTAAAAAAGATTTTTAAAGAGAAACAAATTGATCCTAAAACAATAACTGTAAAAAGTTGTATTCATTTTATTTCATCATGTAAAATGGCACGTATTTCTCCTCAAAAAGCAATTGATATGTCTAAAGATTTTATTGGAGAACAAAAGAAAGCAGCAACTTATGAAGCTTATGAAAAATATAAAGAAGAACATTTTATGTTGGATTTTGATGATCTCTTATTAAAAACTCTAGAAATTTTTGAAAATTATCCAGAAATTTTAGAACGATGGCAAAGACAATTTCAATTTATTCATGTTGATGAATTTCAAGATGTTGGAGAAGTGGATTATCAGTTAATTAAATATTTATCTGGTCAATCTCTTTTATGTGTGGTTGGAGATCCAGATCAAACAATTTATTCATTTAGAGGTTCAGATATTAATTATATTATTAATTTTGATAAAGATTTTCCTGATGTAAAAACAGTTATATTAGATCAAAACTATCGTTCAACAAAAACAATTTTAAATATTTCTAATAATTTAATCAGAAAAAATAAAAATAGATTAGAAAAAGATCTCTTTACTGAATTAGATGAAGGAGCAAAGGTTATTCATTATTCAGGAATAGATGAAGAAGCAGAAGCAAATTTTGTTTGTGATACAATTGAAGATATTATTCATAAAGTAGAAGGAGTTAATTATCATGATTTTGCAATATTATATCGTGCTAATTATTTATCTCGTCCCTTTGAACAGAAATTAATCCAAAGGCAAATTGATTATAAAATATTTGGAGGTTTAAAATTCTTTAATCGTAAAGAAATAAAAGATGCTTTGAGTTATATACGTTTAATGGTCAATCAAGATGACTTATCATTTGAGCGTATTGTCAATGTTCCTGCAAGAGGTGTGGGAGCAAAAACATTAGAGAAAATTCAAAATAAAGCCATAGAATATGGCATAACTGATTATGAGGCTTTATCACTTTATGCAGATGAAATAGGTTTATCAAGTCGTGTTAAGAAACAATTAAGTGAGTTTATTACTTGTATAGAAAATGCTAAAAATTCATCTTTATCATTACCAGATGTTTTTGAAAAATTATTAGTAGATATTGGTTATTTTAAAATGTTACGAGATGATCAAGATGATAATCGTATTCAAAATATTATGGAATTAAAAAATTCAATTATAAATTATATGAAAACTCATCCAGAAACAGCTAATTTTGAGAGTTATTTACAAGATATAGCATTATATACAACTCAAGATGATGTTTTTAATGATGAATATGTATCATTGATGAGTATTCATATGGCAAAAGGATTAGAATTTAACTATGTTTTTGTTGTGGGCTTATCAGAAGATGTTTTTCCAAGTTTTAGAAGTTTATCAGAATCTGGTGATGATGGTTTGGAAGAAGAAAGAAGATTAGCATATGTTGCATTCACTCGTGCAAAAAGAAGTCTATTTTTAACAGATAGTCAAGGATTTAATTTTATGACAAATTCTCCAAAAATGGCATCAAGATTTATTGATGAAATTGGTAGAGATTATGTAGAGCATAAGGGTAATCCTTCACAATTTAAAACACATGAATATGTTCAAAATCATTCATCAGTTGATGAATTAATTGGTGATAATGAAATAGATGATTGGAAACAAGGAGATTATGTTGAACATGATGTTTTTGGAAAGGGTGTTATTATAAAAGTGAATGATAATACATTGGATATAGCATTCTCTTTACCTTATGGAGTAAAAACATTAATGGCACATCATAAAGCTCTTAAAAAATTATCTAATTAATAAGAATATGATTTAATGATGAGGTAATGAATGACCTTATCATTTTTTATAAATCAAATGTCTTTAAGTTCATATTTATGTCATTATATGATAATATGATATTTGTAGGTGATAAGAAATGGAAAAAATATTAGAAAAGATAAAAAATTATAATCAAATTCTTCTATATAGACATATTCATCCTGATTTAGATGCATTTGGTTCCCAATTAGGTATGTATTGGATGCTGAAAACAATGTTTCCACAAAAAAATATTGTTTTACAAGGAGAAATGAACAGTGATTTATTGCGATTATATCCTTCGTTTGATATAGCACATATTAATAAAGAACCATCATTAGCTATTGTATTAGATACAGCTAATCAAGAAAGAATAGATGGAGATATTTCTCAATGTAATGAAGTGATAAAAATAGATCATCATATTGTTGTAGATTCTTATGGTGATATCAATATTGAAATAGAAACTGCATCTTCATGTAGTGAAATTGTGAGTTTGATTTTTAAAAAATTAAAGTTTCAAATACCCATAGAGTCAGCAAATGCCTTGTATTTAGGAATTGTAGGAGATAGTAATCGTTTTTTATATAGTTCAACTTCAATTCATACATTTGAAGCAGCAAGTTATTTAATTGAATCTGGTATTCAGATTGAGGAATTATATCAATCACTTTATTTAAAGAAAAAAAGTGATTTAAAGATTACTCAATTTATTTATAATACTTATCAAGAAGATGAAGGAGTTGCATGGTATTATTTAAGTAGTGAAGATCTTAAAAAGTTGAATATTTCAAGAGAACAAGGATCTAATTATGTGAATACACTTGCAAATATAGAAGAATATCCTATTTGGATGGCTGTTACCCAAAATGAAGCAGAAAATAATTATCGTGTAAGTATAAGAAGTCGTTCTATTACAATTAATGAAGTGGCTCAATTATTTCATGGTGGTGGTCATGCTTATGCTAGTGGAGCAACTTTACAATCATTGGATGAGTTATATTTGTTGGTTGAAAAATTAAAGGAGAAAATAAATGAAAGAAAAATTTAAAAGTTTATTTGGAAATTTGAATAAAAGTTATTCTCATTTTGAAGAAAAAACACCAAAGAAAAATGGAACTTTAAAAGCGTTTATCATTATCTTGATATTCTTTTTGATTGCTGAATATTTTACACTCACTCCCATCAATTTAAGGTCTCCTGATTTTGTTTTCTTTCTTGCTTTTTGTATAATATTGTTTATAGGGTTAAGAAGTTTATTTCAATTATCTTTTGATAAAATAAATAAAATAGGATTAATGGTTGCTGCTTTATTGATTGTATATGTTTTTCTTGGAGAACTAGCAAGTTCACCAATTTTTCATGCATCAACATATCAAAAACAATTAAATGTTGATAAAAAAGCTGATTTTTATAAAGATAATGAAAAAGTCAACTATCAATCAATTCCAGTTGTAGATAAAGATAGTGCAGAACGTTTAGGTGATCGTAAAATGGGAGAAATTGTTGATTATGTTTCTCAATTTGAAGTTGATGATCAATATGATCAAATTAATTTCTCAAATAAACCATATAGAGTAACAACTATTTCTTATAGTGATTTTATTAAATGGTTTACTAATCATGGAGAGGGATTGCCAGCCTATATTCGTGTTGATATGGTTACTCAAGAATCTGAGGTTGTACGTTTAAAAGAAGGAATGAAGTATTCTTATTCAGATTTATTTTTTAGAAATATTAATAGGCATATTCGTATAAAATATCCAACAAAAATGTTTGAGAATCCTTCGTTTGAAATTGATGAGAATGGAAATCCTTATTGGATTGCACCTGTTTATCAATATAAGATTGGATTATTTGGTGGTAAAGATATAACAGGAGCTATTTTGGTGGATGCTATTAGTGGTGATAGTCAATATTATGATATTCAAGAAGTTCCAAGTTGGATAGATCGTGTTTATCCTTCTGACTTATTATTAAATCAATTAGAAAATTGGGGAAAGTATGGTAAAGGATATTTTAATACTATCTTTTCTCAAAAAGGTGTCCTTAAACCAACTGATGGTTATAATTATGTTGCTTTGGATGATGATGTTTATATTTATACAGGTCTAACATCAGTTTCAAGTGATGCATCAAATGTTGGCTTTGCATTAATTAATATGCGAACAAAAGAGGCGAAGTATTATGCTATTAGTGGGGCTGAAGAATATTCGGCAATGTCATCAGCTGAGGGGAAAGTGCAAAATTTAAAGTATACAGCAACTTTTCCTATTCTCATTAATGCAGGAGGGCAACCAACCTATTTTATGTCATTAAAAGATAGTGCTGGATTGGTTAAAAAATATGCTTTTGTGAGTGTGGAAAATTATCAAATTGTATCTGTTGGAGATAGTGTTGCAGAGGCTGAAAGAGCATATTATAAGTTGTTAAGTGAAAATGGTAAGGTTAAAGTAGATATTGAAAATAAGAAGATTAATGGGAAGATAACTGCTATTCAAGAAGCTGTTGTGAATGGAAATTCACATTATTATTTAAAAATAGAGGGATATAAGAAAGTCTTTATTGCTCCAATTTCATTGAATGATCAATTACCATTAGCTAAAGTTGGAGATATTATAACAATAGAGTATGTTGATGATGAATCATCAAGTGAAACAATTTCATCAATAGTTTTTAAATAGCAAATAGGGAGAAAAAATATGAATAGTTTAATGAAAAGATTAAAATTGTATGAACCATTTTTTAATAAATGGAAAATAGATTTTATAGCAATGTCTTATGATGATATGGCATGGGTTTATTTGGTTGATGATCGTGGTGTTGAAAATGCTTTAATGAAAGTTAAAACAATAGAATGTCATGAAGATGATGCTGAAAGAAAAGTATATGATTTAATGATGAAGTATGATGTTGATAAATATCCTCATCTTGATAATTCACCATATTTACAAGAAGAACATTTTTATATTGAAGAAGATCATCATGTAAGAGGAGTTGATGTATGTTTATTATCAGCTTTTAATGAATTGATAGAAGATGATATACCAACATTTGAAGAAGATATTTTTCAATTGGCATTGATGTATATGAATGGTAAAAATCGTGTGCAAGATGAATATAAAGCTTTTGAATTATATGAAAAAGCTTCTTTAATGAATCATACAAAATCTATTTGTTCTTTAGGATATATGTATGAAGTTGGATTGGGTGTTTCAATGGATAAAACTCAAGCTGTTGCTTACTATAAAAAAGCTGCTGATTTAGGTGATATGATTGCTCAATGTAACTATGCTTATTGTTGTTATGAAGGAATTGGCATTGAAGAAAATGAGAATGAAGCTTTTGAATATTTTCAAAAAGCTGCTAAACAAGAATTACCTCGTGCGTTTTTCTATTTAGGAGAATGTTATTGTTATGCTAGAGGTGTGGAAGCTGATGAAGAAAAAGCTTTTCAATATTATCAAAAAGCTGCAGAAGTAGGTTTTACTCAAGCATATTATAGTACAGGTTATTGTTATGAAGTAGGGATTGGAACAAAACAAGATTATCAAGAAGCAGCACATTGGTATGAATTAGGTGCTGATAGAGGTTTGGAAGTTGCACAATTACAATTAGGCTATCTTTATGAAGTTGGAGAAGGAGTAGAACAAGATCCAAAAATGGCTGTTTATTGGTATCAACAAGCCTCTTCACAAAATTATCCTCCTGCTCATTGTTATTTAGCATATTGTTATGAAGTAGGGATTGGTGTAGAAGCAGATATAAATAAAGCGAAAGAACTTTATTTAAAGAGTGCAGATATGGGTTATCCAAGAGCAATGATGAGTTATGGAAAATTGATTGAAGATGAGAATATGGAACTTGCAATGAAATATCTTCAACAAAGTGCAGATATGGGATATGTTTATGCAATGTGTAAATATTCATATTATTTAGAAAATGGAATAGGAGTAGAACAAGATTATCAAAAAGCTTTTGATTATTGCCAAAGAGCAGCTGGTTATGAAGAACCAGGAGCATTGTGTACATTAGGTTATTATTATGAAAATGGAATTGGTTGTGAAGTTGATTATCAGAAAGCTTTTGAGTTATATCAGGCTTCAAGTCAACATGGAAATTTACGAGGAATGGCAAATTTAGGTTATTGTTATGAAGTGGGTATTGGAGTTGAAGCTAATCCTCAAAAAGCTGTTGAAGTTTATGAACAAGCAGCAATGCAAAATTATGATATTGCTCAATGTAACTTAGGTTATTGTTATGAAGCAGGGATTGGTGTAGAGGTTAATATTCCAAAAGCTGTAGAATACTATGAATTATCAGCTCATCAAGGAAATTTACGTGCATTGTGTAATTTGGCTTATTTATATGAACAAGGAATAACTGGAGAAGTTGATTATCATAAGGCTTTTCACTATTATCAAGAAGCAGCAAAAGCTCAATACCCAAGAGCATTATGTAGTTTAGGCTTATTATATGAATTAGGTAATGGTGTTGAACAAGATGAGAAAAAAGCAGTAGAATTATATAAACAAGCAGCAGATATGGGTGATGATGTTGCCCAATGTAATTTAGGATATTGCTATGAAATGGGAATAGGAACAGATGAGAATATTCAAGAAGCTTTTAAGTATTATCAGATGGCTGTACAAAACAATAATCCAAGAGCAATGTATAATTTAGGTTTGTTCTATGAAATAGGAACAGCCGTTGAACAAGATTTTAAAATGGCTTTTTCATTATATGAACGTTCTGTTCAAATGAATTATGTTCCTGCATTTTGTAATTTGGCTTGCTGTTATGAGGATTCTATTGGTGTGGAAGAAGATTTACAGAAAGCTTTTGATCTTTATTTCAAAGCAGCACAATTTAATCATCCAAGAGGATTATATAATGTTGGACGTTTTTATGAATATGGTATTGTGTCTGAAAATGATTATGGAAAAGCGTTGGAATATTATGAGAAATCTTCTCAATTAGGGTATATGGATGCTTATATAGCTTTAGGGAATTTGTATGAATTTGGAAAAGCAGTAGAAACAGATTATCAAAAAGCTTTAGAATACTATATGTATGCTAAAAATAATGATTATTCAAGAGGTTATTTTGCTGTTGGATGTATGTATCGTGATGGTAAGGGAATAGAAAAGAATACTCTTAAAGCTATTGATTGTTTTCAAAAGGCTGCAGATAAAGGTCATGTTTCAGCAATGTATAATTTAGCAGTTTTATATGATTTTGAAGCAGAAGAAAAATATCAAGATATTGATAAAGCTATTTATTATTACCAAATGTCAGCTGAAAGAGGTCATTATGGTGCTATGAATAATTTAGGTGTTTGTTATAAAGAAGGAACAGGTGTTCCAATTGATTTTGATAAAGCATTTGAATTATTTATAAATGCTTCAAAAGGGCATGATATTTATTCTTATATTAATTTAGCTCGTGCATATACTTATGGTCAAGGAACAGAAATTAATTTAGAGGTTGCAAAACAATGGTGTCAAAAAGCAGTTGATTATCATGTGAATGGTGCTAATGAATTGATGAAAGAGATTGATGGAAAGCTAGGGAAAAAGAAGAGAGGTAAATCTTTGTTTAGACGTAAAAAATAAGGTATAAAGAGATTCTTATTTCAGTATAGATATAGGAATTTCTTTTTATTTATGTTATAATTACAAAATGAATTGAGGTGTATAGACATGAAGTCAAAAATTTTAGTTGTTGATGATGAAGAACATATTAGAGAGTTAATACGTTTTTATTTGGATAAGGAAGGATTTTCTGTTTTAGAGGCTGAAAATGGAGAGATAGCTTTAGATTTATTAGAAAATGAGTATGTAGATTTAGCTATTGTTGATATTATGATGCCTGTTATGAATGGATTTGATTTGGTAGAAGAGATGAAACAGTTTAAAGATATTCCAGTCATTATGTTAACAGCTAAATCTCAATCAAGTGATAAATTAAGAGGTTTTTCATTGGGAATAGATGATTATGTTACAAAGCCTTTTGATCCTGATGAATTATTAGCAAGAGTAAAAACGATTTTAAAACGATATAGTATTAATAGTCAAAATATTGTTAAAATTAAAGATGTTGTTTTTGATGGTGATAAATATGAAATACGTTTTCAAAGTGAAATTATTCATTTGCCTTTAAAACAATTTGAATTAGTCTTTGAATTAGCAAAAAATCCTAATCAAATTTTTACTAGAGAACAACTTATAGAAAAAATTTGGGGAATGGATTATGATGGATTTGATCGTACAGTTGATGTTCATGTTAAGCGTATTAGAGAAAATTTAGGACATTTACCAGGATTTAAAGTTGTTACAGTACGTGGTCTTGGTTATAAGATAGAGGTTGAATCATGAAATCCATTTATGGAAAGCTTATTCTTGGTTTTTTAGTGAGTATGCTTTTTAGTTTTTCAATTGCTGGTTATTTTTCTTTAAGAAAGAATTCAGATGAACTGGGAAGATTGGCAGAGGAAGAATTAGAGATGTCTTCTCAACATATAGCTGATTTACTATCTTTGATAGATGATGAAGATTTATCAAGAGTTTTAACTGGTTATTCAGATACTTCTGAAGTTAATTTTTTTATTGAATGTAATGGAAATAAAGAAATATATGGTAAGGTTAGTGGATATGAATTAACATATGAACAGTGTGAATTATTAAAGAGAAATATTGGAAAAACTTTAATTTTTCAAGACTCATCTGTAAGAAAAATAGCAAGATCATATTTATTAGATGGAAAAAGTTACATTATATATGTTCAAAAAGATGTAGGAAAAAGGGAAATGATTTTTATTGATTCTGCACTTATTGCTCTTTTTTGTATGCTTGTTGCAGGAAGTATTACTTTTTTAGTGATTGCAGATATTATTGTTAAACCAATTTCACGTCTAAATAAAGCAACAAATGAATTGTCTAAAGGAAATTATCGTGTTCGTGTTAATTATGCAGGTAATGATGAGATTGCTCGTTTAAATCGTAGTTTTAATTTAATGGCACAACAATTAGCTAAACAAGAAGAAACAAGGCAACAATTTATTTCGGATGTATCACATGAGTTTCAAACGCCTTTAACGGCTATTCAAGGATTTGCAACAATTTTAAAAAATGAACAAATATCAGATGAACAAAGAAAAAAATATGCTGATATTATTGTTTTTCATAGTAAACGTTTATCTACTTTATCAAAGAATATGCTTCAATTAACAGTTCTTGATGGAGAAGATGTTAAGCTTGAGTTGAGTGAATTTTCATTAATAGAACAATTAAGTAGAGTGATTGAAACTCAAAATAATCTTGCACTTAATAAAGATATTGAAATAGAATTCCATGTTCCTAAAAATGATATACTTATTGAAGCAGATGAAGCAAGATTAGAACAAGTATGGATTAATTTAGTTAATAATGCAATTAAATATACAAATGAACATGGTGTCGTTACAGTGGAAGTAAAAAAATCTTCAAAAGAAATTGAAGTAAGTATTCAAGATACAGGTGTTGGTATGAGTAAAGAAGCTATTTCCCATATTTTTGAAAGATTTTATCGTCAAGATAAATCTCGAAGTGTGGAAGGTAATGGTTTAGGGTTATCTATTGTTAAGAGAATTATTGATTTACATAAAGGTGTTATAGATGTTGTTTCAGTAGAAGATGGTGGAAGTCAATTCACTGTTAAATTACCTCAAGAAAGATCATTTCATCTTTCTGAAAAATTAATTCTTACTAAAAAAGATAAAGATAACCAATAAAAGAAAGGATTGAATTTATGTTTTTAAAAAGAATAGAACTTCATGGTTTTAAGTCATTTGCTGATAAATCAATTATTGAATTTCAATCTGGAATTACAGGAATTGTAGGACCTAATGGATGTGGAAAATCTAATATTAGTGATGCTGTAAGATGGGTACTAGGTGAACAATCAGTTAAATCACTTCGTGGTTCAAATATGTCTGATGTTATATTTAATGGAAGTGAAGATAGAAAACCACAAAATGTTGCAGAAGTTACATTGGTTTTTAATAATGAAGATCGTTTTATGAATTTTGATTATAATGAAGTAGAAATTACAAGGCGTCTTTATCGCCAAAATAATGAAGCAGAATATTTGATTAATAAAGAACCATGTCGATTAAAGGATATTATAGATTTAATTATGGATACTGGATTGGGAAGAGATTCATTATCAATCATTTCACAAGGAAATATCTCAACATTTGCAGATAGTAAGCCCGAAGAAAGACGAGGTATGTTTGAGGAAGCAGCAGGAGTTGCTAAATATAAAAAACGTAAATTAGAGTCTATTCGTAAACTAGAAAGAACAAAAGATAACTTAGATAGGGTAGAAGATATTTGTATAGAATTAGAAAAACAAATTCAACCTTTAAAAAGACAAAAAGAAAAAGCAGAGATTTATTTAGAATTAAAAGAAGAATTGCAGTCTATTGAAGTGAGTGTTTTGGTTAAAGAAATAGAGAATTTATCTTTATCATTGAAGGAGTTAAATCAATCATTAGATTTTTTTGATAAAGAAAAAGTAACAATAGAAGGACAAATTCTTTTAAATGAACAACAAAATGAAACATTAAAGAAAAAAATGTTTGATTTGGATCAAGAAGTGAATGGTCTTCAAGGACAGCTTTTGGTTGCTATGAATAATGTTAATGAATTAGAAACACAAAAAGTTGAAATTGATGCTAATCGTAAACATATTTTAGAAAATACAAATAAAGAAGATTTACAGGCTCGTATTGCTCAAATGAAAGCTATTTTACAAGATGCAATTAATGAATATAATGATCGTGTTAATCGTTATAATGAGACTAAAAATGAAAAAATGGATTTAGAGGCATCGCAAGAAAGAAATAGAAATGCAATGCTTGTATTAAGACAAGATATTGAAAATTTGAATTTACAATTACATAATAATCGTAATCGAAAAGAACAATTAATAGATGTTGTTGAAAATAAATCACAATACAGTTATGGGGTTCGTTCTATTATGAAAGCAAAGGAATCTTTGCATGGTGTTGTTGGTGTTTTAGGAGATTTATTAGAAAGTGAACCAGAATATGAATTGGCTTTATCAACAGCTTTAGGAAATGCTGTTCAATTTATTGTTACGAATACAGACGAAGATGCTCGTAATGCTATTCGTTTTTTGAAGGATAATAAATCAGGACGTGCAACTTTTTTACCAGTGGAAACAATGCAATCTCGTAGTGTTAGAGGAGAACATGATGTTGTTTGTCAATCATTTGATGGATATCTTGGAGTTATGAGTGAGTTTGTTCATTCATTAGCACCAATAGATTCTGTTATTTCTAATCAGTTAGGAAATATTATTTTGGTGGATACTTTAGAACATGCTTCTGCATTATCAAGATTATTATATTCAAGATATAAAATTGTAACTTTAGATGGAGATGTTATAAATGTTGGTGGTTCATTAACTGGAGGAAGTTTCAAAAATCAATCATCAAGTTTTGCTAGTAAAAGAGAACTTGAGATGATAAAAGAAGTTATTTCTTCACAAGAAAAAGAATTGAATGAAAAGAAATCAAAATTAAATGATTTAGATAATCTAGCAAGAGAAATTTCTCATAACTTATTACAAAAACAGATGTCATTTGCTAAGCTTGAACTTGTTGTTACAAATAAAAAGAGTGATTTACAAGTTGCTAAAAGTGAGTATGAAAGTTTAACAAATCAACGTATTGAACTTTCTGAAATTGAGAGTGGTGCACAAGAAAATCAATTAATTAATGAATTAAATGAGGCTAAGAAAAGACGAGATCGTTTAACTGAAAGTATTCAAGCTAAAAGAGAATTACGTATGAGTTTTGTGAATGAAAATGAGAAAATTGAAAACACTTTAAAAGAATCACGTTCTCATTTAAGACAAATTCAATCTGAAATGACTGAAAAACAAGTAAGTAAAGCAAAACAAGAAACAGAATTATCAAATTATTTGTTAAGATTAAATGATGAATATAAAATGACTTATGAATATGCTAAAGAAGAACTAGCAACTGAAGTTCAAATGGATGAAGCAAAGGAAACAGTTCGTATATTAAGACATAAAATTGATTCATTAGGTCATGTTAATTTACAATCTATTGAAGATTATCAAGAAGTTTCTACACGTTATGAAACATTAAATAATCAAAGATTAGATCTTATTGCTGCACAGGATAGTATTTTAAAAGCTATTGATGAAATGGATGATATTATGGTTTCACGTTTTAGTGAAACATTTGAAAAAATAAATAAAGAATTTAATGTTGTTTTTAGAAATTTATTTGGAGGAGGAAAAGCAGAATTAAAATATAGTGATCCAGATAATATTTTAGAAACAGGTATTGATATAGATGTTCAACCTCCAGGCAAAGCTGTACAAAATATTACATTATTTTCTGGTGGTGAAAAAGCTTTAATTGCTATATCATGTTTATTTGCCATTTTAAGAGTACGTCCTGTTCCAATGTGTATTTTAGATGAAGTGGAAGCAGCATTAGATGTTGCTAATGTAGAAAGATTTGCAAGATATTTGAGAGAGTTTTCATCACAAACACAATTTATTGTTGTTACACATAGGGAAGGAACGATGGAAGAATGTGATCTTCTTTATGGGGCAACAATGCAACAAAAAGGTGTTACAAAATTAGTTAGTGTTAAGTTAAAAGATGCAATTGACTTAGCACAAACTGCATAAAATGAAAAGGAGAGGATAGAATGGGATTCTTTAGTAAAATTAAAGAAACATTAGTAGGGAAATCAGCAAAACAAAATGATAAATATGTTGCAGGTTTGGATAAATCAGGATCATCTTTTTCTGATAAAATCAATTCTTTAGCTGCACGTTATCGTGAAATTGATGATGATTATTTTGAAGAATTAGAAAATATTTTGATTATGAGTGATGTTGGAGTTTCTATGGTTATGACAATTGTAGATGAAATCAAAAAAGAAGTTCGTCTACAAAATATTAATGATCCTCAAGCTATTAATGATATTATTATAGATAAAATGTTTGTTATTTATGCTAATGATTCATTTATGACAACAAAAATCAATTATGATGAAAATGATTTAACAGTTATATTGATGGTAGGTGTAAATGGTGCTGGAAAAACAACAACAATTGCAAAATTGGCACACAAAATGCTTAATGAAGGAAAATCTGTTATGGTTGCTGCTGGAGATACTTTTAGAGCTGGAGCGATTGATCAATTGGCTGTATGGGCTGAGCGTTTGGGTATTGAATGTGTGAAAGGAAAAGAAGGTGGCGATCCTTCCTCTGTTGTTTTTGATGCTTTAAATCAAGCAAAAGAAAAGAATGTAGATGTGTTAATCTGTGATACAGCAGGACGTTTACAAAATAAAGTAAACCTTATGAATGAATTGGAAAAAATGAATCGTATTATTAAACGTGTTGTTGTGAATGGTCCACAAGAAACATTATTAGTTATTGATGCAACAACAGGTCAAAATGGAGTTTCTCAAGCAGTAGAATTTTCTAAGATAACAGATATTACAGGAATTGTTCTTACAAAAATGGATGGTACTGCTAAAGGTGGGATTGTTTTATCTATTAAAGATAATTTAAATATTCCTGTTAAATTTATTGGTTTAGGGGAACAGATGGATGATTTACAAGAATTTGATTTAGAACAATATATTTATGGATTATGTAAAAATTTGTTGGAGAAGTAAAATGAAATCAAATTTAGAAAAGAAACAATATGTTAATCTTTTGATGGATTGTTATTTAGATTTATTAACTGATAAGCAACAAAATTATTTGAATTTATATTATGCAGAAGATTTATCATTGGCAGAAATAGCAGATGAGTTAGATGTCAGTAGAAATGCAGTGTATGATAATCTTAAAAGAGCAGTACATTTATTAGAGGAATATGAAGCTAAGCTTCATCTTTTACAAAAGCATCAAGAAAGAATAAGATTAATTAATCAAATAGAAAAAGAACAAAGTAAATCTAATAGTCAACTTAATGATTATTTAGAAATGTTGAAAAAAATATAGGAGGATAATTTATGGCATTTGAATCTCTTTCAGAAAGATTGCAATCTAGTCTAAAAAAGGTAAGAGGTCAATCTACATTAACTGAACAAAACATGGAGGAAATGCTTCGTGAGATACGTTTAGCACTATTAGAAGCAGATGTTAACTTTCAAGTTGTTAAAGAATTTATTGATAATACAAGAAAGAAAGCACTAGGACAAGATGTTATTGGTTCTTTAAAGCCTGGTCAAGTCGTTGTAAAAATTGTTCATGATGAATTGGTGGAATTATTAGGAACAAGTGTTAGTGAACTTGATTTTTCTAAAAAACCAACTGTTATTATGATGGTTGGTTTACAAGGTTCAGGAAAAACAACAACATCAGGAAAAATAGCTAAATTACTTACTAAAAAATATGCAAAGAAACCATTGTTAGTAGCAGCTGATATTTATCGTCCTGCTGCAGTAGAACAATTAAAAACACTGGGAAAACAATTAGAAATCCCTGTATTTGAAAAAGGAACTGATGTTTCAGCAGAACAAATTGCAACAGAAGCAATGGAATATGCTACACAAAATCAACATGATGTTATTATTGTTGATACAGCTGGTCGTTTACATATTGATGAACCTTTAATGCAAGAATTACAAAATATTAAAGATATCGTTCATCCAAGTGAAATTTTATTAGTTGTTGATGCTTTAACAGGACAAGATATTGTCAATGTGGCTTCATCATTTCATGAACACTTGGAGATTACAGGAGCTGTTTTAACAAAGTTAGATGGTGATTCTCGTGGTGGAGGTGCATTGTCTATACGACATATTACACATGTTCCCATTAAATTTATAGGGACAGGTGAAAAATTAGATGCTATTGATTTGTTCTATCCTGATCGTATGGCTGATAGAATTTTGGGTATGGGTGATGTTGTATCATTAGTTGAAAAAGTACAAGATGTATATGATGAAAAAGATACAATGAAAACTTTTGAGAAAATGCAAAAGGGAACATTTGGTTTAGATGATATGTTAGCTCAGATGCATCAAATGCGTAAACTAGGAGCATTGTCAGGGATTATGAAAATGATTCCAGGTATGCCTAAAATGCCAGAAGTTAATGATGAAGAGACAGATCGTAAACTTAAACAAACAGAAGCTATTATTTATTCTATGACTCAAGAGGAAAGAAAAAATCCTTCTATTTTGAATGCAAAACGTAAGGAAAGAATTGCTAAAGGTTGTGGAAAAAGTGTAGCTGATGTTAATCGTTTAATTAAACAATTTGAGCAATCAAGACAAATGATGAAACAATTAGGAAATTTAGATCCAAATACTGGAATGCCAACACAAAAACCTAAACAAAATATGAATTTTAATCCATATCGTAAGAAAGAAAGACATAAAAAGAAGAAAAAGAAATAGTTTGTTGAAAGACAACTATTTTTTTAATAAGAATAGAGAATTAAATTTTAGAAAATATAAAATAATAAAGTGTTAAGTAAAAATACTTGACAGATAATTTATTTATGATATGATATGTAGGCAAAGAAAAATATGGAGGTAAATATTATGGCTGTAAAGATTAGATTAAAAAGAATGGGTGCTAAGAAATCACCATTTTATAGAATTGTTGCTGCAGATTCAAGAATGCCTAGAGATGGACGTTTTATTGAACAATTAGGAACTTATGATCCTAGACAACAACCAGCGGTTGTAACTATTAAAGAAGAAGAAACTTTAAAATGGTTAAACAATGGAGCACAACCATCTGATACTGTAAGAAACTTATTAAGTCAAAAAGGTATTATGAAAAAGTTCGCTGAAGAAAAAGCTGCAAAAAAAGCGAAATAAAAAATTGGTGAATAAGTATGGATTATGTGAAAACATTGCAAGATATTGCAAAAGAATTAGTAAGTCAAAAGGATAAACTTGAAGTAAGACAAATGCCTTCTTTAGAAGAAGATACAGTTGTTTTATATGTTTATGCTGCTCATGATGATATTGCTAAATTAATTGGTAGAAAAGGTATGATGGCTAATTCTATTCGTCAATTAATGTCTGTTAGTGGACGTTTGAATGATAAGAAATTAGATATTAAATTTGAATCATACGGTGAATAGATGTGACAACACATCTATTTTTTGTTGAATGAGGAGGAATTATGGAAAAAGTGATTGTTGGACAGATTATTAATACTCATGGAATCAAAGGGGAATTAAAAATAAAGTTATCTACTGATTTTGTAACTGAAAGATTTCAAAAGAATGCTCATCTTTATATTGATAATCATGGAGAAATGCTTGATATGACAGTATTATCTTATCGTTTTCACAAAGGAAATGTTTTGGTAAGTTTTCAAGATCATCAAGATATTAATTTGGTTGAAAAATATAAGGGATGTAAATTATATGCTGAAAAGAATTTAGAACTTTTAGAAGATGATGAATATTATATTGGTGATCTTATTGGTTGTGAGGTTTATAATCATCATGATTTTATTGGAGTTGTTCAAGATGTTCAGTTATATGAGCATCATGATATTTTTGTTGTACGAGGAAAACAAAAAATAATGATTCCTTATGTTGATGCATTTGTAAAAGAAATTAATATTGATACAAAACGTATTGATGTTAGTTTAATAGAAGGTTTTTATGATGAAGATTGATATTTTATCTCTATTTCCAGAAATGTTTGATGGTTTTTTAAACACATCAATTATTAAAAGAGCAATAGATTCCTCATTAGTGGAAGTTGTTATTCATGATTTTAGAGAGTATGCAGATAATAAACATAAAAAAGTAGATGATTATCCATATGGTGGTGGACAAGGAATGGTTTTAATGTGTCAACCTATTATTGATTGCTTAAAAGATATTGTTACAAAAGAATCGTTAGTTATTTTAATGTCGCCTCAAGGAAAAACATTAGAACAATCATATAGTCAAAAATTATCTTTAGAAAAACATCTTGTTATTATATGTGGTCATTATGAAGGGTTTGATGAGCGTATTAGAGATTATGTTGATGTTGAATTATCTATAGGGGATTATGTTTTAACTGGTGGAGAATTGGCAAGTATGGTTGTATGTGATTCAGTCATACGTTTGTTAGATGGAGCTATTAAAGATATATCACATGAAGATGATTCTTTTAGTGCTGGACTCTTAGAATATCCTCAATATACAAGACCTTATGAATATGATGGAAATAGTGTTCCTGATGTACTGATGAGTGGACATCATGAAAATATTAGAAAATGGCGTTTAAAACAATCACTTTTAAAAACTTATCATAAAAGACCAGATCTTTTAAAAAAGAAAGATTTGAGTCAAGAAGAGTTAAAAATTTTACAAGAAATTCAAAAAAATGATTGATTTTATCATAAGAAAATGATATTATATATCAGTCTTTTGACGCAGGAGTTCCGCTGGTTTATAAAACGAATGAACTTTGAAGAAAAAATGTTTAAGGAGGAAGTCATATTATGAATATGCAATTAGTAGAACAAATTACTAAAAAACAATTAAGAAATGATATCCCTGATTTTAAACCTGGAGATACTGTTAAGGTTTATGTAAAGATTAAAGAGGGAGATAAAACACGTGTCCAATTATTTGAAGGTGTTTGTATTGCTAGAAAAGGTGGAGGAATTTCAGAAACATTTACAGTTAGAAAAATTTCTTATCAAGTAGGTGTAGAAAGAACTTTCCCAATTCATTCACCAATTATTGATAGAATTGAAGTTGCTAAAATTGGTAAAGTACGTAGAGCTAAATTACATTACTTACGTGGATTATCTGGAAAAGCTGCTAGAATTAAAGAAATTCGTAAATAGAAAGTATGGGCAATCCCATACTTTTTTTCTAGTTTTTTTATTGAAATAGGTTTATAATGGATAAAAGGTGATTATATGGAAAATAAGAAAAAATATTTTATTTCTGCAATAGAAATGTTTATAGTCTTTGCCATAACAATTTGTGTTTTTAAATTTGTTGTTATTCCTGTAAGAATTGATGGGAATTCAATGGAAAATACATTACATGATGAAGATATAGCATTGATTAATGCTATTGGTGTTAAAGAAGAAAATATTCAACGTTTTGATGTTGTTGTTATATATAGTGATGTTTTGGATGAAAAGATTATTAAAAGAGTTATAGGACTTCCAGGTGAAACAATTGAGTTTAAAAATGATGTTCTTTATGTTAATGGAAAAGAAATAAAGCAAGATTTTTTAGATGAGCAATTTGTTAAGGAATCAAAATTAAATTATAATGCTAATTATTTTACAGAAGATTTTAAGGTGAAGGTTGGTCAAGGTGAGTTTTTTGTTATGGGAGATAATCGTTTGCGTTCTACAGATTCTAGAGTATTAGGAACTTTTAAGATTGATGATATTATTGGATCTAAAGGTGCTGTTATTTTTCCATTTTCAGATATTCAATGGTTAAATTAGGAGGTTATTTATGAGTCCACAAATTCAATGGTTTCCTGGTCATATGGCTAAGGCTAAACGTGAAATACAAGAACGTATGAAATTGATTGATATAGTAATTGAATTGGTTGATGCGAGAGCACCTTTTTCATCTAAAAATCCAATGTTTGATGATGTTATTAAAGGAAAGCCTAGACTTATTGTTTTAACTAAAAAAGATATGGCAAATGAACAAAAAACAAACCAATGGATACAATATTATGAATCATTAAATTATCAAGCTATGAGTGTTAATCTTAAGAAATTTAATGAATATCAAAAAATTATTGAAAAATGTCGTTATATATTAAAAGAAAAAATGCTAAAAGAACAGGCAAGAGGATTAAAACCTCGTGCTATTCGTGCCATTGTAATAGGGATACCCAATGTTGGGAAATCTACTTTTATTAATAAGTTAGCGAATCGTAAGGCGACTATCACAGGAAATAGACCAGGAGTAACAAAATCACAACAAATTATTAGAGTTGCAAAAGATTTTGAATTATTTGATACACCAGGTGTTTTATGGCCAAAGTTTGAGAATATTGATATTGCTAGAAATATTGCTTTAATTGGATCAATTAAACAAGATATTTTACCATTAGATGAATTATATATTTATGCTATGCAGTTTTTAGGTGAGAATTATCCTCTTTTATTAAAAAATCGTTATCAATTAGATATTCATTTTGAAGATGATAATTGGATTCTTCATACGTTTGATCATATTGCTAAGATAAGAAAAATTAAACCTTTACATGGTGAAACAGATTACGATAGAGTGATTGAACTTTTTTTTAGTGAAATATATGATGGAAGTTTAGGGCGAATTACATGGGAGGATATATCATGTGTGAAAGGTTAAAGTTTGAAAATGAGGCATATCAACATGGAAAAAAGATAATTGTAGGTTTAGATGAGGCGGGAAGAGGGCCTATGGCAGGACCATTAGTTGTGGGTGCTGTGATTTTTGATAAAAATTTTTATCATGAAGAAATCAATGATTCCAAAAAATTATCTGAAAAAAAAAGAGAAATGTTATATGAACTTATTATTCAAAATGCTTTAGCATACCAAATAGAAATTATAGATGTTCATGAAGTTGATCAACTAAATGTTTATCAAGCCAGCAAACAAGGAATGATAAGAGCTATTGAGCATATTTCATTAAAACCTGATTATGCATTAACAGATGCAGTGCCTTTAGGGGATGTGATTGAACATCAAGCTATTGTAAAAGGTGATGCTTTATCTATGAGTATAGCAGCAGCGAGTATTTTAGCGAAAGTAACACGAGATCGTATTATGAAGGAATATGATGAATTATATCCTGAGTATGGTTTTGCGAAGCATAAAGGTTATCCCACTTTACAACATAAAGAGGCATTAAAGAAATATGGTGTTACACCAATTCATCGTCATACTTTTCAACCTGTTATTGAGGTTTTAAATCAACAATTGAGTTTCGATTTATAAAAATGCAAGATTGCATTTTTTTATTTTTTAAAAGAAAAATGAAAATAAATAATGAATATATATAATAGGAGGGTTGGTATGGAAGAATTAACATTATATTTTTCATTAAAATATGAAGGAGATTTTCAAAGCATTTATAATGCTTTATTGAAAAAAGAAAGAGTTGATGAACAATTGAAACATCAGTTATTAAAGGAAATAAAATGTAAATATACAACTATTTTTAGTGATGATTATCCTGAGACATTAAAACAAATTAATTGTCCTCCATTTGTTTTGTATTATTATGGAGATTTGTCTTTAGTGAATACAAAAACAATCGCAGTAGTAGGAATGCGTGATCCTAATATATATGGAGAACAAGTAACAAAATATTTTGTTGAAGGATTGGTTAATCAAGAATATACGATTGTAAGTGGGATGGCAAGAGGAATAGATGGGATTGCTCATCAATGTGCTATTGATAATTGTGGAAAAACAATTGCAGTTTTAGGGACTGGTATAGAATATTGTTATCCATTAAGACATAAAGAATTATATACAGAATTAAAAACTAATCATTTAGTTATAAGTGAATATCCTTTTCATGTATCACCAAAAAGAAAATTATTTCCTTTTAGAAATCGTATTATTGCTGGTCTATCAAAAAATATTCTTATTACACAAGCAAGAGAAAAAAGTGGCACAATGATTACTGCAGGTTATGCTTTAGAGCAAGGAAAAGATGTTTTAGCTGTACCATCAGGTATTAATGATTTTGATGGGTGTAATTCTTTAATTCAACAAGGAGCAAAACTTGTAATAAGAATTGATGATATTGTAGAAGATGAAGATTTTGGTTGACAAATGAAAAAAAAAAAATAATAATAGAAAAGCGTAGGAGGTAGATTATGGTAAAAAATTTAGTGATTGTTGAATCACCATCTAAATCCAAAACAATTGAAAAATACCTTGGTTCTCATTATGAAGTTACTTCATCAAAAGGTCATATAAGAGATTTAGCAACTACTGGTAAAGGTGGATTAGGTATTGATATAGAAAATGATTTTAAACCCAATTATATAATTAATAAAGATAAGAAAGATGTTGTTAAACAACTTAAAAAATGTGTTAAAGAAGCAGATTATGTTTATTTAGCAACTGACCCTGATCGTGAAGGAGAAGCTATTTCTTGGCATTTAGCTGAAGTTTTGGGGATTGATACAAATCAAGCGAATCGAGTTGTTTTTAACGAGGTGACAAAAGATGCTGTTATTCAAGCATTAAATAATCCTAGACAGATTGATAAAAATCTTGTGAAATCACAAGAAACAAGACGAGTTTTAGATCGAATTATAGGATTTAAATTATCAAAATTATTACAAAAAAAGATTAAGTCAAAATCAGCAGGACGTGTTCAATCTGTTGCATTACGTTTAATATGTGAAAGAGAAAAGGAAATTGAAGCTTTTCAACCTGAAGAATATTGGAAAATTAAAGCTCAATTTGAAAAGAATGATATTGATTTTGAGGCTGAACTTGATAAGTATAAGAATAAAAAAATAGAATTAAAAAATGCACAACAAACAGAAGAAATTTATACTTCTTTAAATAAAAATTTTATTGTTGAAGATATTAAAAAGTCCAAGAAGAAAAGAATGTCTAAACCACCATTTATTACTTCAACACTTCAACAAGAGGCATCTTCTAAATTAAATTTTAAGGCTAAAAGAACAATGAGTATTGCTCAAAAGTTATATGAAGGTATAGATATTGGAGATGAAACAGTTGGTTTGATTACTTATATGAGAACTGATTCTATTCGTTTATCTGATTCATTTATTAGTGAGACAAAACAATATATTGAAGAAAAATATGGTAAAAATTATGTTGGAAGTGTAAAAGTTTCTAAGAAGAAAGAAAATGTTCAAGATGCTCATGAAGGAATTCGTCCTACAAGCATTAAACGAACACCTGAAAGTATAAAAGAATTTTTAAAACCTGAAGAATATAAATTGTATGCTTTAATTTATGCTCGTGCTATTGCTTCGTTAATGGCGCCAGCGCAATTAGATGCGACAAGTTTAATTTTGAATAATAATGATTATTTATTTAAGGCGAATGGTTCTGTTATTGTTTTTGATGGATATTTAAGAGTTTATAGCGCTTATGAAAAACAAAAAGATGAATTATTACCAGAATTATCGGTTCAAGAAAGTTTAATAAGTCAGGATATTCAAAAAACACAACATTTTACAAAACCACCAGCTCGTTATAGTGAAGCAAAATTAATTAGAGAATTAGAAGAATCTGGAGTTGGAAGACCAAGTACTTATGCAAGTATTATAGATACAATAGTTACAAGACGATATGTTGAATTGGTTGATAAAGCTTTTAAACCAACTGAATCAGGAGTTCTAACGAATGAAAAACTTTTAGAATTTTTTGAAAGTATTATCAATATAGAATATACAGCACAAATGGAAAAGGAACTGGATGAAATAGCTGTGGGAGAAGATGATTATGTTCATGCTCTTACAAATTTTGAAGATAAGTTTGAACCATTATTAGAAAATGCTTATGATAAAATGGAACAGATACAACCTGAAAAGACTGGCGAGACATGTCCAGAATGTGGTGGAGATTTAGTAATAAGAAAAGGAAAATATGGTGATTTTGTAGCTTGTTCTAATTATCCTACATGTAAATTTATAAAGAAAGAACCAGAAGAAATAAGATATACTGGAGAGAATTGTCCAAAATGTGGGAGTCCTATGATTTTTAAAAAAGGTCGTTTTGGAGAATTTGAAGCTTGTTCAGCATATCCAACATGTAAATATATTAAGAATGATAGGAAGAGTGAACCTAAAGAAACTGATGAAGTTTGTCCAAATTGTGGTAGTCCTATTGTGATTAAAAGAGGTCGTTTTGGAGAGTTTAAAGCTTGTTCAGCATATCCAAAGTGTAAGACAATTATTAAATAATAAAAGCCCTATATAGGGCTTTTTGGATAAAGGAGAAAAGAAAAAAATGGAAAAGGTTAATGTTATAGGTGCAGGATTAGCAGGAGTTGAAGCAACTCATCAGTTAATTCAAAGAGGAATTCCAGTACGTTTATACGAAATGCGTCCAAATGTTTCTACTGGAGCTCATAAAACTGAGTATTTTGCAGAATTAGTTTGTTCTAATTCTTTACGTGCTGATGGACTTTCTAATGCTGTTGGTGTACTAAAAGAAGAAATGGAAATGAATAATAGTCTTATTATAAAATTTGCTAGAGAACATCGTGTTCCAGCAGGTGGATCTTTAGCAGTTGATAGAATTGGTTTTTCAAAAGCTATTACTGAATACATATCAACTCATCCATTAGTAGAAGTTATTCATGAAGAAATATTAGATATTCCTCATGGACCAACAATTATTGCCTCTGGACCATTAACAAGTCCTTCTTTATCATCAGCTATTCAAAACTTATTAAATCAAGACTATTTCTATTTTTATGATGCAGCAGCACCTATTATCACAAAAGATAGTATTGATTTTCATAAAGCTTATTTTAAATCACGTTATGATAAAGGTGAAGCAGAATATATTAATTGTCCTATGACAGAAGAAGAATTTGATATTTTTTATGATACTTTAATAAATGCAGAAGTTGTTAAACCAAAAGATTATGAAGAAAAGTTTTTTGAGGGATGTATGCCTTTTGAAGAAATGGCAAGACGTGGAAAACAAACTTTGTTATTTGGTCCTATGAAACCTGTTGGTTTAGAACAAGAAAACAAGAAGAGACCTTATGCAGTAGTACAATTAAGACAAGATAATGCTGCAGGAAATTTATATAATATTGTTGGATTTCAAACACATTTAAAATGGGGTGAACAAGATAAAATTATTCATTTGATTCCAGGGTTAGAAAATGCTCAAATTGTAAGATATGGAGTGATGCATCGTAATTGTTTTATTTGTTCTCCAAAGTATTTAAAACAAACATATCAATTCATCAATCGTGATGACCTATTTTTTGCAGGACAAATAACAGGAGTAGAAGGATATGTTGAATCAGCTCAAAGTGGTATTGTTGCTGGAATAAATATGGCTCATTATCTTGAAAATAAAGATCAAGTTGTTTTTCCTAGAGAAACTGTGATGGGAGCATTGTCTTATTATATTACTCATGGTGATGAAAAGGATTTCCAACCAATGAAAGCTAATTTTGGAATTCTTCCTGATTTACAACAAAAAGTAAAGAAGAAGGAGAAAAAAGCAGCATATGCAAAACGAGCAATAACAATGATGGAGGATTTTATTCATAATGGATACAATGCTAAAAAGGATTAGAGAGTACTTAGATTATCTTCAATATCAAAAGAATTATTCTGCATTAACAATTGAATCTTATCATAGAGAAATTGAACAATTTATGGAATTTCTTTTAAGTGAAGGAATTGATGATTTTAATAAGGTGGAATATGCTTTTTTAAGAGGATATTTAATGCATTTGCATCATTTGAATTTATCTGCTTCAACGATTAATCATAAATTAACAAGTTTACGTTCTTTTTATCGCTTTTTACAAAAAGAAGAATATATTAAGGATAATCCTTTTTTATTAATTGAATCTTTAAAAACACCACAAAAGAATCCTGATTTTTTATATATAGATGAAATGATTGCTTTATTAGATAGCATTGATGTTAATACATCTTTAGGAAGAAGGAATAAAGCGATGTTAGAGTTAATGTATGCTTCAGGCTTAAGATGTTCAGAAGTTGTATCATTAACATTAAAACAGATTGATTTTCATAATCAAATTTTATTAGTTCATGGAAAAGGAAATAAAGATCGATATGTACCATTTCATGAATATGCTGGTGGATGTTTAAAAACTTATGTTTTAGAAGATAGACCAGTATTGATGGCTGTTCAAAATCAGAATCATGATTTTGTATTTGTTAATAAAAATGGTGGAAAAATGACAAATCGAGGTATTGAAAATATTGTTGATCGTATTGTTCAAAAGTATGATTCTACTAAAAAGATTCATCCACATACTTTTAGACATTCATTTGCAACACATTTATTAGAACGAGGAGTAGATTTAAGAACTGTTCAAGAATTATTGGGACATGAAAATTTGTCAACGACACAAGTTTATACTCATATTACAAATCAATACTTAAAAGATGTTTATGATGAAACCCATCCTAGAAATCAGTTAAATCAAAAGAAATAAATTTTAATATATTATTTATTTCTTTTTATTTTTGAAATGTTATAAAGACTAGATATATACTATATGATTTATGGATATGTTATTTTGTTTTATATGGTGTAGTAAATTTAGTAAAAAATATTGACTAATATAGTTTAAAATGCTAAAATGCAAATGTTGTAGACCTCTAGCTACAACCGCACATAAAAGGTATTAAAGCGTAGCTGCCTTGGTTGGCGAGTCTGAGATCAAAAAAAAGGAGGTACGTCAATGTACGCAATTATTGAAACAGGTGGAAAACAATTAAAAGTAGAAAAAGGAGACACTATTTTTGTAGAAAAATTAGATGTTGCAGAGGGTGAAACAGTAGTATTAGATAAGGTTTTATTTATTGGAGATAAAACAAATAAAATTGGTAATCCTTATATTAAAGGAGCTACTGTTACAGCAAAAGTAGAAAAACAAGGAAAAGAGAAAAAAGTTTTAATCTATAAATATAACCCTAAGAAACATTATCATAAAAAACAAGGGCATAGACAACCTTATACAAAATTAGTTATTGAAGATATTAAAAAAACAGCTAGAAAAGCACCTGCTAAAAAAGTAGAAGAAACTGTTGAAGCAGAGTAATGATAAGCGTTCTTATCAAAGAAAAACAACAGCAGATAATTCATATAACAATTAAAGGTCATGCATTAAGTGATGAATTTGGTAAAGATTTGATTTGTGCTTCTGTGAGTACAGCAATAACTGGAATCATTAATGAGATGATGAAAAGAGATTTTTTTAAAGAAGGTAAGGGTTGTTATGAATTGAATGAAGGATTTGCTGATATTATTATTTATAATAGTGATAGAGAGATACAAGTGGTGCTAGAGACACTTGTTACAATTTTAGAAACTATTGAAGATTCTTACCCAAAATATTTAAGAATTACTAAGAAGGAGGTATATAGCCAATGTTAAAGTTAAATTTACAATTATTCGCTTCTAAAAAAGGAGTTGGTTCTACTAAGAACGGTCGTGATTCTCAATCTAAAAGATTAGGAGCAAAATTATCTGATGGACAATATTGTACAGCAGGTTCAATCATTTACAGACAAAGAGGAACTAAAATTCATCCAGGTGTAAATGTTGGTAAAGGTGGAGATGACACATTATTTGCAAAAGTAGATGGTGTTGTTAAATTTGAAAGAGACGGAAGAACAAGAACTAAAGTTTCAGTTTATCCAGCTGCTTAATAGGGAACCCCTTTTATAATGGGGTTCTTTTTTCTAATGAATAAGAGAGATGGTGAAATTATGAAATTTATTGATAAAGTCAATATTTATGTTGAGGCAGGTAAAGGTGGCGATGGTGTCGTTGCTTTTAGAAGAGAAGCCTATGTTCCTAAAGGAGGACCAGCTGGTGGCGATGGTGGAAAAGGTGGAAGTATTATTTTTGAAGCAACAACTTCTCTTTCAACATTGTTAGATTTTAGATATCGTCGTGAATATAAGGCGAGAGCTGGTGGTCAAGGAATGGCTAAAAAAATGCATGGAGCAGATGCATCAGATATGATTTTAAAAGTACCTGTTGGAACAGTTATTTATGATGAAGATAGTGGAAAGATTTTAGCTGATTTAACTCATGATAAACAACGTGCAGTTATTGCTAAAGGTGGACGTGGTGGACGTGGAAATGCACGTTTTGCTACAAGTCGTAATCCAGCACCTACTATATGTGAACGTGGAGAACCAGGAGAAAAACATAATCTTATTTGTGAGTTAAAATTACTTGCAGATGTTGGACTTGTTGGATTTCCATCAGTTGGGAAATCTACATTTTTATCAGTTGTAACACGTGCAAAGCCAGAAATTGCAGATTATCATTTTACTACAATTGTTCCTAATTTAGGAGTTGTTCAAGCTAAAGATGGTCGTTCTTTTGTCATGGCAGATTTACCTGGATTAATTGAAGGGGCAAGTCAAGGTAAAGGGTTAGGACATCAATTTTTAAGACATATTGAAAGATGTCGAGTTATTGTTCATATTATTGATATGGGTGGAACTGAAGGTAGAGATCCTTATGACGATTTTGTGGCTATTAATAAAGAATTAGGTGAATATAAATATCGTTTATTGGAAAGACCACAAATTATTATTGCTAATAAAATGGATGAAATAGGTGCAGATGAAAATTTAAAGATTTTCAAAGAAAAACTTCAAGATGATATTCCTGTTTTTCCTATTATAGCATTGATTCAAGAGGGTGTTGATTTACCATTATATGCTATTGCTGACTTATTAGATAAGACACCTTCATTTACTGATGAGGAAGAAGAATTAGAAAATAGTGTTCTTTATACTTTTGAAAGTAAAGATGAAGTTGGTTTTGAGATTCATAATGAAGGTAATGGATATTGGCATGTTACTGGAGATAAGGTTGAGAGAATCGTTCAAATGGCATCGTTGAATAGTGATGATGGATTAAAGCGTTTTGCTCAAAAGATGAGAAATATTGGATTAGATGAGGCGTTACGTGTTGCAGGTGTTCAATCTGGTGATACTGTGAGTATATTAGATTTTGAATTTGAATTTTTTGAATAGTATTAAAAAATGAGAAAATTTTTTCTCATTTTTTTATTTCATTACAATTCTATGTTATAATAGTGAAAAATGTTATGAAATAGGAGTTATATATGTATAGTTATATTAAAGGGCAAATTGTTGATATGTCAAAAGATCATATTGTTGTAGATAATCATGGAATAGGGTATTTGATTTATGTTTCTAACCCTTATCAGTTTAAAAAAGGAAAGGAAACATTAGTGTATGTTTATCAACAAGTAAAAGAAGATGATATTTTGTTATTTGGTTTTTTAACTAAAGAAGAAAAAGAATTATTTTTAAAACTTATACTTGTAAAAGGTATAGGATGTAAAACTGCTATTGGTATTTTAGCAACTGGTGATACAGATGCGATTATTCAAGCCATAGAATCAAAGAATATTGCTTATTTAAAAAGAATACCGGGTATTGGTCCAAAGGCAGCACAACAAATTGTATTAGATTTACAAGGTAAATTTAATGTATTAGTTAAAGATACAGTTTTAACATCTGTTGATTTTGATGAAGCAATAGAAGTGTTACAAGCTTTAGGATATAAAAAACAAGAAATTGATAAAGTGATGAATCAATTAGCAAATGAAAATTTAGATACAAATGGTTATGTCAAGAAAGCTTTAAGTTTATTAGTCAAAGCATAGGAGGAAGACAATGGAATATAATCGTGATGTTTTAGATGTTGAAGAACATAATGAAGATGATGAAAGTCAATTACGTCCACAATCATTTGATGAGTATGTAGGACAAAAAGATTTAAAAAATAATTTAAAAGTATTTGTAGGAGCAGCAAAATTAAGAGATGAATCATTAGATCATGTTTTGCTATATGGTCCACCAGGATTAGGAAAAACAACAATGTCAATGATTATTGCTAATGAAATGGGAACACATTTAAAAACAACGACAGGACCAAGTATTGAAAAGACTGGAGACTTGGTAGCAATTTTGACATCTTTAGAACCAGGAGATGTATTATTTATAGATGAAATTCATCGTTTAAATAAAGTCGTTGAAGAAATTTTATATCCTGCAATGGAAGATTTTTGTGTAGATGTTGTTATTGGGAAAGAAGCATCTACAAGATCGATTCGTATAGATTTACCACCATTCACACTTGTAGGGGCAACGACACGAGCTGGTGATTTATCTGCACCATTACGTGATCGTTTTGGAATTGTATCAAAATTAGAATATTATAATGTTGAAGAGTTAACAAAGATTATTCATCGTACAAGTCGTGTTTATCAAATAGAAATGGATGTTGAAGCACAACGTGAATTAGCAAAACGTTCTCGTGGAACACCTCGTATAGCAAATCGTTTATTTAGAAGAGTTCGAGACTTTGCTCAATATAATGGAGATGAGATTATTACAAAAGAACGAACTGTTGAAGCACTACAAAGATTAAAAGTTGATGAATTGGGATTAGATGATGTTGATCATAAATATTTACTAGGAATTATTCATCGTTTTAGAGGGGGACCAGTAGGTGTAGAAGCACTCGCAGCGAGTATAGGAGAAGAACCTACAACATTAGAAGATGTTTATGAACCCTATTTATTGCAAACTGGGTTAATTAAAAGAACAACACGTGGAAGAGTTGTAACAGAATTGGCTTACCAACATTTCCATATTTCAAAAGAATCTTAGGATTCTTTTTTTTAGGAGAAAAAATATGCAAAAAAAATATCAAATACTAGGATTTTTAATTTTATTATTATGTTCTATTATATATGATTTTCAACAACCAGAAAAAATAGAAAAGAAAAATAAAGAGGCATCTTCATATGTAATTTTAGAAGGTGCTTTTTTAAAACAGGGAAAATATGAATATCAAGGTCAAAAAACCATTAAAGATATTGTTGATACAGTAGGAGTAACTGATACAGCTAATTTACAAGCTTTATCATTAAATAGACAATTAAAGGATGAAAGTATTATTTATTTACCTAAGAAATCTCAAAGATGTGTTTCATTAAATAAAGCTACAAAAGAAGAATTAATGACATTGGATAGAATAGGTGAAAAAACAGCATTAAAAATTATTGAATATAGAAAGAAATATACATTTACTTGTATTGAAGATATAATGAATATTTCAGGTATTGGACAAAAAACATATAAACGAATAAGAGAAGAATTATGTTTATAAGATATCATTGTTTTTATTATGCTATTGCTTGTTTATTAGGAGTTTTAGGGAAATATTTTCATTATTTATTTTATATAAGTCTATTTTTTTATTTAATATGGATTTATTATAGATTGTCTATATATCATTTATTATTATGTTTAATGATTTGTTGTTGTATATTTTCATTTTCGTATAAAAAAAATTATCAATTAAATGAAAATATTGAAGGAATAGTAGAAAAAGTAAATGAAAAATATTGTTATGTTAAAACAGATGGTATACTTATTAAGCTTTATCATCATCATAAATTTCATTTTAAAGATAGAGTGAGTATAAAAGTAAAGTATTTGCCAATGAATAAGGCAACCAATGATAATGCCTTTGATGAAGAATTGTATTTATTAGGACAAAATATTACTTTGAAAGCTCAACTTATTGAAGTGAAACAAGTTCATCATTCTTTATCATTATATTCATATATTGAAGACCATTTGTCTTTAAAAGAAGATGTGAATAGTTATCAGCGTTTATTATTATTTGGTGAGAAAGATGATAATATTGAAAATGATTATTATCAATTAACTCAATATTCATTAGTTCATTTATTTGCGTTATCAGGAATGCATATTCATATTTTATATATTCTTTTATTTTCGGTGATCAGTTTATTTATTTCAAAAAATTATGCTCAATTTATAACATATGGACTTATTGGATACTATATTTTTTCTATTCCAATTCAAATTTCTTTATATCGAGCATTTTTTGTAATGGTGTTATATGATTTATTTAAAAACTACTTTAATCAATTAGATATTTTATCATTTTTAATGATTATCTCATTCATTTATAATCCATACTTTATTTATAATATTTCATTTGTTTTTTCATATTTTATATATTTTATAGTTATTCTTACTAAAAAATTAAAATATTCATTTTTATGGATTTATTTATCAACAATACCTCTTATATTAAATATGAATTATCAAATACCAATTTTTTCAATATTTATAGGTGTTTTTTTAACACCATTTATTGAAGTCATTTATTTGGGGTCATGGTTATCTATCTTTTTTTCATTTGGAGATATATTCCTTCAATTGATGATAGTGAGTTTACAAAAGATTTTAAATTTTTTAGAATATATAAATTTTTATATGCAATTTTCAAAACCAACTTTATTGTTTGTTGTTTTATATTATTATATTTACTTTTCTATTCTTTATTGTTTATCATTTCATAAGAAAAGATCTTTTTATATTTCAATGATGATAGGATTGATGTTATCATTTTCAATTTATAGTCAATATAAAATATATGGAGAAATAACAATGATAGATGTAGGACAAGGGGATTGTACATTGATTAGACTTCCTTTTCAACAAGGAAATATTTTAATTGATACAGGAGGAAATAAGGATTATGATTTAGCAACTCAAACAATTATTCCTTATTTAAAATCAATAGGCATTCATTATTTAGATTATGTGTATATATCACATGATGATTTTGATCATTGCGGAGCACTTGAATCATTAATACATCATTTTCCTGTTAAACATGTTATTCAAGAATATGAAGAGTATCGTCAAATAGGAAATATAGAGATAGAAATGTTAAAACATAGTTATTCATCAGATAATAATGATCAATCATTGGTTATGAATGTTCAAATGAATAATTATCATATTTTGTTGACAGGTGATATATCACAAAATGTTGAAAAAGAATTAATAGATATATATACAAATATAAGTGTAGATATTTTAAAAGTTTCTCATCATGGTAGCTCAACTGCAACTTCTTCTGATTTGCTTGATTGGATTCATCCTCAAGTGGCTATGATAGGAGTTAAAAAGAATAATTTATATCATCATCCATCTGAAAAAGTCATTACAAGATTAAAAAGAAAGAAAATTAATATTTTGAGAACAGATCAAGATGGTATGTTTCATATTCGATTTTATCCATATCAAAAATATGTTATTTATAGATAGATAAAAATATATTACAAATAAAGACTTTTCATGTATAATGGAAAAGGAGGTGTTGTTATGAATTGTGTGATTTATGGTGAAGAAAAGTTTTTAATGGAAAGAAAAATAAATTCTTTGAAAAAAAAGTATCATATTAAGGATGAAGATATGAATATTATGACTTATTGGTGTCATGAAACACCAATGAAAATGATTATTGAAGATGCTTTAACACCACCTTTTTTAACAGAGTATAAGATGATTATTGTTAAAAATCCTTATTTTTTAACGACTTTAAAACAAAAAGAAGTAAATAAGGAAGATGTAGAAATATTAATGGAATATTTAAGTCATGATAATCCAACAACTATTTTTGTTATTTATCATGATCAAAAGAATTTTGATGAAAGAAAAAAAGTTGTTAAAAAGTTAAGAAAAAGTGTTCAATTTTATGATATAGATAAAGTAGATTATCATCAATTATATAAGACAACACATCAAGCTTTTAAATCTAGAAATTGTGAAATAGAAGATGATGCACTTGAACTTTTTTTATCTAGAATGCCAAATGATTTATTAGAAATATCTCAAGAAGTTAATAAAATTTGTTTACATTCACATCATATTACAAAAGAAGTTATTGATATGATGGTTGCAAAAAAATTAGAAGAAAATGTTTTTGAACTAACAAATGCTATTTTAAATAAAGAAACAGCAAGAAGTATTCAAATTTATAAAGATTTAAAAATGAATAATGAAGAACCGATTAAATTGATTGTTCTTATTGCTAATTCTTTAAGGCTATTATATCAAGTGAAATTACTTGATAGAAAAGGATATAATGATCAAGAAATTGGTAAAATGTTATCTTTAAATCCATATCGTTTAAGATATATTAGACGAGATGGAAAAGATTTTGAAATCAATGAATTACTAGAAAAATTAAATGAATTATCTCAACTTGATGTTGATATTAAGACAGGAAAAATAGATAGATTTAAAGGTTTAGAATTATTTTTGATTAAAATGGGAGGATATCATTAATGGAATCATTAAGAGAGTTATATAAAATAGGTGTTGGACCATCTTCATCACATACTATGGGTCCACAAAGAGCTGCTCAATATATTTTAAAGAAATATCCAGATGCGTTACGTTTTCATGTTGATTTACATGGTTCTTTAGCATTAACAGGGAAAGGACATTTGACAGATGATATTATAGAAAAAACTTTTGCTCCAATACCTGTTACATTTTCTTTTAAATCTGATGAATTAGCATATCATCCTAATGGTATGTTGATTCATGTTTTTAATCAGGATAATCAAGAAGAAGATGTTATAGAAGTTTATTCAATAGGTGGAGGATCTATTGTTTTTCAAGGTGAGAAAGAAAATCAAATGATAGATGTTTATAAAGAAAAAACAATGAGTGAAATTCTTAAATATGTTGAAGAACAAGGAATATCATTATATGATTATGTTTTAGAAAATGAAGATGAAGATTTTGTAGAATATTTATATAAAATATTGAATACAATGTTTTCAAGTGTTGAAAATGGACTGAGAAAAGAAGGAACAATTCAGGGAAGATTAAAGTTAAAAAGAGTGGCTAAATCAATGTTTCAACATGCACAAAATACAAGACGAGAAGCAGATAGAGAAAGATTGTTTATTTCAAGTTATGCTTATGCAGTAGCTGAAGAAAATGCTGATGGGGGAGAAATCGTTACAGCTCCAACATGTGGTGCAAGTGGAATTGTTCCAGCTATTTTATATTATGCATATAAACAACTTCATATTGAGAAAAAGGATCTTATTAAGGCACTTGCTATTGGGGGACTTTTTGGTAATGTCATTAAAAAGAATGCAACTATTTCAGGAGCAGATGGAGGATGTCAGGCAGAAGTTGGATCAGCTTGTGCAATGGCGGCAGCAATGATGGCATGGAATTATGAATTGAATAACAATTTGATAGAATATGCAGCTGAAATGGGATTAGAACATAACTTAGGATTGACATGTGATCCAGTTGGAGGATATGTGCAAATTCCATGTATTGAACGAAATGGATATGGTTCTTTACGGGCATTAGATGCAGCAATGTTAGCCAAACAATTAGGATATATGCGTAAGAACAAAGTGTCTTTTGATACTATTGTTAAAGTTATGAAAGAAACTGGTAAAGATTTATCTAGTGCTTATAAAGAAACATCTTTAGGTGGTTTAGCAAAGGAATTTGGATTATAATGAGTGCTTTATATGTTCATGTACCATTTTGCCATCATATTTGTTCGTATTGTGATTTTTGTAAAGTTTTTTATCAAGAAGATTGGGTAGAAAGATATTTGGATGCTTTAGCTTTTGAAATCAAAGATAAAAAAATAACAGGAGATTATCAAACAATTTATATTGGTGGAGGAACTCCAAGTTCTTTATCATTAAGACAATTAAAAAAATTATTGGATTTATTACAACCATTTTCTCAACATTCTTTAGAATATAGTATAGAAGTAAATCCAGAATCAATGAATGAAGAAAAACTTGATTTATTAAAAGAGTATCAGGTGAATAGATTGAGTATAGGGGTCCAGACTTTTCATAATAAATTACTTAAAGAAATAGGAAGACATCATACTTCTAAGGAAGCTATCCATTTTATTGAATTAGCTCAATCGATGGGATTTGATGATATGAATGTTGATTTAATCTATGGATTACCTCAACAAACTTTAGAAGATGTATATGAAGATATTGAAATTATCAATCAATTAGGAATTGGACATATTTCTATTTATTCTTTGATATTAGAAGATTATACAATATTAAAACATCATGGGTACATACCTTTAAATGATGAAGAAGATGCTTATTGGTATGAACATATTCATTCTTATCTCAAAGAAAAAGGATTTATTCATTATGAAGTTAGTAATTATTATAAAAAGAAACCTTCTTTACATAATTTGGTATATTGGCATTATCAGGATTATCAAGGAATAGGTTTATCAGCACATTCTTTGATTCATCATCATAGATTAGAAAACACAAGAAATTTAACAAAGTATTTGAATCATTGTTATTTAGATAATGATTATCATTTAGAATTAAATGATGAAATTTTTGAAAAGATAATGATGGGATTACGTTTAAGAGAAGGTTTGGATATAGATGAAATCAATGATTTATATCATATTGATTTATTGGAAAAATACAAAGATGTGATTAATAAATATGTACAATTACATATGTTAGAAATAAAAGATAGATATCTAAGAGTAACATTTAAAGGGATGAATTATTTAAATACTATATTGGTTGATTTTTTAGATTGATTGAGAAATATATATTCATTAAATTGGATAAGTATAATCGAAAAAATAAAATATGGAAGATAGTGATAAAACTATCTTTTTAATTTAAAAACATTTTTAGCACAAAAGTGTTGACAGTGCTAAAAAGTTGAGTATAATAAAATTAGCACAAGGATAATTTGAGTGCTAAGGGAGGTTAAGATATGCTAACAGCTAGGCAATTACTTATATTCAAATGTATTGTTGAAGAATTTGTGGAAACAGCTGAACCTGTTGGATCAAAATTATTAATGACAAAATATCAACTTCCGTATTCAAGTGCAACAATAAGAAATGAAATGTCATTTTTAGAAGAACATGGTTATTTAGAAAAAACGCATACATCTTCAGGACGTATACCTTCTACACAAGGCTATAGATTTTATGTCAATACTTTATTACAACCTAATGTAGAAGAGGAAGTAAAAAACAGAGTGGCTACATTTTTAGGAGATCGTCATCGTTCATTAAATGAAATTATCCAAGAAAGTTGTCAAATATTAAGTGAATTAACTCATTTAACAACTGTTGCATTAGGACCTAATTCTGATTATGAAAGACTGCAAAATATAACATTAGTTCCACTTAGTGAACATAGTGTAACAGCTATTATTGTAACTGATAAAGGGCATGTTGAAAATAAAATGTTTAATGTAAAAAATAATGCTTATTTAGAAGATTTAACAAGTTGTGTAAATGTTATGAATGATTTGTTGGATGGAACACCAATTAATCAAGTTGCTTTTCGATTAGAGAGAGATGTAAGACCTGTATTAAGTGCAAGAATTAAAGAACATGAAATTTTATTTAATGCTTTTTTAGAGGCGTTTATGAAATTTGCAAATAGTAATGTTTATTTTTCAGGAAAAGAGAATATGCTATATCAACCAGAATATAATGATGTAAATAAGTTAAGACAATTAGTTAGTGCTTTTGAAAATTCTCAATCTTGGAAAAGTTTAGAACCACTTGGTTTAGAAGAAGGAGTAAGTGTAAGAATTGGTAGTGATTCTCCAATTGAAGAGTTAAGTGATGTATCAGTTATATCTGCATCATTTAAAACAGGAGATGAATCTAAGGGATCAATTTCTGTTATAGGGCCTACACGAATGCCTTATGAAAAAGTTGTTTCTTTAGTTGACTATATATCGAAATCTATAGAGCAAGTGCTCTTAAAAGAATTAGATGATGAATAGAGGTGAAAAAATGGTAGAAGAAAAGAAAGAAGATGAAGTTGTTGAAACTGTTGAAGAAAATGAAGAAGCAGTAGAAACAGAAGTTGTTGAGGATTCAAAAGAGTTATTTGAACAAAAAATAGCAAAACTTGAAGAAGAAGTTAATACTTGGAAAACTGATTATTATAAAGTATTTGCTGATATGGAAAATTCAAAAAGAAGATTGGAGAAAGAACATTCAAATTCAATGAAATTTATGATGCAATCTTTTATTGAAGAGTTATTGCCTGTTATAGATAACTTTGAAAGATCTTTAAATGTTGAAAATCCTAGTGATGAAATTCAAACTTTTTTGAAAGGATATCAAATGATTTTTAATCAATTGATGAATATTTTAGAAAAAAATGGTGTTGAAGTTATAGAAGCACAAGGAAAGGAATTTGATCCTAATTTACATCAAGCTGTTATGATGGCACAAGATGAAAATTATGATTCAAATATCATTGTTGAAGAACTTCAAAAAGGATATAAATTAAAGGATCGCGTTATTCGTGCATCTTTAGTAAAAGTAAATGAATAAATTTAAGGAGGATATTATATTATGGGAAATAAGATTATTGGTATTGACTTAGGTACTACAAACTCATGCGTGAGTGTTATGGAAAATGGTGAAGCAAAAGTTATAGCTAATCCAGAAGGTTTAAGAACAACAGCTTCTGTTGTTTCATTTAAAAATGGTGAAATTGTTGTAGGTGAGGCTGCTAAACGTCAAGCAGTTACAAATAAAGATACAATTATGTCTATCAAAAGACATATGGGAACTGGTTATAAGACTGCTGTTAATGGAAAGGAATATACACCTCAAGAAATTTCAGCAATGATTTTACAAAATTTAAAAGCAACTGCTGAAGCATATTTAGGTGAAAGTGTGAATAAAGCAGTTATTACTGTACCTGCATATTTTAATGATGCACAACGTCAAGCAACAAAGGATGCTGGAAAGATTGCAGGGTTAGAAGTTGAACGTATTATTAATGAACCAACTGCTGCTGCATTAGCATTTGGTGTTGATAAATTAGATAAAGAACAAAAAGTTTTAGTTTATGATTTAGGTGGAGGGACATTTGATGTTTCTATCTTAGATTTAGCTGATGGTATGTTTGAAGTATTAGCAACAGCTGGAGATAACCGTTTGGGTGGAGATGATTTTGACCAAAAAGTTATGGATTGGATTGTTGCAGAATTCAAAAAAGAACAAGGTGTTGATTTAAGTGCTGATAGTATGGCAATGCAACGTGTTAAAGAAGCAGCAGAAAAAGCTAAGAAAGATGTTAGTGGTGTAATGCAAACACAAATTTCATTACCATTTATTTCTGCTGGTCCAGCTGGTCCATTACATTTAGAATTAACATTAACAAGAGCTAAATTTGATGAATTAACTCATGATTTAGTTATGCGTACAGAAGGACCTGTAAGACAAGCATTAAGTGATGCAGGAATGTCTCCAAATGACATTGATCAAGTATTATTAGTTGGAGGATCTACACGTATTCTTGCTGTTCAAGAATCAGTTAAAAGATTATTAGGAAAAGAACCAAATAAATCAGTAAATCCTGATGAAGTTGTATCAATGGGTGCTGCAATTCAAGGTGGTGTAATTGCTGGTGATGTAAAGGATATTGTTTTATTAGATGTTACACCATTATCATTAGGAATTGAAACTATGGGTGGAGTTATGACTGTATTGATTGAAAGAAATACAACAATTCCAACAACAAAATCACAAATTTTCTCAACTGCTGCAGATAATCAACCTGCTGTTGATATTAATGTATTACAAGGTGAAAGATCTATGGCTAAAGATAATAAACAATTAGGTTTATTTAAATTAGATGGAATTGAACCAGCACCTAGAGGTGTGCCTCAAATTGAAGTTACATTTAATATTGATGTAAATGGAATTGTCAATGTTAAAGCTAAAGATATGAAAACACAAAAAGAACAATCTATTACTATTCAAAATTCTACTGGTTTAAGTGATGAAGAAATTGATAGAATGGTTAAAGAAGCTGAAGCAAATAAAGCTGATGATGAAAAGAAACGTAAAGATATTGAAACAAGAAATAAAGCAGAACAAATGATTAATGAAATTGATAAAGCTTTAGCTGAACAAGGAGATAAAATTGATGATAATCAAAAATCTCAAGCAACTGCTTTAAGAGATGAATTAAAGAAAGCATTAGATGAAAATGATATGGCTACATTAGAAACTAAGATGAATGAATTAGAACAAGTAGCACAACAAATGGCAGCATATCAATATCAACAATCTCAAGGTGCTAATCCAACAGATAATGGAAATGCAGCAAATGATGATGTTGTAGATGCTGATTTTACAGAAAAGAATTAATATAAAGCCAAGGCTTTTGCCTTGGTTTTATCTAATGAAGAGGTGAGATAATGGCTGATAAAAGAGATTATTATGAGGTTTTAGGCATTTCTAAAAGTGCAAGTTCTGATGAAATTAAACGTGCATATAGAAAAATGGCTAAAAAATATCATCCTGATGTCAATAAAGAACCTGGAGCAGAAGAAAAATTCAAAGAAGTACAAGAAGCATATGATGTGTTATCTGATGACAATAAAAAAGCTGCTTATGATCGTTATGGACATGCTGCATTTGATCAAACTGGTGGATTTGGTGGCGCTGGAGGCTTCCAAGGTGGATTTGGTGGTTTTGAAGATGTAGATTTGGGAGATATTTTTGGATCATTTTTTGGTGGAGGAACACAACGTCAAAGAAAAACTGGCCCAATTCGTGGAGAAGATCGTTTTCTACAATTAGAAATTGATTTTATGGATGCAATCAGAGGAAAGAAAACAGAAATAAAAATCAATTTTGATGAACAATGTTCACATTGTCATGGAACTGGAGCAAAAACACCAAATGATGTACAAACATGTTCACGTTGTGGTGGGTGCTAAATAATAAAACTGATCAACAACTATGGTTTCTAAGATACAACGCAGAA